>JBIISK010000033.1:0-25872 GCA_044341045.1 Sediminibacterium sp. | reverse complement strand
GGATCGTATCCCCAGTTGTACTGCACGGCAGCTTTTGTTTCATCTACAGAATTATAATCGTAAAAAGGTAAGAGGTGAATATGCGTTACACCAAGTTCTTTAATATGTGAAAGCCCCGTAGTTTGTCCAGCATTATTTTTTGTTCCGAGTTCTGCTAATCCTAGAAATTTACCTTTATTATTTATGCCACTGCTTGCATGAATACTGGCGTCTCTTACATGTAATTCATAAATAACAGCATCAGTTTGTTTATTAGCAACAGAAAAACTGGGCGATTTATCCCCGGCCCATCCTATAGGATTGGTTTCTTTTAAATCTATTACTTGTGCTCTTAAACCATTGGTACCACAGGCTTTAGCATATGGGTCTACCACTTCTTCGCTCCATGTATTTCCAATATTTACTTGAAATGTATAATAGCTATTTTTAAGATTTTCTGGAACGGTAATATACCAAACACCATTCTCTCCTTTATTCATTGCAATCGAACGATTAGCTGTTCCACCCAAATCTGATTTGTATAAATTTAGTTTAGCAGCAGTAGCTGTTGGCGCCCATATTTTAAATGTTGCGGATTTTGGCGTAAAAGTTAATCCTAAATCTTTACCGTTATAAACTGGATAACTAAATATACTTTCTTGCGCAATTACAACGTTAAGTGAAACAAAAAAAATTACAAATGCAATGATGTTTTTCATAGGAACTCAATTAAGATTGCTAATATACGCCCTTAGATAAAATTAATTTTCATCAAATCTTAATTATCTTGCTGCTTTACATGCCATGCTTTCAAAGAATAAAAAAATAGACGTTATAGATAAGTTGCTGTCGCTTTGCTATGCACATAATAAAGACGCGCTATTTATTATGAGTTTAATGCATCAATACGAAGAGCGGGGAAGCCTAAGCAAAAAACAGTTGGAGGGGTTACTACTTAAGGCTCAAAAAATCAAGGAGATACCCGCTCACCAAATAGCGGCCGTAGAAGCTATTGTGTTAAAAATGCCAACCAGAGACAAAACTCCGGTTCAAAAAACAACTCCTGCCATTAACGAAGCCCAGGCTCAAATTAGCGCCTCACTAGCCCAAACAGATCAAATATTAGCAAGCTATCCCGCCCATAAACAAGTGCTCCTGCTAAAATCTAAACTTACCAGCTATCAGCCATTAACGCCGCAAGAACAGGCCGATTTAACCAAATTTGTAAAGATTTTAGTTAAAAAATAAACCTATGTGACATACGTCACGTTTGATCCCATCAATTGTGCTAATTTTTGCAGTATCAAAATTATTTAAAACTAAAATTGTATACCATGTTTGCGTTCATTAAAAAATTATTTGGCCCACCCACTAACTATAATGCATTAATTGAAAAAGGTGCAGTTATTGTTGACGTTCGTACTGCCGGTGAATATGCGAATGGACATATAAAAGGATCAAAAAATATACCTTTGGATGGAATTAATAGTCGGGTGGCTGAATTAAAAAAAGCAGGTAAGCCTGTTATTACGGTTTGTAGAAGTGGTGCTAGAAGTGGCATGGCTAAAGGCATATTAGCAAAGGCTGGTATTGAAGTATACAACGGTGGACCGTGGAATAGCTTACTACAAAAAATAAACTAGTATGAAAACATTTATTAAAGAACAGTACCTAGTAATTATTGGTGTGCTTGTAGGTGCAATAGTTGGATATTTATATTGGAAAAATATTGGTTGCGCCTCTGGCACTTGTATGATTACCTCTAAGCCCTTTAATAGCGTGATTTATTTTGGACTATTGGGTGGACTCTTATTTAGTATGTTTAAAAAAACAACATCTCATGTTAAGTGAATCTTTTGAAAAAATAATAGCTTCTGATAAGCCCGTGCTTATTGACTTTTACGCTACTTGGTGTGGTCCATGTAAAATGATGCCACCTATTTTAAAAGAGGTGAAAGATAAAATGGGTGAATCTATTTCTATTTATAAAGTGGATGTTGATGTACACCAAAATATTGCAGCACACTTTTCTGTGAATAGTGTTCCTACCTTGGCTGTTTTTAAAGAAGGTAAATTAGTATGGCGTGAGCCTGGTGTAAAGCCTGCAGCACAACTTGTGCAAATTATCTCCAAATTATAGTTACTCTATAAGCTGTATAATTAATCTCTTATAATTTATATGATTTAGTAGTTTAGCGCTAGAAACTGTAAATCATACATTATGACTGGGATTGATAGTGTTGTATTAGAATCTGTAATTGTCCATAAGGTTGGTAACCCAACACGTTCAGAGCAGCTGGTTTTATCTAACGAAGCATTAGTTATAGAAGATCAATTTGTTACGGGTCTATTAACGAAGTATTTTTTAACTCCCTTTAATGAGTCCGAACAATATCAGTTTTCGCACCTCAGTGATTTGTCGTTAAATGAAGTATATACCTATGTACAAACCATTTTTAACGAACCAGATTCGTTTGTAGCGCAAAGCAAATTATTGGCAAACTTTTTACATGCAAAGTCTACGCATGTAAAAGTGAAAGACGGAGAGTTATACGTCGCAAAATTTACCAACCTCCCATTTGGAACTGAATTTATTTCCGGTATTGGTCTATTTAAAAGTGAAACAAAAGAGACTTTCTTGCAACTTAAAACAAAGCAGGAGGGCTGGGGTATCAGCGCCGAAGACGGGATTGCGATCAATAAATTAGATAAAGGTTGCCTTATTTACAATAAAGATGGTGCTGATGGTTATGTGGTATGTATGGTTGATAATACCAATAAGCAGCAAGACACGCAGTACTGGGTAAACGACTTTTTACAAATTACAAGACGCGCCAACAGTTATCATTACACAGACGCGGCGCTTGGTATGTGCAAACTATTTATTAGCAACGAATACCAAGATAAGTTTGAAGTAACAAAAACGGATCAGGTAGACCTCTTGCACCGAAGCATGGAGTACTTTACTAGTCACGAATCTTTTAATATGCAAGACTTTGGTAAAGAAGTGCTTCATCATCCCGAACTCATAGAAAGTTTTACGCAGTATAAAAGCCAGTATGAAGTGGCCAAGCAAGTTGTTATAGAAGATGAGTTTTCTATACATGTGGCTGCCGTGAAAAAGCAACAACGATTTTTTAAGGCGGTGGTTAAATTGGATAAAAATTTTCATATTTATATCCATGGCCGTAAAGACTTAGTAGAAAAGGGATATGACGAAAAATCGGGCAAACAATTTTATAAGCTTTATTTTGATGAAGAATCTTAATAAATTGTAACTTTAAGCAACACATAAAAGGTCCGTTATGACAAATAGCCGCAGAAACTTTATTAAAACTTCAGCCTTAGCAGCCGCCGGTGT
The DNA here is from genome assembly GCA_044341045.1 of Sediminibacterium sp. Lineage (GTDB taxonomy): Bacteria > Bacteroidota > Bacteroidia > Chitinophagales > Chitinophagaceae > Sediminibacterium. The sequence continues at coordinate 22,532 of JBIISK010000033.1, read as the reverse complement.
AATGGTTGCTCCATCGGATATTTTTGCTAGTGCACAGGCTAAAAACCTTATTGGCGTTCAGTTATACTCTGTACGTGCAGACATGAAAGAAAATCCAATTGCCACATTAGAACAGCTCGCTAAAATAGGATATAAGCATGTAGAACACGCTAATTACGCCAACCGAAAATTTTATGGCTACACAGCTACCGAGTTTAAAAAAATACTCGATGGCTTTGGATTGCAAATGCCAAGCGGACATTCTATGCTTGAATTAAAACACTGGGACGCCGCAAAAAAAGATTTTACGGACGAATGGAAATATACGGTGGAGGATGCAGCCACTGCTGGTATGCAATATGTGATTAGCCCATGGCTTGATGACGAACTACGTGTTAATTATGATGCTATGCGATCATTTGCAGATGTGTTTAATAAAAGTGGAGCGCTTTGTAATAAGTACGGTATGAAATTTGGTTACCACAACCATAATTTTGAATTTAATAAAAATTTGAAAGGTCATTCTATTTATGAAATATTATTAGAGCACACAGATCCTGCTGCAGTGTTTTTGCAACTAGATATGGGTAATATTTATGGAACCGGCGCCGATCCAATTGCGATTGTAAAAAACAATCCGGGTCGTTTTTTATCGGTGCATGTAAAAGATGAGATTAAAGCAACGGAACCCGGTGAGTCACAATACGAAAGCTGTGTGCTTGGTAAAGGATTTGCTGGAACCAAAGCGATTACTGCAGTTTGTGCAAGTGTAGGCGGTACAAAGCATTTTATTGTGGAGCAGGAATCTTACCAGGGTCAAACACCGTTAGTATCAGTTAAGCAAGACCTAGCCATTTTAAAATCTTGGGGTTACTAGTATTCATCAATTAGTATTTAAAACCAACCTCTTCTTTTAAAGACTACAACCATCCAAATGGGAACGATTAGCATCAGTCCTACGGCAATAAAAAATCCGTATTGATGATGCAGGTAAGGAATTTTATCAAAGTTCATTCCAAACATTCCACCAATTACAGTTGCAGGTGCTAGTAGGCAAGTTACTACCGTCATTACTTTCATGACTTCGTTGGATTTTAAATTTACATGACTCAAATAAAGGTCCTGTAAGTTCATCATCATATCTCGGTAACTCTCTGCAAGTTCATTGGCCTGAGTAATGTGATCTAAAATATCTTTAAAATATTTAGTAGTTTTCTCTTCGATCAAATCACTATCACTTCTAATAAATCCATTGATTAAATCACGCACCGGGCTTACGTTTCTTTTTAAAACAATCAGCTCTTTGCGTAAACTATTTATTTCTGCTAAAGACCTTGTATTGCTATTTCTAATGATTCTTTCTTCAAGCATTTCTATGCGGTCACCAAGTTTTTCCATGACTGTATAGTAATGGTCTACAATCATATCTAGTAGGGCATAGCAGAGATAATCTGCGCCACTAAGTCGTAATTTGGTATGATTGATTCTTAATTTTTCCCGTATACTATTAAACACATCTCTATTGGCGTCTTCCTGAAATGAAACAATAAAATGATCACCAAGCACGATACTAATTTGTTCCGTTTCTACAGCACCTGTCTGCTCATTAAAATAAAGCATGTTTAGTAAGCAAAACAATACGTTTTCAATTTCATCCATTTTAGGACGTTGACTTACGCTCATAATATCTTCTACAATGAGGTAATGAATACCAAAATGAGCTGCAACAGCTTCTACGTCTGCTTTTCGGATGCCATCTACATTGATCCAAGAAACATTATTATTTTCTTTAAATGGGAATGTATCAGTAACCTGATTTAGTTGAACTTCTTGAAAAGATGCAGGCGAATAATCAAAAATGGTAATCTTACTTTCCGTAGCTTCTATTCTTTCTGGAATAACTGTTGGATTTACTTGAAAAATAGTTCGCGTACGTTTGGTGTCAAAAACACTAAGCGGGTTTAAATATTTTAGGTATTTGTTGCTATTCATGTTTTTGTAAGTTAAAAACAATTATTCTACAATGCGCAGTTTTGCGTAGTTGAGCATAATTTTTTTCTCGCCATTTTTTTCAAAATTGATAGTGGCAATAGGGTTATGCGCTGATCCTTCCATAGCACCCACGGTACCAAATCCAAATTTTTGATGCTCTACTTTTGCACCCACTTGTAAATTGCTGGTATCGCTGGGTATAAAATTTGCACTCGGAACATGTGTAGCAATTTTTGGCGGCGGCGGTGGTGGCATGTAAGCAGGCTTATCTGATGGCTTTCTTTTTGGAGCCGATCCAAAACTATTTTGCATACGATCAAAACCAGAACCATAATCGGCACCAGCATTGTTTCTGGCACCTCCACCTGCGTAACTTTTATCTACATATTGCTCGGGCATTTCAGCAATAAATCGGCTTGGTTCATTTTGAACCAGTTGCCCAAAACGGTAACGAGCGTTGGCATGTGTTAACCAGAGTCTTTGTTTTGCCCTTGTTACAGCCACATAAAACAACCTGCGTTCTTCTTCCAGTTCTTCTCTGGTATTAATAGACATGCTACTTGGAAACAATGTTTCTTCTACACCCCCTACAAATACGCATTCAAATTCGAGACCTTTAGAAGCGTGAATGGTCATAAGTTTTACAACGTCTGCATTTTCTTTATCATCATCTGCATCTGTAAGCAGTGTAATTTGTTGAAGATAACCGCCAAGTGTTTTATCGCCCAGTTCACCATCATCATTACTTGGTGATTCTATCCATTCTTTAATAGAGTTGAGTAATTCCTGAATATTTTCGTAACGTGCTAGACCTTCGGTGGTTTTATCGTTGAAGAGTTCTTTTACTAAATTGGTGTGCTTGCCAACTTGAACGGCCACATCGTAAGCGTTGTTTTGCTGCAGCATACTTTGAAAATACCGAATCATGGTAACAAAGTTTTGCAGTGCCTCAAGCGTACCTGCTTTAAAACCAAATTCACCAGCCCTACTAATGACTTCAAAGAGTGTAATATTTTGTTCGTTGGCCGCAATGGCGCATTTTTCTAGGGTTGTTTTTCCGATACCTCTTACTGGATAATTAATAATTCGTTTGAGCGCCTCTTCATCTTTCATGTTTACTACCACGCGTAAATAAGCAATAAAATCTTTTACTTCTTTGCGCTGATAGAAACTTACGCCACCATAAATACGGTAAGGAATACCCATTCTTCTAAGACTTTCCTCAAACGAACGGCTCTGCGCGTTGGTACGGTATAAGATGGCAAAATCTTTGTTGTTAAAATGATTGCGTAATCTTTGTTCTTGAATGGTGTCTGCAACAAAACGTCCTTCATCATTATCTGTCATGGTGCGTACCAAACATATTTTTTCACCTTCTTTATTTTCGGTCCAAAGATTTTTTTGGATTTGCCCTTCGTTGTTTTTGATCACTTCGTTGGCAACATGAATAATGTTTTGACTACTTCTATAATTTTGTTCCAGCTTTACCACTTTTACATCGTCATAATCTTTTTTGAATTGTAAAATATTTTCGATGGTGGCGCCTCTAAAACTATAAATGCTTTGCGCATCATCACCTACCACGCAAATGTTTTCATGCACGGCTGCAAGTAGTTTTGTAATTTGATACTGCACCGGATTGGTATCCTGGTACTCGTCAATAAGTATGTACTTAAATTTGTGCTGGTACTTATGTAATACTTCCGGAAAGTTTTTTAAGAGCTCATGCATTTTGAGTAATAAATCATCAAAATCCATGGCGCCATTTTTAAAACATCTGCTAGCGTAAGCTGCATAGATTTGAGCAATGGCAGGCCTATTGGCACGCATGTCTTCTTGCTGAATGTAGTAATCTGTAGCATATTCGGCAGGCGACAAGAGTGCATTTTTAGCACTTGAAATACGGCTGCCTACAATGTTTGCTTTGTAATGTTTATCGTCTAGGTTTAATTCGTTAACGACAGTTTTAATAACCGATCTACTATCATCGGTATCATAAATAGTAAAGTGATTGGGATAACCTAAGCGGTGCGCTTCGGCGCGCAGAATGCGCGCAAACACACTATGAAACGTGCCAATGTATAAATTTCTTGCATCGGTATTGCCCAGCGTGCGCTCAATTCTTTCCTTCATTTCTGCCGCTGCTTTGTTGGTAAATGTGAGCGCTAAAATATTAAATGCATCTACACCCGCCGACATCAGGTGAGCAATGCGTGTTGTTAAAACTTTTGTTTTTCCACTGCCCGCTCCTGCCACAATCATGAGAGGCCCATTCACGTGTAATACCGCTTCTTTTTGTGGTTCATTTAATCCCGCTAAATACTGTTGCATAGTCGCAAGATAATCCCTAGATCGCATCTTCCCTTCAATCGTTGATAAGTTAATGTACGTGTATAGTGCAGAAATAATTCAGTGTTTTTCTCTATGATTTCAATATTTATTGCAGTCATATTGCATATGTTAAATTTTATATAACCAAAACCTTTGCTTATGCTAACTCAAAAAATTAAAGTGCTTATTGCGGATGATCACATCATTTTTAGACGCGGCCTAAAAATGCTTTTGGCTAGTATTGACGGAATAGAACTTGTGGGCGAGGCCGAAAACGGATTGGATTTACTTGCTGTAGCCGCCCGCTATACCCCCGATGTTTTTTTAGTTGACATCTCGATGCCAGTAATGGATGGCGTAATGGCTACCAAAGAACTTTGTAAAAGACATCCTGGCGCCAAAGTAATTGCATTATCTGTGTTTGGACAAGAAAGCCACATTATGGAAATGTTAGACGCAGGGGCCATTGGTTATCTGATGAAAAACGCCGATAAGGCGGATATTGAGCAGGCTGTAGCGTCTGTGTTTAATAACCGGTCATACTTTTGTACCGAAAGTAATAAGCAGGTGAAAGACCTTATTGAAAAGTTTCAATCGGGCAGTAAAGCACATTTGGTGGTGTTTTCGGAACGTGAAAAAGATATTATCACGCTGATTTGTAAGGGTTATATAAGTAAAGAAATTGCCTCTACGCTTTATTTGAGCCAGCGCACGGTTGAGGGTCACCGCACTCGGGTGATGCAAAAAATGGGGGTTAAGTCTATGGCGGGCTTAGTTACGTACGCCTGCGAAAAAGGACTCTATGGCGAATAATGTTTCAATAATCCTTAACTTTGAGATATGACATTTCCAATCATTTTTGGCATCATGGCCATCATCCTCATCATTATTAGACGTAACCGTCAAAATAGGGACTAAACAAAAATACCGTCTCTATATCTATACAGCATCCCCCCGGTGTGTATAAACATATTAACGGTATTCTCGCATACGAAGATGCAGTTCTCTAATTTCCCTGTAAATAAACTAGGTGAAATAACGGGTTAGCTAATAGGTAATTTCCTATATTTGTTAGGTATTCAAATGTAAAAAATAGGTTACATGTCCTATTTAACTATTGAAAATCAATCATTTATGAGAAAACTATTATTACTCGTCATTTTCTGTTTTTCAAGTTTCTTTTTTACATTTTCACAAGGGGTAACGTATGTTGCCACAGATTCGTTAGGCGCTCCTTTAGATACAACAGGGCTTATAACCGTTAAAAACAGTTATTTCTTACGACAAATTATCAAACCTTCTAGTTCGCCACTCGTGTTGCGCGGGCCTTCACAGTCATTTATTCAGTTTAACCATCCCGTATTAGGGATTAGGGAGCAGGTAGCTATAAAAACGCCAAATAACTTTTTTATAACGATTTCTGGCGCAGGACGTATTTACCAGCAGATAGCGGAGACGGACTCTTTGCTCTATTTTAAACGTATTGACGACAATGAAAATATCAATTATAATTTAGGTGCTTTTTATTTTTCAAGTGGCGAAACCGTATACAACCATGGTGGCTATGGCTTCTGGAAAACCAACGGTACCATCAGAGGCTTTAATTTTAAAGATGGTGAATGGGATGTGTTTCCAACAAATATCGAAGTCTATAATCCCATTTTTCCAGGCAGTAGCTGGTTTGATATTTCTAAAAATGCGCTATACATTCCCTACCAGCAGGTTATTAATTCTGGCCTTAAAGGATTTCAGAGTGCTGCAGGAACTATCATAGACGGTGTCATGTATTTGGATTGCAAAACATGGGATTGGTTAGAAATTGGAAAGCTAAATGCCAACTATTTAAGTATTATTAAAAATGCCAAAACAAAAGTATACAACCCGTCAGGATATTTTATTTCGGATGGCGAAGATGTTTATTGGTTTAATTATTTAAACAACTCGGTTTCAATAAATACCAACCGAGCCCTCGCACAAAGCATTAATAGGCTCGATCTTTCAAGCATACAGTATTATAAAGACGGGATTTTGTATAGTTATTTTCCTGCAACTGGGGATTTAGATACCCTCGTTATTGACGAATCTAAGTTTGCTAAAGAGCCAGCATCTTTGTGGGGCGTACAATTTGATGTAGCTTCTATTTGGCCTCTATGGCTTTTCTTATTCCTGTTTTTAGCTCCGCTTTGGTACTTTTTTAAAGTTCCATCCCAAAAAAATCAAAAAAGGTCCACCGATAAATTTACGGTTGGCGCTAAAAAATTGGACGTTTCCTTCAATCAAACCGAACTATCACTTATTGACTTGTTTATTGAAAAGTCTTTTGTGGGCTCCACTGCCACCATCTCTGAAATAAATTACGTTTTGGGTATTAAAGACAAAAATGTAGGCATGCAAAAAAAGGTTAGAAGCGATGTAATTAATGGTATTAATGAAAAGTTCAAATATGCCTCAAGCCAAGACATCCAGTTAATTTTGAGTGTTAGAAGTGAAACCGATAAGCGCTATTTCGAATATTTTATTGCGAAAGATCAAATAAACGAGGTTCAAAAGTTAATAATAGGATAGGTTATTTCCTATTTATAGCATTATTTTTACGCTCTAGGTATTCTGACGGAGTCATGCCTGTTTCTGTCTTAAAGGCATTGTAAAAGTTGGATCGTGTTGAAAATCCAGCCTTTTTTCCAATTCCATCCATCGAAAGCTCATCTGCTTGGCCAGCATCTAATAGTTTGGCAGCGTATTGAATGCGTAGTTGTGTCCGCAGCGTTGTAAACTTTACGTTCATTAAGGTATTTAAGCAATAAGACACGTGGTGAACTGGTACTTTTAATGAGGCAGCTAACTCATTAATGGTAAAGTCTGGGTTTAGGTATGGTTCATCCTTTACTAAGTAAGCGTTTATTTTATCTACCAACTCAAAAAACGGATCATCTTGCGATACGGCAATTTCGGTTATTTCCTTAGTTGGCTGGTTTGTTGTAGTGGGTTCTACTGCATAAATAGGCATCCCGTATAATATACGTGGAAACAATAACAGCATAAACGACATACAAAAATAGGCAATGCCACTAAAAAAGTGGGTAAACTGCGCATTGATCATGGTGGCAGTTACAGTTTGATTGGATAAACTGAGGCTTAATAAAAAGAAATTGATGATTAGAATAGCCGTAGTTACTTCTAATAATATGAGCCACCTATAGGTTAATTGAAATTGTTGAATAGGAACTTTTCTTCTATTGGATTTAGGGTGATGTAACCATAATAAATAGGTTATGTAACCTAAATACAAAAATACCAATAGGGGTCTTCCCAAAAAATTTACAATTGGCTTAGTAATCCAATTGACATTAAACTGAGTAATTAAATTGAGGTCATTTAAAATTTGTGCAGCAATACCTACTTTATAGCTAAAAGGAGTAAGTAAATAAGGAAATATACCTATTAATTGCACTAAAAAAGGTATAAAATGAATGATATCAGTAACCCTTAACTTACTATTATCCGTTAAAGTACCCCTATAATAAAAGAGTAATAGCGGCCCGGTTCAAAACCAAAACGGCGAAAAGTTATTGTAAAAAATGGCTAACCAAAATGGAGACTTAGCATATATGGTAAAATAATGGGTTAGCTTAAATGCTGGAGCATTTGAAATGGGTGTGCAATTAAGAATGGGAAAATAACATAACATAACTTATTGATAATCATTTGTAATTACACACTTGTTACAAACTTTATCAATTTAATGTAAGTTTTATTAAACAAAGATGTACGTTCTTAGTGATATTTACATTTTATGTAATACCACCCCTCAAGCGTATTTTCTTTTATGAGTTTTGCTCCTTATCTGTATTTTTCATTTGTATCTATCGCTATTTTTTCTATTCTTGAGGTTGCTAAAAACTTCAGACATTCGGGTTTGCTAAAAACTCAATTCATTGGATTACTAACATTCGCTAGTATTGTAAATCTTTTTTTATTTAAAGGGCATATATCAGAATTAGAATTATCAATTGTTAGGTTAATAATTGATATCATGCCCATGTTTGTTATCAATATCGCACTCATTTTATATGCTTACAAAATACCAGCCTGGATTTTTATTGGAGAAGGCTTTACTGCATTAGTAGGATTATTGTTGGTATTTATATATGCTACACCTAACACAACCTATTTTATACATACCGATGCTTTTCAATTTTATGCCGTTGCATCAACTACTAATTTGTATATAAAAATATTTCGGATCCTGCTGCTTAGCGCCTACTTTTTATTTTTTTGTAGCTTCATGATTAAGACTAGTTTTTTTGAACCACACAAAAATCAATTTTATGCGCCCTTAAGGTTTTGGACGTCGCTGATGATACTGGGCTTCTTATTGTATATTTTTGAAAATACACTACCTATAAATGAGTACACCAATGGTATGTATTCGACCCATATCTTACCTGTATTTTTAGTTTTAGGGGTATTATATAGGCCACATAGCATCAATGCACCATGGTATCATTATGATTTAAGCGATGTCAACAAAGTTGAAATTTCAAAAGATAATTTTGAAATCGCTTTTTACACCAGTCATTTTTATTTAAAAGAAAAAGCATCTATCGAAAATTTATCAATTGAGTTAGATACAAATAAAATTATTGTCACCGCTTTCATAAAACAAAATACAGGATTAGGGTTTGCCGATTTATTAAATAAAAGTAGAATAGACTATTTAGTAGACTTACTTAAACAAGGGAAGCATGAAGAATACACTATTGAAGCATTAGCAAAAATGTCTGGCTTTGGTTCTAGACAAACGATGTATAAAGCATTTGCGAAGTTTAAAAAACAGTCTCCCACTGATTTTATTGATTCTTTAAAACATTAATTATTGCGGATAATACATAATTCTTACATGTAATTATATCATTGCGACATACAAAATAATTCCTTCTGTCATTTAAAAAATATTTTAGCAGCACTTCTTTTGTTTTGCCTCGTAGCATTATTTAAAAGTTTCGTGTATGCTAAAACTTTTACTTTTTTCATTTAGTATCATATTAAATATTGGCGCGTTAGCCCAAATTGTAATTCCTCCAGCAAGTCCATTAATTTTAAATACAAGTGGTGGTACTGGAACCTTATCTAATTCCTATGTTATTGATTGGAGTGTTGGTGAAGCAACCATTATTGATACTTATTTTGCTAGAAATGGATCCCCAACTAATAGGGTAGGTGCTTTTTGGAACGTTACAAGTGGCGTATTACAGCCTTTCGATAAATTATACAAGCCATCTAGGCCTACGTGGCTTCCTGAAGAAGTGATTATATATCCAATCCCTGCAGTTGGCATCATTACTATAAACATTCAATCTTTTGCCGTTGGTAAGCTAATGTTTCAGTTAGTATCTCAAGAAGGAAAAATTTTAGGCAATACGAGTATCGACAAAAACGGGTATCAACTCATTGAAAAAACGGATTTAACCAGATTAAGCGCCGGGGTGTATTATATAAAGTTAGTGCTAGAAAATACAGCTGGAGAAAAAATAAAATCTGGGGCATTTAAAATCATAAAAGAAAGACAATGATAAAAAAGTATATTTTGATGGTGGGTATGTTGGTATTAGTAGCAACAGCTTTTGCACAAATCCCGCAGCAATTAAATTATCAAGGAATTGCCCGAAATGCAAGTGGAGAGCCGATATCTACACATATTATTACGGTACGCTTGTCTATTATTGATAGCGCTGCAAACGGGATTATTACATATCAAGAAACAAAAACGGTTGCTACCAATTATGTTGGCCTATTTACTATTGTAATTGGTGCCGCTGGTGGCGTTAACGTTCTTGGATCAATCGCTTCTGTAAATTGGGCTACAGGAAAAAAATATATCAAATTAGAAATTGATCCAAACGGCGCAAGTAATTTTACACTTGTAGGTATGAATCAATTGCAAAGTGTTCCCTTTGCCTTATCTGCAGCGCCTATTGGAACAGCTGGCGGTGATTTGACCGGAAATTATCCCGCACCCTTCATTGCAAATGGTGCTGTAACCCTAGCAAAACTTAATCTTTTGGTTGTATCGACAATTAATGGAAAGTTAAATACTAATGATACTGTTGCCATGCTTCAGCCTTATGTTAAGCAATCAGCACTAACAACTTTATTATCAAATACTGTAAGCCGTTCCGATCTTGATGTAAAAGAAAATACTGCAAATAAATCTATCACTACCACTCTTGGCGTAAGCAATGTTTTATTTCCAACCCAAAATGCCGTAAAAACTTATGTAGATGCAGCGGTGGCAGGGGTTACAATTAAAGACGGTTCTATTACTGATTCAAAAATTGTAAGCTTAAATACAAATAAATTAATGGGCGTTATTGCTATAGCAAATGGGGGTACCGGCGCAAGTACAGTGGCTGCTGCAAAAACTAATTTGCTACTTAACAATGTAGATAATACATCAGACGCAAATAAATCCATTAGTACACTCACACAAGCAGCACTTGATGTAAAAGAAAATGCTTCAAATAAATCTGTTGTTACAACACTTGGTACCAGTGATGTTTTATTCCCTACTCAAAATGCTGTTAAAACCTATGTAGACGCTGCTATAATAGCAACTGCTGTTGCCGATGCTTCCATTACAGATCCAAAAATTGTAAGTGTAAGTGCCAGTAAATTATTAGGCGTTGTTGCTGTTGTAAATGGTGGTACCGGCGCAGGTACAGTGGCTGCTGCAAAAACCAATTTAGCACTTAACAATGTTGATAATACATCAGATATTAGTAAGCCTATTAGTACACTTACACAAGTAGCACTTGATATTAAAGAAAATACAGCTAACAAATCAGTTGCTACAACACTAGGTGCCAGCGATGTTTTATTTCCTACACAAAATGCGGTAAAAACATATGTTGATGCAGCTATTGTTAACACTGCTATAGCTGATGCGTCCATAACAGATGCAAAAATTATAAGCTTGAGTGCTGCTAAGTTAACCGGCGTTGTTCCCATTGCAAATGGCGGTACAGGCGCAAGTACCGTTGCTACTGCTAAAACTAATTTAGCACTTAATAATGTTGATAATACATCAGATATTAGTAAGCCCATTAGTATACTTACGCAGGCAGCTCTTAATGCAAAAGAAAATGCAGCCAACAAATCTGCAATTACAACACTTGGTACAAGCGATGTTTTGTTCCCTACACAAAATGCCGTTAAAACATATGTAGATGCAGCTATTTTTACAACAGCCATTGCAGATGGATCAATCACTGATGCAAAAATCATTTCTGTAAGTGCCAGTAAATTGACAGGCGTTGTTGCTATTGCAAATGGTGGTACTGGCGCAAGTACCGTTGCTACTGCTAAAACTAATCTAGCACTTAATAATGTTGATAATACATCAGATATTAGTAAGCCCATTAGCACACTTACACAAGTAGCACTTGATATAAAAGAAAATACAGCCAATAAATCTGCTATCACAACACTAGGCACGAGCAATGTATTATTCCCTACACAAAACGCCGTTAAAACATATGTAGACGTAGCCGTAGCAGGTGTTTCAATCGCAGATGGATCAATTACGGATGCAAAAATTATTAGCTTGTCTGCAAGTAAATTATCAGGCATAGTACCTGTTTTAAATGGCGGTACCGGATCTGGAACGCTTTCTAGTGGATATGTAAAAGCTGGTGCATCTCAATTTACAACAACTGCATCCATCCCTATTAATGATGTGGTAGGTGCTATCAAAAAAGTAAATGGTATTGCACCAGATGCTAATGGTGATTTAGTGCTAACACTCAGTTTAACTTATACCGGCGTTTATAATGCTGGCAATTTTTCTGGAACGGTTCCTACACCTGCAAATAGTAATATTTATATTGTTTCATCTGATCCCACCCCAGCAAATAATGGTAGAACATTTATTTATGATGGTTCTGTGTGGAGAGAAATTACAGCCAATCAAGCATCTACCGATGCACGCTATTTACGTTTAGATGGCGGTACGCTAGTGGGGAATGTGACTATTGCTGCCACCAAAAAAATTACACTTACAGATCAACCCCTTGTGTCTACCGATGCAGCCAACAAAGGATATGTAGATGCAGCAGTTGCTTCTACTGCTATAGCGGATGGTTCTATCACGGATGTAAAAATTGTAAGTCTGGCAGCAAATAAGTTAACAGGTGTTGTGGCCATAGCTAATGGCGGTACCGGTGCTACCACCGTGGCAAGTGCAAAAACAAATTTAGCACTCAACAATGTTGATAATACCACCGATATTAATAAACCTATTAGTACGCTAACTCAAGCTGCATTAGATTTAAAAGAAAATAGCACCAATAAATCTGCAACTACCACACTCGGTATCAGTGATGTTTTATTTCCTACACAAAAAGCGGTTAAAACGTATGTGGATGCAGCAATTGCAACCACTGTTATTGCAGATGCGTCAATTACGGATGCAAAAATTGTAAGTATGGCAGCAACTAAGTTAACAGGTGTTGTGGCGATTGCAAATGGGGGAACAGGTGCAAGCTCAGTAACCGGTGCAAAAAGTAATTTATTGCTGAACAACGTAGATAACACCACTGATTTAAATAAACCAATTAGTACGCTTACCCAAGCTGCATTAGATTTAAAAGAAAATAGTACCAATAAATCAGCTACTACAACACTTGGCATAAGTGATGTTTTATTTCCTACCCAAAACGCTGTTAAAACCTATGTAGACGCAGCGATTGCTACAACTGCTATTGCAGACGGCTCTATTACAAATGCAAAAATTATAAGCTTAGCGGCTAGTAAATTAACGGGTATTGTTGCTGTTGCTAATGGGGGAACAGGTGTTAGCACTATTACAGGTATTATGAAAGGGAATGGAATTAATGCTTTAGCAGCTGCTGTAAATGGAACAGATTTTTCGTTGGTTCGAGAAGTGTCTGATGAGTTTGGAGCAACCGCTTCGCAAACAGTTTTTACACTAACGCAAACAAAATCTGTAAACAGTAAAGTAAAAATGTTTATTAATGGCGTGAGAATAAGTAATACTGCTTATAACTTAGTAGGTGTTACACTTACTTATATGCCTGTAAATAATGCGAGCTATAGTTTAACACTAAGCGATAGAATTCAGTTTGATTATTATTATTAATAAATAGTTTATGCGTGCACATATTTATGTCTTAGTTATATTTTTTTCGGTCAATACTGTTAATGCGCAATTAACCATTAATGGAAAAATTAGTACCATTCCAACAACGTATGTAAATACCAATGGACAAGTAGGAACTGGCCAGGGACTTGAAACTTCCGGGAAAAAAACAAAAACATTTGTTTGTGGTGATAATATCACGATTAATCACGTAACAACTGATGGTGTTGCACCTGTTGTAAAAACAGTTACCTATAAAACAGTATTAACCAACATTAGTGGTGCTAGTAAATGTTGGATTACTTCTAATTTAGGAGCAACTAACGAAGCAACAAGTGCTACAGATGCTACAGAAAATGCAAGTGGATGGTATTGGCAGTTTAATTATAAGAGAGGCTACAGGTATTTGGGTACTAACAGATTACCAACTGCTTGGACTTCTTCAGGAACCCAGCCAACTCAAGATTGGCAGCCTGCTAATGATCCTTGTACCATTGAGTTAGGGGCTGGCTGGAGAATTCCTAATGCTACAGAATGGATATCTGTGTTAAACACCAATGGCTACTCTAATAACTTTACGTCGGTATTAAAAATCCATGCGGCTGGTTACTTAGCTTATGGTAACGGTACAATTACGGATAGAGGCACTGGGCATCATTACTGGTCTAGTGATTATACGGATGCAACGTTTGCAAAAGCTTATGTAGTAACTTCCAATCCCAGAATTATCTATACTGTTTCAAACAATAATAGACTTGCAGGATTTAGTGTGCGCTGTATTAGAGATTAAGAAAATTATTTTCTTGCAATCTTAAATGTTTTGGTAGCGGTATTTGAAGTTTTAGAAACAGACTTTAAAGTAATAGTAGCGGTACAAACAACGTTGGTTGCTAAATTAGATATCGTAGCCGTGATTGGTGATGTCGTAGCAGCCGTTAAGCTTGAACTAGATACGGTAGTACCATCTGAATCTCTCTTTACAACAATGTCAGTAGTTACGCCAGCAGTTGGCATTTTTGAAGTAACTGTGATTTTTACTTCTTGAGTAGCACCTAATGCCGCATAAATATTTGAACCCGGATCAATATCGAATGTGAAAACAATATTTTCCTCTGTTTCAACGGGTGGTGCAGGAGGTGTTGGTGTAACGCCGCCGCCACCAGAACCGCCACCGCTTTTGCTACAAGCTGCACTCACTAAAATAACAAACAGAGAAAAAACGATAAGTCGAAAAGAAAGTTGCTTTAACACGAGCCTAAAATTTTAATTGGAATCATTAATATTATCCAAATATCATTAAAATTTATCGAGTTTGTATTTTTTACACGTTGTTTTTATACCTAATTTATAGTGAGTGAGTTATGCATTATGAAAGCCCCTTTATCGTGTAAGGAGTTCTGTGCGGACGGTTTAAAAAACCATTGGCTTCATCGTCATTTATAAACCTTTCATCGGTTGCGTTCCAATATAGTTTACGCTTTGTTTTCATCGCAATAGAGTGCACAATACAGGTAGAGCAGGATCTATGGCCTACTTCTACAGGTGCAATAGGTTGCTTTCTAGATTTTACACAATCAAGCCAGTTGCCATGGTGCTCATCACTTCTATATAGGTTAACCTCGTTTTCACCTATAACAGAAGTTATAATGCTATCATTGCTAGCCGTTAATGCCTTTTGTCCAGACGCTACCACAGGGTCACTGGCACTTGCTTTATAAGCACCTCTGGTAACAAAAATCCATCCTTCGGAACCAATATATTTGATACCATTAGGAAGCCCCGTGCTAATGGTCATTTTTACCCCATTTTCATATAAGCCATAGGTAGTAAAATCGCCCATCACATCCCATAAGCCCGATGTTGGATATACGGCATTACCCCAAACTTCTTTAGGTCCGGTGTATTCTGTATTCATGGCCCAGTGCGCACAATCGATATGATGTGCGCCCCAATTGGTAATCATGCCAGCGCAATAATTTTCACCACGCATCCATCCCGGTCTGCTATAATCGTTTTGTGGGTGCACTCTTTTTTCGGTGTAATACACATAAGGCGTTGGTCCAATCCAGGCGTTGTAATTTAAATTACTAGGAATAGGCATTTCAGGTTCTACCTCACCACTTGGATCTTTTGGTAATCCAATAAGTACTTCTTTTAATTTTCCAATGCGTCCGTTTCTTACCAGTTCGGCGGCATATCTAAATTGTGAACTGGATCTTTGTTGACTACCAATTTGCAAAATGCAACCTTGTTTATGAACTGCGTTGCTAAGTGCACGACCTTCATGAATGGTAAGCGCAGTAGGCTTTTGAAGGTATATGTCTTTGCGCGCTTCGGCAGCTAAAACACCAAGGTAAGCATGCGAATGATCAGGCGTACTAATAAGTACAGCGTCAATATCTTTGTTGTTTAATAACTCCTGCGCATCGTCATACATTTTTACCCCATCATAAGGTTTGCCAAATTTTTTAGTGTAATAATCGTTTACAAATTGTTTCCCTTCCTTCAATCTTTTACTATCAACATCACATACTGCCATGATATTTGCATGGTTGTATTTAAGTGTTTCAAACATATCGTGTTCTCTAGAAATACGACCAAGACCAATAGCGCCAATATTAATTCGATTACTAGGTGCGTTGGGCCCAAAAACGGCAGCGGGCACAATAGTTGGAAAACCAACAGTAGCAAGGGTTGCACCGATGGCACCTTTCACAGAATTTTTCATAAAATCCCTTCTGTTTGGTTTTTTGTTTTCTAGCATAGCAAATATTTATTTTAAGGTAATAATTTATTTGATAAGGTTACTTTTTTATTTGAAAATTATTTCACTGAATTCAATTACTTTTAAGGATAAGACACCGCTTTTATGAAACGCCGTTTAATTTTATTTTTTGCACTATTGATTTCTAGTTCTACTAGTGTTATGGCTCAAGCTGTTTCAAAAAAAGGCGGCGCACATCATTTACCCAATGTTATTTATATCTATTTAGATGATATGGGTTATGGTGAGTTAGGGTCTTATGGTCAACAAAAGATAAAAACGCCCAATCTCGATAAAATGGCTGCCGAGGGCATGCGGTTTACAAGGCATTATTCATCGGCACCGGTTTGCGCACCTGCACGCGCTTGTTTAATGACAGGAAAGCATACGGGACATTCTTATATTAGGGGCAATTATGAATTAGGTGGTTTTGAAGACAGCACCGAGGGTGGACAAATGCCGTTACCAGAAAATACGTTTACCATCGCTAAACTCATGCAGGGAGCGGGTTATACTACTGGCGCCATTGGTAAATGGGGACTAGGGATGCACGATAATACGGGTAACCCAAATGAACAAGGCTTCGATTATTTTTATGGGTATTACTGTCAAAAGCAAGCACACAATTTTTATCCAACACATTTATGGGAAAATGGCAAATGGGATAGTTTGCGTAATCCATTTATATATGTGCATCAAAAATTGCCGGTAGGCACAACTGCCGATTCTGCGTTTGAAAAATTTACAGGAACAGATTATGCCATTACTAAAATGGCACAAAAAACAAAAGCTTTTATTAATAAAAACAAAGACAAACCGTTTTTTTTATACCTCCCTTACACAGGCCCGCACGTTTCATTGCAGGCACCAAAAGAAGAGGTTGTAAAATACTTAGGACAGTTTCCAGAAGTACCATACTTAGGCTATAAAGGCGGTTATGCGCCTAATAAATATCCACTCGCTACTTACGCTGCTATGATCACTTATATTGACACGCAGGTAGGTGAAATATTTGCATTATTAAAAGACTTACACTTAGACCAAAACACAATCGTATTTTTTTCAAGTGATAATGGCGCCACTTTTGATGTGGGTGGTGTGCAAACAGAGTTTTTTAATAGCGTTGCTGGTTTTAGAGGAAGAAAAATGGATTTGTATGAAGGTGGCATTCGTGTTCCATTTCTAGCACACTGGCCTTCAAAGATAAAAGCAGGAACGGTTTCTGATGTTCCATCGGTGCAGTATGATATGATGGCAACGCTAGCTCAGTTAACAAAACAAAATACGCCAGTAACAGATGGCATATCGTTACTACCTACTTTATTTGGAAGCCCTCAAACACAAGCTAGACGTGATTTTTTGTATTTCGAGTACCCCGAAAAAACGGGGCAAGTAGCTGTTATGATAGGAGATTGGAAAGGTGTAAAATCTGACATTAAAAAAAACAAACAGGCCCCTTGGGAAATTTTCAATTTAAAAACGGATCCATATGAGACTACCAATGTTGCTGCACAGAATCCAGCACTTGCCGCGCAAATGGAAAAGATTTTAAAAAATAATCATAGGCATCCGCATGTTTCTGATTGGGAATTTATAGATGGAAAATTACCTGCAAAAAAATAATTAAAACTTGAAGCGTAACTTTTTACATAAAATTATTTGTTGTTTTTTGTGGTGCATAATTTGTGTTGCGCAATTGCGTGCGCAAACAAGCATTGGCGCAAGACCCAATATTATTCATATTATTATTGATGATATTGGTTACGACGATTTTTCGAGTTACGGATCTTTGTATTATAAAACACCGCATATAGATGCGCTTGCAAAAGAAGGCACCATCTTAACTAATTTTTACGCACCACACGGGACTTGCACACCCACGCGCGCAGCCATTATGACGGGCAGGTATAGCCCACGTGTAAATGACAAAACCGGACTGGGTGTTTTATTTCCAACTGACACAAAAGGACTAGATAGTAGTAAAGAAATTACGTTTACTAGGCAATTACAAAAAGTTGGATACGCCACGGCCCTTGTGGGTAAATGGCATTTGGGTCACCTACCAAAATTTTTACCACCCGCGCACGGTTTTGATAGCTATGTGGGCATTCCGTACCCTAATGACCATGGCCCTGAAAGGCTTGGTAATACTGGATCTAGGGGCTATCCACCCATTCCACTCATGCGAGGTAGTGTAAAAGAAAAAGATTTAAATAATAATGAACTTGCAGAAATTCCTGCGCAGTTTATTAGAGAAGCTTGTGCGTTTATCAAAGAAAAAGCGGCGAGCAAACAACCTTTTTATTTACAGTATTCTAATATTGAAACACATACGCCTTATTTTATTCCTAAGGGTTTTGAAGGACGTTCTAACTATGGTGCATTTGGTGACGCAGTTGCCTATATCGATTACACCGTAGGTGTTTTAATGGGTTTTTTAAAACAAGTGGGTCTCGAAAAAAATACACTTATTGTTATTCATTCTGATAACGGGCCTTTAGTAGAAAAATATCCAGAGCTTGAAGACAGCTATGGAAAATTTGGACTCGTGGACACTAGTTTACAACATAAGTTGCGCGATGGAAAATACCAGCAACGTTTTGAAGGTGGTGTAAGGTCGGCGTGTTTTATAAAATGGCCTGGCATGATTAACGCAGGCGCTGTTAATCAGAATATATACAGTGGCGTTGATTTATTTACGAGTTTTTTGCAAGTAGCAGGCGCTGAAATGCCCACAGGTAAAGTAATTGACGGCAAACCTATGATTGAAAGTATCATATCAAATAAGCAAGTGCGCAACACTTTTTATGCATTTGCACCGCAAAAAGAAGTGCAAGGTGTACGTTATAACAATTGGAAATTAGTACTTGATAAACGTGCCGGGAAAAGCACTTTGCTACTTTTTGATCTGACTACCGATGCTAAAGAAAAAAACAATATAGCAGGCGCCAATCAGGCCATTGTGGATACTTTATATACATTAGCTTTACAAGCACAAAAAGCAGTAGAAGAAAACAAACCTCTATTAGAAACAAATTCATTTAATTTTTAGTTTTGAAAAAATATTCTCATTTATATTTTATTATTTGTTGCGGTCTTTTTTGGAATTGCACATCTGGTGATTCGACTGCAAAAGCTATTCAAGATTCTATTCAGGCAAAAAAAGATTCGGCACTACACTGCACCAGTAATATTCCAAATCGTTTTGGTGTTGGCGCTACAACTGATACAATCTCTATTGTAAAAGGTGTGGCAGATAAAGCAGGCATGGTACTTATTAGCGGTGGCGAATTTATAATGGGTTGTTCAGACAAAACCGGCCGTGCCGATGAGTATCCGCAGCATAGTGTAACTGTTTCTAGTTATTGGATGGATACCACCGAAGTAACCAATGCGCAGTTTGCAAAATTTATAGCAGCAACAGGCTATGTAACCACCGCCGAAAAAACGCCCGATTGGAATGAAATAAAAAAACAATTACCTGAGGGTACCCCAAAGCCTGCACCTGAATTACTCGTGGCTTCATCACTTGTATTTGTAATGTCATCTACACCGGTAGACATGAACAATCCTGCATCATGGTGGGCATGGACTAAAGGTGCCAATTGGAAGCATCCGCGTGGGCCTGGATCAAGTATTAAAGGAAAGGATAATGAGCCAGTAACACAAGTGTCCTATGATGATGCTAATGCCTATGCCCGTTGGGCTGGGAAGCGTTTACCTACAGAGGCAGAGTGGGAATACGCAGCTAGAGGTGGATTTAAAAATCAAACATTTCCTTGGGGTAATGAACCGCTTGAACAGGGTGCTAAAAAAGCAAATACCTGGCAAGGAAAATTTCCAAATACCAACACAGGTGCAGACGGATATATGCGCATTGCACCCGTTGCTAAATATGCGCCCAATGCATACGGCTTATATGATATGAGTGGAAATGTTTGGGAATGGTGTTCTGATTGGTATGATGCTAATTACTATGCAGCCGTAGCACAAAAAAAATTAGTAAACCCTACAGGCAGCAATAAAAGTTTTGATCCTGACGAGCCTACCATTCCTAAAAAAGTAGTGCGTGGTGGATCCTTTTTATGTCATGATTCTTACTGTGCAAGTTACCGTGTATCTGCGCGCATGAAAACGGCGACCGATACTGGACTCGAGCATACTGGATTTAGATGTGTAACAGATGCGTCATCAAAAAAATAAAAATTGCGTATGAAAAAATGGATCGCTTGCTGCTTATGTATAAGCATGCTGCAGTTGCAACTTACTGCACAAACCTATCAACCCAATTGGGAGTCCCTTGATTCTAGGCCTGTTCCATCATGGTTTATGAATGAAAAGTTTGGCATTTTTATTCATTGGGGTGCGTATAGTGTACCATCATGGGGGCCACAACATAGTTATTCAGAATGGTACCAAAACGGTTTGCAAGCAGACAAAGACAATGTGCGCAAAAAATTTCACAAACTACATTATGGTGATATGTCTTATTATGGTTTTGGTCCTATGTTTAAGGCAGATCGTTTTGATCCGGATGCCTGGGCTAAAGTGTTTGAGCAGTCGGGCGCAAAATATATTGTACTCACAAGTAAGCACCATGATGGCTTTGCTATGTGGCCTAGTAAAGAAGCTGATAAAACCTGGGGCTTTCCTTGGAACAGTGTAACGAGTGGTCCTAAAAGGGATTTATTGGGTGATTTATTTAAAGCTGTAAGAAAAACAAGCGTGCGCGCAGGTATGTATTACTCTTTATACGAATGGTACAATCCACTCTATAAATCGGACATCAATAAATATGTAAGTGACCATATGTGGCCACAAATGAAAGACCTGATTAATACCTATCAGCCCGATGTTTTTTGGACAGATGGTGATTGGGATGTGTCGGATGCAAAATGGAAATCGCCGGAGTTTTTAGCCTGGTTGTATAATGAAAGTCCAGTAAAAGAAAAGATTGTTACCTATGATAGATGGGGCAGTGGGATTCGTTTTCATCATGGGGGAGTGTATACGCCCGAGTATCAGCCTGATTTAGATTTTGAAGATCATCCATGGGAAGAAAGCAGAGGCATGGGATACTCTTATGGATACAATAAAGAAGAAGATATTTGGGATTATAATTCGGCGCAATCACTGGTGTTAGCGCTTGTAGATAAAGTAAGTAGAGGTGGTAATTTTTTATTAGATATTGGACCTGATGATCATGGAAAAATTCCACCCATTATGCAGGAGCGTTTATTGCAAATTGGCGCATGGTTAACTGAAAATGGGGAAGCCATTTACAACACCAGACGTTGGATACGCACATCGCAAGCGTCTGCAAATGATAGTAAAGAAAAAGATTTGTATTTCACGTATAACCCTACTAACAATACATTATACGCTATTGCACCCACTTTTAATAATAGTGGTGAATACGTAATTAAAGACCTTGACTTACCAGCTGGCACCAACATTTCTTTTGTTGCCACCAAAGAAAAATGCACATGGAAAAAACAAGGCAATGATATTGTAGTTACCATGCCAGCATATAAGCCAGCCATGATTAAAGCGCCTTATGCGTATGCGCTTAAAATAGAAAACTTTGGTGCATTTGCTGCAAAACCAAAAATAGAAATCACGTATGCAAATGGTGCGCAAACACCAACCGTTTCGGTTACGGCACCTACAGGCGCAGTCGTACATTACACAACGGATGGAACAAATCCAAAGGTATCGTCACCAACGTATACAACATCGTTTACACTCGCTACAACAAGTGTTGTAAAAGCGCAAATTTTTGATGATAAAAAATTACCAGGCAAAGTAGCGGAAGAAACTGCAAAAGCCTACGCCTGGATGCCTGCTGTTAAAACGAGTGGCGCTTTGCACCCAGGCATTGCTTACAAATATTTTGAAACAAAAGGCAAGCAAAATTTAGCCGCACTCCCTAGCTTAACACCAGCATTAACAGGTATTACACAAGATATTAGTGTAGCTGTAAAAAAACGTGAATCAGAATTTAGTTTGCTTTTTGATGGCTATTTAAAAATCGAAAAAGATGGCATCTATCATTTTACCACACGCTCTGATGATGGTAGTATTTTATACATCGACGACGTTGAAGTAGTGAACAATGATGGAGATCATGGATCTGTGGAAGCGGCTGGAAAAGCAGCGTTAAAAAAAGGGTACCACAAAATTCGCGTAGCGTATTATGATGGCAGTGGCGGTAACGAATTAACGGCTACTATACAATTAGAAAACACACCAAAAAATACATTAAACAGTAAACTCATTTGGACAAAAAAATAAAACATGAAAAAAATA
>JBIISK010000077.1:0-7908 GCA_044341045.1 Sediminibacterium sp. | reverse complement strand
GGGCGGCTTTTTTGCCATGATCGGTCCTCAGGTGTCCTTCGATTGTAATTGATTTCATAATAAAAATTTTGGACGGCGAAGGTAAGGAAAAAACCTTTTAGCCGCGCTCTTTAAGCTGAGAATGTATGAAAAGGCTGGTAATGCTCTTATTTTCATAGGCATTACGGATAGCGATGGCAAACAAATCGGCCACCGAAATCACCTTGATTTTAGGGCTAGACTGCTTTAAAGGGATGGTATCACATACCACAAGCTCCTCTAAAACACTGTTCTCGATGTTTGCATAGGCGTTTCCGCTTAGTACGGGGTGGGTAATCATGGCTCTAACGCTTCTGGCACCCTTTTCCTTTAAAAGACCTGCAGCCTTGGCTAATGTGCCCCCTGTGTCGCAAATATCGTCTACCAGTATAATGTCTTTACCGGTTACGTCACCAATCACCACCATGCTGGCAATTTCATTGGCACGCTTGCGGTGCTTATCACAAATCACCATTTCGGCATTAAAATAGCTCGCTATTTCACGCACACGGTTGGTACTTCCAACGTCCGGTGCAGCAAAAGCTAGGTTTTGTAATTTAAGTTCGTTGATATATGGGATAAAGATGGCTGAACTGTCTAGGTGATCTACGGGCACTTCAAAGAAGCCCTGAATTTGAGCCGCGTGTAAATCCATCGTGATAACACGGTTGGCACCCGCAGCTTCTAATAAAGTTGCAATAAGCTTGGCGCCGATGGCTACCCTTGGCTTGTCTTTGCGGTCTTGACGCGCATAGCCGTAATAAGGTAAAACGGCTATAATTTTATAGGCACTCGCTCTTTTGGCTGCATCAATCATGAGCAGCATTTCCATTAAATTATCGGTGGGTGCAAAGCTACTTTGTACTAGAAAAACATAGTCTCCTCTAACACTTTCTAAAAACACGGGCTGGATTTCTCCATCACTAAAACGCTGGATATTTACTTTGCCGATTGGGGCCCCAAAACGTTGTGCGATTTTTTGTGCAAGTTCCTGAGAACCAGTGCCTGAGAAGATTTTTACAGAAGGATTCATAGTCGTTTAGAATATGCCCACGAAGTTATCATTTACCCGTTTAACTTTTAAACAGACTTATGCCTAATTTATTGACATTTGGGATTTGAACTATGCTTGCGCCGTTGGACCGCCAAAATTCATCGGAATTTCGATTTGCTCCAGGTCTTTGATGGTTCCGTTACCCGCTTCGTAACGCTCAATGTTTTCGGCAAGGGCCTTCATAAAACGCTTGGCGTGCTGTGGGGTAAATATCACCCTCGACTTTACTTTACTTTTTGGCGTACCTGGCATCACATTTACAAAGTCAATGACAAACTCTGCATTGCTGTGCGTGATAATAGCGAGGTTGGCGTAACTACCTTCTGCTACTTCTTCTGAAATTTCGATGTTTAACTGATTGCCGGGCTGTTGTTCCATGGTATTAAAATTGTGTAGCAAAAGTAACCGAAATTTTTAAAAAAAAGCGGCCCCGAATTTTCGGGGCCGCAATAGTATTGGAAAATCAGATAAATATTATTTATCCCACCATACTTTAGCATCAGAAGAGTTCACCCCATCAGCACCAGAATAGTTAGCTGCAGCTGCAGTTACATTTTTGGAGTTAGTAGAAAATTCTCTTGTACCATACATATATCTACGTGGAATTTGCTTGCTGGCATTAGCAGCATATACAGTTGGTGTTAATACAGGGAAACCAGATCTTCTCCAGTTGCTCCAGCCTTGAAATCCATTAGGATAAAAAGCTAGGTAAGCTTGTGTATTAATTAACCTAAGGTCATCAGTGCCGTTTAAAGCAACTTTTAACATATAAGCATCGTAAGCTGTTTGTGTAAACACACCCCAATCTGTCATATTTTCTTTAACGCCATTTGCATATAAAGTAGCAGCGTTTTCAGAAGTCCAGCCTAATTTAGCGGCTTCTGCACGTGCAAACTTTAATTGAGAAGATGATAAAACAATAACAGGTGAGTTTGCAGCACGCTTAGACGCAGGAAGCACATAAGCCCAAGTAGGGTTTGCACCAATAAATGCAGTAGCTAAATCTCTGGTTAAACCATAAGGGATACCAACAGATGAAGAACCAAATGCAGCAGCACGAGGATCAGCATTTGCTGTTTGCATACCCGTTACAAAACTCGCAACACCTTGGTCTTTTCTAGTAAGGTAGTTACTAAACCATGGGTTATTAAACGCACCACCTGGGTAGTTGACTGTAAAATTATCTGCAGAGGCATCTATAAAGTTTGCTGTAGCAAGAGCAGCAGCAAATTCTGCTTTACCAGTTACTGCGTCTACCTTAGATAAACGAAGTGCCATCATCATACGAAGCGAGTTGGCAAATTTTGTCCATTTAGTAGTGTTACCATTATAAATAATATCGCCTCTAACAGCTATTCCTACATTAAACTGAGCAACAGCCGCTTTTAATTCTGCAATAAGTGCAGGATAAATGGCGCTTTGTTTGTCGTAAGCGATATCAGAATTACCTTTTAAAGCTTGTGTGTATGGAACGTCACCCCAATAATCGGTAACAATCCAGTAGTAATAAGCCTTTAAGATTCTTGCAATGGCAATTTGATTGGCATTGCTACCATTTAGTGCTGCAAGGTCTTTGTACTTAGCATCTGAGTTTACATTGATGATGTTTTGTAAATCATTTAATGCACCAGAATAAAAACCATCAAAATCTGATTGAGGTGGTGTGTAACGAGATTCGTCGGTATACTGCGTTTGAGCAAAATACTGACAGTAATAACCTGGTGTAATAGCAGAAGCGGTACCACCAATGCCCGATAAGACGTTGGTTAAAAGCGCACTGGTTACAGGTATGGGCGTTGAGTTTGGATTAACATTCATGTCACCAAAATCATCTATACTTTTTGAGCATCCGAAAAGGACAACCGATGAAAGTGCTAGCGCAACTAATTTATTTTTCATGTCTTTAATTTTTAAATTTAATGATTTGAATGAATTAGAATGTTACTCTGATATTCAAACCAACACCTCTAACACTTGGGAACTGACCGTTCTCACCAAAGGTTGGAGATATTTCTGATGGATCAAACATTTTGTCTTCAGACCATAATAGTAATGGCTTTCTTGCGATAACCGAAACAGTTAAATCTTTACAAACTTTTTGAAGACCCATTTTAGCAACTGGTAAATGGTATCCAATGCTTAACTCCTGTAATTTCACATACGATAAAGAGTGAATAAACGGAGTAGCATTTCTTTGGAAATAGAACTGGGTGAAATAAGTATTAGCGTCGATATAACGGTCTACTTTTGCACCAGACTCATCTACACCACTTACTTTAACACCACCACCATCGGCAACAGCATCACGCACGTTTTTACCTTTATCGTTGAGAGCAGCTGTTTCAGCTAACAATCCAGAAAAGTAACCCCACATATGAGATAAAGAGTAGAATTTACCACCAAACTGATAGGTAATATTTGCATTGATTTCTAAGTTACCCTTAAAACGAAGTGTATTTAACATACCACCCGTGTGCTTAGGTAATACAGATCCAAAATTTTGATCTGCGGCTACTTTGTAGTAACCATTTGGTAAAATAACGGGCTGACCTTTATCATACACTGTTTTAGAACCAATTAATTGACCCCAAGTTTCGTTCAACGCAGCAAAAGCTGTTGCACCTCTTGTACCAAAAGCAGAACCGCCTAAAGAAATTCTTGAGATACCAGGCGCAATTGTTACTACTTTATTGTATAATAAATTAGCGTAGTTTAATGACACTTCGTAATTCCAAGTTTTGGTATTGATGATGTTCGTGTTTAACTGAACTTCAAAACCTTTTTTATCAATACGAGCAGCATTGATGTTTTTACCCGTAAATCCTGATGCACCAGAAACAGATACGTTTACAGGTTGCTTGTCATTGATTTCTTCGAAGTAAGTAAGGTTAACATTTAATTTATTAAATAACTTAATGTCGATACCTGCTTCCTTGGTTGAAATTAATGAACCTTTTAATTCAGGATCAATTAACGCATCTGGCGTTCCCATTAAAGCGTTACCATTCCACTGATTAGCACCTAAACCATAGTTAAGTGCAAATGCATAAGCACCTAATAATTGTGGTTTGTTACCCCAGCTCGCAAAGAACTTTAAGTTATTAATGTAAGTAGGCATTTTTACCAATTCAGACATTATAAACGCAGTACCTACAGAAGGATAAAAAATGTTAGCACCTTTTTGTAGCACAGAAGCATAGTCACTTCTAGCTGTTAGGTCTAATGAAATCCACTCTTTGTAACCAACGTTTGCGGTACCAAAAACAGACCTGAACTCAGATTCGTTTCTAGAGCTAGAATATGAAACTGGGTTAACAGAGTTACTTAAAGTATATAGTCCAGGGATAATTAATCCTTGGTTGGTGTTGGTACCCATGCTAAATCCTTTGTTGTTTCTCAAAGAATAACCAGCAGTTGTGTTAACCGCAAACTGACCAAACTTATTGTTATAGGTACCAATCAATTCATAGTTATTTTCTGAAGAAGTAGAAGAACTTACACCATAGTAAGCAAGCTCACCGGTTTGTGTACCTGAGTTTTGCATTTCAGAAGGTGTGATAAATTCGGAGTTAGCAGAAATTTGATTTCTACGAACGTTACCCGTTAACTTAAAGTGGTTGTTAAACTTATAACTAAGTGAAACATTACCCACCAAACGATTTGTTCTTTGAACTGGGTTAATCCATTCAAAAGCTTTGTACGGATTATACCAGTAGTTACCAGCATAAAAATTACGCGGACCAGAAGCACCCGCTAAATATGTAGATGGATTGTTGTGATTCCAACTTCCAAAATATCCTTCTGGAGATTTAACATCTTTTAATTCCTTCATGATTTTCATATCTAAATCACGGTGGAACCATTGGTTAAAGCTTCCTGAAGAGTTATTTGCATAACCATCATCAAATTGACCATTCACAGTGTTAAACACATAGTTTATGTTTGTTTCTAAAGTAAACTTGCTAAAAGTAGACTTATTGGTAAAAAACAAAGTGTGTTTATCTTGCTTAGAGTTAGGTAATAAACCTTTGATATTTTGGTTGGTATAAGAAACTCTGGTACTGCTATTTTCACCCGTTTTAAAGAAACTTAAATTACTGTTACTTGAAGTACCAGTATTCCAGAAATCTCTAATGTTATTTGGTTGTGGCGTTAAGGATGCCGTTTTAAATGAATACTTTGTATCAGGGTACCAAGCATACCAAGGAATATATTCTTGACCTGTCATTCTAGGACCCCAACTAGCATCATCAGAATAGTCGTGATAGAACTTGCCATCTAAGGCTTTCCATGTTTCAGGCATACCTGTTTGCCATGCAAACTTTTCAAAGGTACCACTACCACCAGCATACAAGTTTTGGTATTCTGGTAAACGGTACACGACGTCTGCAGTAAATGACTGTGTGAATTCAATGCCTACTCCTTTTTTAGAACCACCTTTTTTAGTGGTAATAACAATAGCACCAGAAGAAGCACGATCACCAAAAAGGGCAGTTGCGTTAGCTCCTTTTAATACCGTAATACTCTCAATGTCTTGAGGGTTAATATCAGAAGAGTTCATAGGAGTACCATCTATAACATAAAGTGCAGAAGAACCACCTATAGAACCTTCACCACGTAAACGCACGCTACTGTTTCTACCCAGCGCAACGTTTGATTCGTCACGAAGTTGTAAACCAGCAACCTTACCACCTAAGGCCGCATTTAAATTGGGTTGAACTACTGTGTTTAATTTTTCTCCAGAAACCACTTGTACACTGTACGGTGTTTTCTTAGAGCTTTGTTTTAAACCAAAGGCGTTTGTTACAACTACCTCTTTCAAGTTTTCCGCAGCACTTGGTAATACAATGCTTAACGGTTTACCTGTAATATCTACTGTTACGCTTTTAAAGCCAACACTAGAAACGGTCAATTTTTTGGCACTACCTGCTGTTTTGATAGAAAAACTACCATCAGCGTCGGTTAATGCTGTAACTTTCAAACCTTCTAATTTAACGGTTGCAAATGGAACAGCTGCTCCATTTTCATCAACAACCTTTCCGCTTACGCCAGCAGTCTGTGCTAGCAAAGCAAAACCGGAAAATATCACTATTAGTAGTGATAGAGCTAATTTTTTCATCAACGAATTAGTTTTGTGAATCCCTAAGTTAACAAACTGTTAACTAATGCGCGTAAGTTTAGCTTACTTTTTTTCTATTTTACTACACATTTATTTATTTGTACTTAATTTTCAGCCAACTATGGCCATTTTGGACAAAAAAAAGCGGCCCCGAGTTATCGGGGCCGCTTTACTATAATAAAGTCAGAAATTAATTATCTCCAACCTTTGTTAGATGTGTTAACACCATCAAGTCTTGTTGGACCACCAAAAGTGTAAAACGGTAAGCTTTCAGCTAAAGTTTCTAAAGTTTTAGCTGGAACTGGCCAATGTAAAGGTGTACCCGCTTGTAGTAGGTCACGCTTTCTCATTTCATAAAACTGTAAACCAGCACCAGTTACATATAATTCAATATGTCTTTCTGCGTGGATTGCAGCTCTAATTGCAGTTAGGTCAGCAGCAACATCCGCTAGGCCACCACGTGTTTTACGTGTACCCGCATTGATAATTGCAGCAGCACCTGCTAAATCAGATGTATAAGCTCTAGCTTCTGCACGATATAAATCGTTTTCTGCTTTCATAAGTTCTGGTAATGGACCTTCACCTAAAGCATAGATATCGTCATATCTTTTATGACGGTAAATAGACCAGTGGTAGTAACCACGAACTGCTTGTAACCAGTTTGATGGTACATATTCAAAGTCTGTAGCTAAACGCTTATCAGCATTTGCATTGGTAGATTTTAAAGGTGTTGGGAATGTTGCATCATCTTTCCAGTGTGGTGCAATATTTGGATCCAACTTATTAACTACATACATATCTGTTACGCCCCAACCTGGGTAAGTAAGGTAGTCACCAGCTTCTGCATACCATCTGTTATAACCATCGTTTACAACATTAAAATTAGCAGTTACAC
Source organism: Sediminibacterium sp. (assembly GCA_044341045.1). Taxonomy (GTDB): domain Bacteria; phylum Bacteroidota; class Bacteroidia; order Chitinophagales; family Chitinophagaceae; genus Sediminibacterium. Next base: position 822 of record JBIISK010000077.1, on the reverse strand, counting down.
CCGCATCAGCAGCCGTTTTAACAGCAGCCCAGTTAACAGCAGCAAGTTCTGTTGCGTTACGTGGCATGTTAGATAAAATACGTGCGATGTATGAGTTAGCCATTGCTCTTAATGTAGTATTAGATACTGGACCAGCGGTACCCATCCATGTGCTAGGCACAGAAAATGAGCTTGCAGATAATGCAATCGCTTCGTTCAAATATCCAATAGCTGCATCAGCAACTAATTTATAAGATTTTGCATCCGATAATTTAGCACCAGGGATGGTTGTTTTTTCATCCACAATAAATGCTTTGTCAAAGTTTAATGCAAGTACTCCATAAGAAATACCCATGCAAAAACGTGAGTAGGCTTTTACTAAATTGTCATCGGCACCATTTACACCAATTTTAACACCACCGTTCATAGCTTTGATAACATTTGATGCGGTATTGATTACCGAATACATTTTATCAAAAGCATACTTGGTAGTTGCTTGGTATGGATAGTTAGGTGCGTTGTTCCACTCTCTACGAGGTTCCCAAGACATATCACGCATTGCTTGGTTACCCCAAGAGCATGAAACGTTATCAGCAGCAGTTGTCATGAACATGTTCATACCGCTAAAGCTTTGCGTACCTGAATAGTAAGCGTTAAATAAACCACTGGCTACGTTGTAAACGTCATCGCCACTAGCGTATACTTTCTTAAAATCGGGTTGGTTGTCATTTTGTACATCAAGCGTTTTTTTACAAGACGCAAAACTCAAAACCCCAATTGAAAGAAATAATAAAAATTTATTTTTCATGTTGTTTGGTTTTCTATTGTTTAGAAATCAAATGA
>JBIISK010000032.1:0-26657 GCA_044341045.1 Sediminibacterium sp. | reverse complement strand
TTTTAAAACTTGATTTACACAGAAGCATTCCTGAATTACTATTGGACAACACCGATCGTAACCGCACGTCTCCATTTGCATTTACTGGAAACAAATTTGAATTTAGAGCGGTAGGTTCTTCTGCGAACTGTGCTATTTCTATGACGGTATTAAATACTATTATGGCTGATACCCTTAAACAATTTAAAGCAGATGTGGATGGTCTTGTAGAAAAAGGCGACAAAAAAGAAATCGCCATTATGCAAGTGATTCAAAAATACATTGTAGAAAGTAAAGCAGTTTTATTTGAAGGTGATGGCTATAGCGATCAATGGCATCAAGAAGCAGAACGCAGAGGACTTCCTAATTTAAAAACAACACCTGTGGCATTGGATGCAATGGTTACAAAAAAAGCAAAGGATTTATTTGAGCGCAACCATGTGTATACCCATACAGAACTTGAAGCAAGACATGAAATTGAACTAGAAAAATATATTAAAAAAGTGCAAATAGAAGCGCGTATCATGGGGGATTTAGCCATCAACCATATTTTACCTGCAGCCATCAGCTACCAAAATAAATTATCTACCAATATTGCTGGATTAAAAGCAGCTGGCCTTGGCGCAGATACGTATGCAAGCCAAACCGATTTATTACAACAGGTTAGCAAGCACGTTCAGGTTATTTACACGCAGGTAAATGCAATGGTAGAAGCTAGAAAAGTTGCCAATAATATCGAAGACACTAGAAAAAAAGCGATTGCATATGAAGCGGATGTGAAATCAGCATTTTTTGATGAAATCCGTTACCATGTAGACAAGCTAGAGCATTTAGTAGATGACGATAAATGGACCTTACCAAAATATAGAGAAATGTTATTTTTAAGATAAGCGTACCGACTAAATAATTAGGTTGGCCGAAAATATAAAAGCAATAAAAAATAAATTACTATCTTAACAAAACTTAAATAATTAAATTATGAAAAAAATAATCGCACTCTTAACCATTATTGGTTGCATCGCAGCTACAAGTGTTATGGCACAAGGTGGTGGTGGATTTGGTGGCGGTCAGCAAATGGACCCTGCTCAAATGCTTGAAATGATGAAACAACGCATGAAGCCACAATTAATGGAGAAAACAAAATTATCTGATTCAGAAGCAGATAAGGTTTTAGAAATTCAATTGTGGGTGCAAACACAAGGTCGCGGACTTCGTGATTTATCTGAAGACGAAAGAGCGGCTAAACAAAAAGAAACTGCCGACGAGCGTAAAAAGAAATTAAAGGCCATCCCTCTAACGGACGATCAAATTAAAGCAGTAGATGATTTCTACGAAGAAATGAGAAAGAACAGACCACAGCGTGGTGGTGGACAATAGTTCATATCGTATTCAAAAAAAATCCCTTACAAATTGTAAGGGATTTTTTTTATTTCATAGTGAAAGTTTCTAAAAACTTAGTGGTAAAATTACCTTTTCTAAAATCTTCATTTTGCATCAGTTGCAAATGAAAAGGTATGGTTGTTTTAACGCCTTCAATCACATATTCAGAAAGCGCGCGATACATGGTATCAATGGCTTCTTCACGTGTTTGTGCAACGGTAATTAATTTACCAATCATAGAATCATAATACGGCGGAATAACATAACCAGCATACACATGGCTATCTACACGCACACCATGTCCACCTGGGGTATGGAGGACTGTGATTTTTCCGGGTGAAGGTCTAAAATCGTTATAAGGATCTTCGGCATTAATACGACACTCTATGGCATGCATTTGTGGTTCGTAGTTTTTACCTGAAATTTTTTCACCCATTGCAATTTTAATTTGCTCTTTAATCAAATCAAAACTTATAACCTCTTCTGTAACACAGTGTTCTACCTGGATACGGGTATTCATTTCCATGAAATAGAAGTTGCGGTGCTTGTCTACTAAAAACTCTACGGTACCCACACTTTCATAATTAATAGCAGCGGCTGCTTTAATAGCGGCCTCCCCCATTTTTTTACGCAATTCAGGTGTCATAAATGGAGAAGGAGATTCTTCTACTAATTTTTGGTGACGGCGCTGAATCGAACAATCGCGCTCACTCATATGACAAACCGTTCCGTACTGATCTCCAGCTACCTGAATTTCAATATGTCGAGGTTCTTCTACAAATTTTTCCATGTACACGCCGTCATTTTTAAATGCAGCAGCGGCTTCTTGTCTGGCAGACGTATATGCTTTTTCAATTTCTTCTTCATTCCAAACGACACGCATACCCTTACCACCACCACCAGCAGTTGCTTTCAAAATAACTGGGTATCCAATTTCTTTGGCAAGTGTTTTCGCTTCATCTACACTTTCTAATAAACCTTTGCCACCTGGAACAACCGGAACACCCGCTTTAATCATAGTGTCCTTGGCCGTAATCTTATCCCCCATTTTATTGATCATCTCTGGGGTTGGACCAATAAACTTAATGCCATGATCGGCACAGATTTGTGCAAACTTGGCATTCTCTGCTAAAAATCCATACCCAGGATGAATGGCGTCTGCATTGGTGATTTCGGCAGCAGCCATAATATGAGGAATGTTTAAATAAGAATCAACTCCTTTAGGCTTACCAATACAAACAGCTTCGTCTGCAAACTTTACGTGTAAGCTATCTTTGTCGGCAGTAGAATAAACAGCTACCGTTTTGATACCCATTTCTCTACAGGTACGAATAATACGAAGCGCAATCTCTCCTCTATTGGCAATCAATATTTTATTGAACATCTTTTGAATTTAAAGTTTAAGAAAGAACCTTCTTATTTATTAGGCTCAACCAAAAATAATGGCTGGTCAAACTCTACTGGACTTGCGTCTTCAACGAGTACTTTAACAATGGTACCCGAAATTTCACTTTCTATTTCATTAAAAAGCTTCATCGCTTCAATAATACATACCACTTTGCCAGCAGCAACATCGGTACCCACATCAGCTAATAATGGCTTGTCTGGTGAAGATCTTCTATAAAAAGTCCCAATCATAGGGCTCTTAATTGTAATAAGATTGTCTGCCTTTGGAGCAGCAGCAGGTGCTGGTGTACTTGCTGCAGGAGCAGCCGCTGGTGCAGCAGCAGGAGATGGTGCATAAACAGCTTGGCTTGGTGCAGCGGTATACGTAACCGCAGCCTCTTCTTTTTGTTTGATGGTTACTTTGCCATCTTTATCTTCTATACTGATTTCGCCAATGTTACTTTTATTGACAATTTTGATTAATTCGTGAATTTGCTTTAAGTCCATTTTTACGATTTTTGGGGTAAATTGGGGTTATTTTGATCAATTTCGGGGGCAAAATAGGCATTTTTTGCCAAAAAAAGGGGAAAATTGAATTTTCCCCTTTTTTATTTATTAACGATTTATGTTATTCTTTTACTCTTTCAACATAGTCACCAGATTTGGTGTTTACACGTACAAGTTCCCCTTCTTCTACAAACAAAGGAACCATTACGGTAGCACCTGTTTCTACAGTAGCTGCTTTTAAAGCTCGGGTAGCAGTATCACCTCTAAGTCCTGGCTCACAATAAGTGATGCGAACTACAATTTTTTCTGGCAATTCTGCGCCAATAGCTTGGTCAGTTTCAGTATTGATAAATACAAAAACTTCAGAACCATCTTTTAAAAACTGAGGTGCGTCAATCATTTCTTCACCTAAGGCAATTTGCTCGAAAGTCTCATTGTTCATGAGGTTAAAGCCACTTTCATCTTTGTATAAAAACTGGAAAGCTCTTTTTTCTACACGCACAGGATAAATGGTTTCACCACTATTCCATGTTTTTTCGATAGATCTTTTGTTATCTACCCCTTTTAATTTAGCCCAAACCTTTGCTGCTGCACGGGCTGTCTTGTTTTCGCCAAATTCAACAACTGAATATAAGCTTCCGTCTAATTTAAGAATCACACCACGTGAGATGTCTGAAGTAGTTGCCATGTGTTTAATTTTAAAATGAAGACTTCTGCAAGTCGAGCGCAAAAGTAGGGATTGAACGGGATATTTTAGTAAAGTTTAATGGGAAAGAAGGTAAGGTATTGTTTTTCACCTATTTTTGCGGCAAATAAAAATACCGAGACCACTATGTCAGTATTAGTTAATAAGCATTCTAAAGTTATTGTTCAGGGTTTTACCGGAACAGAAGGTACGTTCCACGCTACCCAAATGATTGAATATGGTACCCAAGTTGTAGGTGGCGTTACCCCAGGAAAAGGCGGTAGCACACATTTAGACAAACCCGTATTTAATACCGTTGCGAGCGCTGTTGCGGCAACAGGCGCTAATGTAAGTATCATTTTTGTACCCCCTGCATTTGCAGCGGATGCTATTATGGAAGCTACCGACGCAGGAATAGAACTTGTTGTATGTATTACAGAAGGTATTCCAGTGCAGGATATGGTTAAAGTAAAAAATTATTTACTAGGAAAAACAACCAGACTTATAGGACCTAACTGCCCTGGTGCTATTACTGCCGGTGAAGCCAAGGTTGGTATCATGCCAGGTTTTATTTTTAAACCAGGACGTATTGGTATCGTTTCAAAAAGTGGAACCTTAACCTATGAAGCTGCAGACCAAGTGGTAAAAGCAGGCATGGGTATTTCAACAGCTATTGGTATTGGTGGCGATCCAATTATTGGAACTCCTACTAAAGACGCCGTTGCACTTTTAATGAACGACCCTGAAACCGATGGTATTATTATGATTGGTGAAATTGGTGGTAGCATGGAAGCAGAAGCAGCAGAGTGGATTAAAGCCAATAAAACAAAACCAGTGGTAGGTTTCATTGCTGGTCAAACAGCGCCTCCGGGCAGAAGAATGGGGCACGCTGGTGCTATTGTAGGTGGAGCAGATGACACAGCAGCAGCTAAAATGAAAATCATGGCGGAATGCGGTATTCATGTAGTGGCTAGCCCTGCAGATATTGGAAAAACAATGGCAGAAGTCATTAATAAATAATTACAATTTTTAATTAAAGCCTGTAACTTTTGTTGCAGGCTTTTTTTTGCCCATCAATACTTAGATTTACAAATATGAGGCGGATAAAAAAGCAAATTCATTTATTTATTTTGATGGCTGTTTGTGGTAGTTATTTGGCTACAGGCCAAGTTGCAGTGACTGGTAACCATGCTTCATTTTTAAGAGAAGGAGATAAATCATTTATCACGGCTACACTAACCAACAAAAGCAATAAACCTGTTACCGGGCAGGTTCATTTAGCCCTTATTAATCCCACTAACAATAGTCCAGTAGATGGATGGTTTCAAAACGTTTTTCCATCACAGTTTTATAGTATTGACGCTGGATCTGTAATACGCATTCAGTTTCCTATTCAAGCAGCCTTTGGTTATATTCAAATGCTACGTTACCAATTAGAAGCTACGGTATTAGAAAATAAAAAAGAAGTGGTGGGAAATTGTAACTACACCGATAGTTTTCAGGTATACACCAATAGAATACTTGTTTCCGATTCTATCATTATTAAATCTAGTAAAGACACACTTATAAAGGGCGTATTTGCTTCACTCTTACAAGCCCCAGAAAGCAGTACCCATAAAAGTTTGCGCATTTCGTTTGCCGCATCTATCCCACTTGATTATTGGAAGCTACAAATGGGCAACAAACAATTTACAACAACAGGTCGAGATCGTTTTGACACCTTATTACTAAGCGATTTTATTAGTAATGACATGGCAAATTATACGCTTCAAGCAAACAACGCAAGTACAGTAAATAAACTAGAAACTAAATTTGTTTGGACGCACTATAATAAAATTGAAAAGCCAGTTATTTATAACGCATCTTTTAGATTGCAAAAAACAATTCAACAAAAAATAAAAGGACGCTGGATTACTTTGTCTGAAAATGCCTCACTGCATATAGGCGATACGCTTAACGTTACTGTTGCCATTGCTACCCCAACCGCTTTTGAAAAAATATCGATAGCGGAAAACATTATGGGCGGAGCTAGGCTACTACTTACGCAAAGCACAGGAGAAGAAAAATATGCTTCTCATTTTACAAAAGAGATTAGCGCTAATCAGTTAGCGAAGCAAGTATTGAGTTACCGATATATCCTTACGAGTGCTGGCGTGTTTAGCACGGGTAATACTTTTGTAAACATTGCAACTAAAGCCGGAATAAATAAACCTAGCAATAACTCTATTCGACTTTTTATACCTGACACAGAAATAAGAATTGAAGAATAAATGCATAGCAACCATTACGATATTATAATTGTTGGCCAGGGCGTTTGTGGCACTGTTTTAAGTAGTTCACTTATTTTGCAAGGTCAAAAAGTACTCGTCATTGACGATGGAAGTAATAAAGCGGCAAGTAAAATAGCAAGTGGCGTTATTAACCCGGTTACTGGAAGGCGCATTGTAAAAACTTGGCAAATAGATACGGTGATGCCAGCGGCGGTTCGCATCTATCAAGCCCTCGAAAAGAAACTTGGCACAAGCATTGTACAGCAGTGTAATATTATCAATTTTCATGCTAGTGAACAAATGCAAAAAGCTTTTGAAGATAGGATTGCCGAGGACTCTACTTACCTCTCAACACAACCTTTACCAAATACGATTGCGGCTGCTTTTGAAGCTCCTTTTGGACACACTGTTATTGATCCATGCTGGCTTGTAAATTTAGAAAATTTGCTGCATCATTGGCGTCAATATTTAATTGAAAAAAATGCTCTACTGCAAGATGTATTTGATTTTAAAAAACTAGACAGTAAAGCGGATAAAATTGTTTACGACAAATACACCGCCAATAAAATTATTTTTTGCGAAGGTGCTAAAGGAGAAGATAACCCTTATTTTAAACAGCTCCCTTTTGCACCTAATAAAGGAGAAGCTTTGTTGGTAAAAATCACAGGTTTAGACAATAGCTACATCTACAAAAAAGCAGTAAGTATTGTGCCTTGGAAAGATGCCGTTTTTTGGGTAGGATCTAATTATGAATGGAATAATAATAACGACGACCCTTCTTTGGCATTTAAAGAAAAAACAACCACGGCAATAAACGAATGGCTTCAAATACCCTATGAAGTAGTGGGTCATATTGCAGCTGTAAGGCCCGCAAATATTCAACGCAGGCCATTTGTAGGCATGCACCCTACCTTTAAAAACATGGGTATCTTTAATGGCATGGGCACTAAAGGTTGTTCGTTGGCACCTTACTTTGCGGAGCAAATGACTGAACATATTTTACATCAAACGCCAATAGACAATGAGGCTACAATTGATAGATTTCATATTTTAGCATAACAATTAATCCGCCATGCCAAATTCAAAAGAAAGTATAGAATACGTGATTCCAGTTCAGTACCGAAAAATGGAAAACTTACACATTGTATTTTGGCTTTTTAAAGATATTGCTTGGTGTTTAGGTATACCGCTACTTGGCATCACAATGATTATCCCAACACTCATTATTTCTATTGTTATTTCTTGGCGTACTAGAAAGTTAATGTCTGAGCTTTGCCATAATTTGGCCATCACATTTTGGATAAGTGCCAACTCGTTTTGGATGGTCACTGAATTTTTTCACATCGATACACAAATTGCATTTTTGGGCATTACCTACAAGCACCTCGCCATGTTCCCTTTTGGCATCGGCGTGGTTATTTTAGCTTTCTACTACTTAATCTGGAAGCCAAGGCACAAAAATGAAGCAGAAACTATGTAATTAAGGGTTGCAATGCCCCCATTTTGAATGGGTTCTAGCGGCATTTGAAGTATATTTGCCCTTCAAATTATTGGATTAATAAATTAGCACTATGTACCGTTCACATAACTGTGGAGAATTAAGAGAAAGCCATGTTGGCAGTGAAGTAACCCTTGCAGGTTGGGTTCAAACAGTTAGAAAATTTGGCGCCATCACTTTTGTCGATTTACGCGACAGATATGGAATTACACAATTATTACTCGGCGAATCGATGGCTTCTTTTTTGGATGAAAACCCATTAGGTAGAGAATTTGTAATTCAAGCCAAAGGAACAGTAGCGAGCAGAAGTAATAAAAATGGAAACATCGAAACCGGCGATATTGAAATCAATGTTAGTAGTTGTGTCGTACTCAATAAATCAGCAGTCCCTCCTTTTACCATTCAAGATGATACAGATGGTGGCGATGATTTACGCATGAAATTCCGTTACCTAGATTTACGACGTAACGCTGTAAAAAGAAATTTAGAATTAAGATATAACGTTAACCGCTCTGTAAGAAACTATTTACACGAAGAGGGTTTTATGGATATCGAAACGCCATTTTTAATCAAGTCTACCCCAGAAGGTGCGCGTGACTTTGTGGTTCCATCGCGTATGAACCCGGGTCAATTTTATGCATTACCACAATCACCACAAACATTCAAGCAACTATTAATGGTAAGTGGTTACGACCGATACTATCAAATTGTAAAATGTTTTAGAGACGAAGATTTGAGAGCAGACAGACAACCAGAATTTACACAGATAGACTGTGAAATGGCATTTGTAGAACAAGAAGATGTTTTACAAATGTTTGAAAATTTGATTAGACGCGTTTTTAAAGACGTAAAAAATATTGATTACTCGGATGCCATCGAAAGAATGACTTGGGAAGATGCGATGTGGCAGTTTGGTAATGACAAGCCAGATATTAGATTTGGAATGAAAATTGCAAACTTAAAATCAGCGTTTTTAAAAGGAGGAAAAATAGAAGCCACTGGTGATTTAATTAATGGCGCAGGCTTTGGCGTATTTGACAATGCAGAAACTGTTTTAGCCATTGCGGCCCCTGGTTGTAGTGAATATACGCGCAAACAAACAGACGAGCTTACAGAGTGGGTAAAACGTCCGCAAATTGGCATGCAAGGCCTTGTATACATCAAGTGCAACGCAGATGGTACCTACAAAAGCAGTGTCGATAAATTTTATACCGAAGACAAATTAAAAGCCATTGCAGACGCAGCTGGTGCTAAAGCAGGAGATCTTGTTTTAATACTTGCTGGCAAAGAAGAAAGAACGCGTAAAGCTACTTCAGAATTAAGGCTTGAGATGGGTAAAAAATTAGACTTCAGAAAAGACGATGAATTTAAATTATTATGGGTACTAGATTTCCCATTATTTGAATATGCCGAAGAAGAAAACAGATGGGTTGCTAGACACCATCCGTTCACATCACCAAAACCTGATCATATCAGTGTTATGATCAACAATAGTCCGGTTATTGAAAACGCAGACAAATATTTAGAGCACCCCTATGCTACCATTAAAGCCAATGCCTATGATATGGTATTAAACGGCAATGAAATTGGCGGCGGTTCGATCAGAATTTACCAGCGTGCCCTTCAAGAAAAAATGTTTGATGCGCTTGGTATGACCACCGAAGAAGCCCTTCATAAGTTTGGCTTTTTACTAGGTGCTTTCGAATACGGTGCACCACCACATGGTGGACTGGCATTTGGTTTTGACAGATTGTGTTCGATTCTAGGCGGATCAGAAAGCATTAGAGATTTTATTGCATTCCCTAAAAACAATGCAGGAAGAGACGTGATGCTTGACGCACCTAGCACCATCGATGACAAACAATTTGTGGAGTTACAAATCAAATTAAACCTTACAGACAAAGCCTAAAAAAAAAGTATGAAGCAAGTACAAATTTTTAAAGTACTCACTTACTTGTTAATACCCATTGCGCTATTGTTTGGCCTTATGGCATTAATTGTATTACCAACAGCGCTTGTAAATCCTGCACTCCTAATTGTAGTATTTATATTTTCTTGTATCGCTATTTATTCTTTTTCTAGTCTCCATTTTGTGACAACAGCTATTAACAAAGCAAAAAACTGCAACCCAAGTTTAAAAGATTGGATAAAAATAAATGGATACATTAGTGTGGGCACTGCATTTATGTTTTTATTAAATAGCATTGGTATTTTAATGTTACGTCCCATAGAGTTTAATGACTTTGTAACCAAAGCCATGGAAACGCAGGCCAGCTTGCCACCAAGCATTACGCCAACCTTTGTTGGACAAATGCTTAAGTATACAGCTATATTTATGCTCATCACCAGCACTATCATACTTGTTCATACTAGAATTCAATTTTTGTTTTTAAAGGCTTATAGCTACGTATTTGAAAGTGAATAACCATACGCCCCTTGCCGAAAGAATGCGGCCCAGTAAACTAGAAGACCTAGTTGGCCAAGAACACTTAACAGGTAAGGGAAGTATTTTAAACACAAGTATTGCAAAGGGCCATATCCCTTCCATGATTTTGTGGGGACCTCCGGGGGTTGGTAAAACAACCATTGCCAATATTATTGCGCACCAACTCAATGCCCCATATTTCCAACTCAGTGCCATTAGTAGTGGCGTAAAAGAAGTACGAGAAGTAATTGAGCAAGCAAAAGATCAACCAGGTGCTGTACTTTTTATTGATGAGATTCACCGTTTCAATAAAGGGCAACAAGATGCACTTTTAGCAGCTGTAGAAAAAGGGATCATCACACTTATAGGTGCCACTACCGAAAACCCTTCTTTTGAGGTGAACAATGCCTTACTTAGTAGATGCCAGGTTTTTGTATTAAAACAATTACAGGAGCAGAATTTACATGCTTTAATACATGAAGTAATCAAAAAGGACGATTACCTCTCTACCCTACCCATTCAATTACAAGAAACCACTGCACTATTTAAAATTGCCGGTGGTGATGCCAGAAAACTGCTTAACCTATTAGAACTTGTAGTACAAACACATGCAGGCGAAAATGCTATTATCATCACAGACAAAATTGTGATGCAAGTAGCACAACAAAAATTAGCCATTTATGACAAGGGCGGTGAGCAGCACTACGATATTATATCTGCCTTTATAAAAAGTATGCGTGGTAGTGATCCAAACGCAGCCGTATACTGGCTTGCGCGCATGATAGAAGGTGGAGAAGATGTAAAATTTATTGCAAGGCGCATGCTCATTTTTGCAAGCGAAGACATTGGAAACGCTAACCCCAATGCATTACTGCTAGCCAACAATACTTTTGATGCGGTAAGTAAAATAGGATACCCCGAGTCGCGCATTATATTATCGCAGTGCGCTACGTATTTAGCTTCTTCTCCCAAAAGCAATGCAGCGTATGTTGCCATCAATGATGCACTTGCACTCGTGGCTAAAACTGGTGATTTACCGGTTCCGCTACATTTACGCAATGCGCCCACCAAACTAATGAAGCAAATGGATTATGGTAAAGATTATAAATATGCCCATTTAGGCGAAAATAATTTTGTGGACCTTGAGTTTTTCCCGGAAGCAATTAAAGGAACAACCCTTTATACCCCAGGCAACAATGCAAGAGAAAATGAAATTAGAAGCTTTTTAGTACAGCGCTGGAAAAAGAAATACGGGTATTAATTATTTTTTTGTGGTACCATACGACCCGACGTTCCTCTATCACCACCTTCATGGTATTCTGCATCTTCATTTACATCCCATAAATTATACAATTCTTTGCCTGCAATAATGTTTTTTGCAGCAAGCATGGCGGTCATCATGGAATGATCTTGGTTATTGTATTTATGCATACCATTACGGCCCACTAAGTATAGTCCTGGATAATTTGCTAAAGCATCTCTTACACTATCAACTCTTGCTTTGTAAAACTGATCGTAAACCGGGTATGCTTTAGGTTGTCTTACTACGTATCCGTCTACTACAGCCGATGCTTTTGTAAGACCAATTTTTTCTATCTCTTGTTTACCAAGTGCTATTAAATCAGCGTCGGAACTGGTCCAAAGTCCATCTCCTTCAAAACAAAAATATTCGAGACCATAACAAGCCATGCTAGGATCAGGCACCATAAATGGACTCCATGATTTAAAGTTTTGAACCCTTCCCACTTTTACTTTAGGATCGTGTATGTATATCCAGTTATCAGAAAAAGCATCTTCATCTTTACAAATAAGCACCACGGTTAAAAAATCACGATAACCAAGTGCAGCAGCGTTTGCAGCCACCGTTGCCGGAAACGCAGGTAAAACATTGGCCACTAATTCACGCATCGGTGCCGATGATAGTACATAATCGAAACCAGTAACATGGCCCTGACTTGTTGTTTGTACCGTCCAAGAATTATTAACGTATTCAATTTTTTGTACACCACAATTCATATGTAGTGTAACACCCATCGCCTTGCTTTTTTCGGCACAGGCCTCCCACATCATACCTGGCCCCTGCTTCGGATACCTAAATGAATCGATGAGTGTTTTTATCACCTTGTCCTTATCAGTTGCCTTTTTGTTGGGTTTAAAAAGCGCATTAAAAATGGCACTGCTTAAAGAAAGTCCTTTAATACGCTGTGCTGCCCAATCTGCGCTGATTTCGTTACAAGGAATACCCCAAACTTTTTCGGTATAAGTTTTAAAGAAAATATTAAACAGTCTTTGACCAAATTGATTGGTTACCCACTCTTCAAAATTAGTTGGATTTTTTACAGGAAATACTTTTGCTTTTAAATAACTTAATACACACAATGCGCTTTCAAAAATGCCTAATTTCCGGAGGGCTTCAAAAGCAACAAGTGGATAAGAGAAAAAATGATTGTTATAATAGATGCGTGAACTTCTTGGACGCTCCAACATTTCATCCCCTAATATTTCAGTCCAAAAATCTTCTACCTCATTAGATTTAGAGAAAAAGCGGTGACCGCCAATATCGAAATGATAACCCTTATAAGATTCAGTTCTTGAAATCCCACCTACATATTGCGGATCTTTTTCAAAAACAACCACTTCTTGGTTACCTTTTGCAAGTAGGTATGCGGCAGTTAAACCTGCTGGACCAGCTCCAATAATTGCGACTCTTTTTGACATAGATATAGGGGTTATCGGTGTAAGATGGCAAAGGTGCTAAATTAATATGGATCTACCACTATTTTTGGGCTTCAATTTATACTTATCTTTCCTCAAAATTCGCGCAAGATGAACGCATTTAATTGGACCCTAGAAACCTTTGATAACCTTACCAATAAGCAGTTGTATGCTATTTTAAAACTTCGTTGCGAAGTGTTTATTGTAGAACAGGCTTGCAACTATCAAGACATTGATGGTAAAGACTTTAAAAGTTTTCATTTGTGCGGATGGGATGGCGACGAGCTAGTTGCTTATGCCAGACTTATACCTGCTGGCGTATCGTTTAATGAAGTGTCTATTGGTCGCGTGTTAAGTTCACCAGCGTATCGCAGACAAGGAGCAGGCATTGGACTTATGCAAAATGCTATTGCTAATTGTTATGAAAAATTTGGGAAACAACCCATCCGCATTGGTGCACAATTATACCTTCAAAAATTTTATAGCAGTTTTGGGTTTATCAAAGATTCAGACATATACCTAGAAGACGATATTGAACACATTGAAATGATCTTATCGTAATTCTGCTTTTACAAAACGGGCTGTATGGCTTTCTTTGCAGCTGACCATTTGCTCAGGTGTCCCTTCAAACAAAATAGTGCCGCCGCCATCACCACCCTCTGGCCCTAAGTCAATAATATGATCGGCTACCTTTATAACGTCTAAATTATGTTCAATTACAAGTACGGTATTCCCCCTGTCCACTAATTTATTGAGCACATCAATTAAATATTGAATGTCCTGAAAGTGAAGCCCAGTAGTAGGTTCATCCAAAATATAAAACGTCTTACCCGTATCTTTCTTACCCAGCTCTGTCGAAAGTTTCACACGCTGCGCTTCTCCACCGCTAAGCGTTACTGCCGATTGCCCTAAAGTAATATAACCAAGTCCCACTTCCTGTAGCACTTTAATTTTTCGAAAAATAAATGGTACAGGTTGAAAAAAATCGCAAGCTTCATCTACCGTCATATCTAAAACATCACTGATAGATTTCCCTTTATATCTGATTTCAAGCGTTTCACGGTTGTAACGTTTGCCATTGCATTTCTCGCAATGCACATACACGTCTGGCAAAAAGTTCATTTCAATTACGCGCATACCGCCCCCCTCACAAATTTCACAACGACCACCCTTTACATTAAAGGAAAAGCGACCTGCCGTGTAGCCTCTTATTTTAGATTCTGCTAAGGCAGCAAATAATGTCCTGATCTCGGTGAAGAATCCACAATAAGTAGCCGGATTACTCCTTGGCGTCCTACCGATGGGCGACTGGTCCATTTCAATCACTTTGTCAATATGTTCAAGCCCTTTTATAGATTTAAATGGCATAGCCTGCTGCTTACTATCATAACAATGTTTAGATAAAAGCGGGTAAAGCGTTTCGTTGATGAGTGTAGATTTTCCACTGCCACTCACACCACTCACCACAATTAATTTACCAAGCGGAAAACTTACAGAAACCTTTTTTAAATTATTACCTGTAGCTTCCTTTAAAACAACAGCATATCCGTTGCCAGTTCGCCGCTCTGCAGGTATGGCAATTTTTTTCTTGCCATTTAAATATTGAGCCGTATCAGAATCAGAAAGGAGAACCTCCTGTGGTGTGCCAGCTGCAACAATTTTTCCACCATGCTTGCCTGCCTTTGGTCCTATGTCTACTAAATAATCAGCGGCTAGCATAATATCTTTATCGTGCTCCACCACCAAAATGCTATTCCCAATATCGCGTAGATTTTGCAGTGCCTTAATAAGCTGCATATTATCGCGTTGATGTAATCCAATAGAAGGCTCATCTAAAATATAAGTGATGCCTTGTAATTGAGATCCAATTTGGGTAGCCAGTCTAATACGTTGAGATTCGCCCCCACTGAGTGTTTTAGAAGGTCTATCTAAAGACAAATAGGTTAACCCAACATCGAGTAAAAAACCTACGCGCTCTCTAATCTCTTTTAAAATATCTTTTGCAATGGCATTGTCTTTTTTTGTAAGCTTTTTTTCAATGCCTTCAAACCACTTTAGCAGCTTATCTAAATTTAAATGACTTATCTCAGCAATATTTTTATCAGCAACTTTAAACCACAAACTTTCTTTTTTTAACCTAGCGCCTTCGCAACTTGGACAGTGCTTTAACTCCATAAACTGTTCTACCCATTCACGAAGCGCCTCCGTTATACCTGTTCCGGTAAACCAACGTTTTAACATAGGTACCACGCCTTCAAAAACACCTTCATAAGCACTAACAACCGTGGTTTCATCCATATCAAATGTAGATTCGGAAGGACCATCTGGTGTGCCGTATAATAGCAGGTTAATAGATTGTTCAGATAAACTACTGATGGGTTTATCGATACTTATTTTATGCTTTTTCGCAAGCACTTCTACTTGTTTAAATAAATAGGCCTCTCGCTGCACACCAAGAGGTGCAATACCGCCTTCCTTAATACTTAACCCCCTATCCGGTATAATTTGTTCCAACGAAATAGAAAACACATTACCTAATCCCTTACAGGTGGGACATGCTCCATAGGGTGAGTTAAAAGAAAATGCATTGGGCGATGGGGTTTCGTAACTAAGGCCTGTTTCTTCGCACATGAGTTGCTTTGCATACTGTACCACTTTATTAGATTCATGTACCATCAAAAACAAAAGCTCTTTTCCAAGTTTTAATGTTTGCTGTACACTTTGCGAAAGCCTTACTTTACTATCCGGCGTAACTTGTAAACGATCTACTACAAGTTCTATATCATGAATTTTATAACGGTCAACTTGCAGTTTTGGTGTGAGGTCTACAATGTCTCCATCTATTCTAACTTTTAAAAATCCTTTTTTTCTTACTTCCTCAAAAAGTTCTCTGTAATGTCCCTTTCTTCCTCTAACAAGTGGTGCTAATAATACAATTTTTTTATTGGCATATTTTTCGGTGATGGAAGCCACAATTTCTTCTTCTGTGAACTTCACCATTTTTTTACCCGTATTATAACTATAGGCTTCTCCAATACGCGCATATAATAATCTCAAAAAATCATACACTTCGGTAACGGTTCCAACTGTTGATCTCGGATTTTTGTTGGTGGTTTTTTGCTCAATAGAAATAACGGGAGATAGCCCTGTAATTTTATCTACGTCCGGCCTTTCCATGTCACCCATAAACTGCCTAGCATAGGCACCAAAACTTTCCATATACCTGCGCTGACCTTCGTTGTAAATAGTATCAAAAGCGAGGGATGATTTTCCACTGCCACTTACCCCTGTAAATACAACTAATTTATTTTTAGGAACACTGATATCAATATTTTTTAGATTGTGTTCTCTTGCGCCAAAAACCTCGATGCTTTCGGTATGAATACTAGAACTTATTGCGTTAGCGGATTTCTTTGCCATAGTAGAATGTAAATATAATAACAACGAAGGGCTTGAATGGTTGAAAACATACAAATGTTAGTAGATAATAGACAAAGTTTTTTTGGGTGCTGCAATTTTCTGACTTATTTTTACAGTAGTTCTTAAAAAATCTTATCCAGAAAGGCAGAGGGAATGGCCCATTGATGCCTTGGCAACCCATATCATTCGCAGTGATATGAAGGTGCCAAATCCGTCCATCACATAATATATATATGTGCATGGAAAGATAAGTCAGCGACGTTTGATTTTTTGCCTTTGGCTTATAATATTTCAAGCTCACCTGACTATATCTGGTGAGCTTTTTTATTTTAAACCAATGAAGAAAAAATAACAAAATGGAAAATCAAAAAGTATTAAGAATTGGATTGTTTGGATTTGGCGTAGTGGGCGAAGGCCTTTATAAAGTATTACAGCAAACGCCATCCCTAAAAGCAAGTATTGTAAAGGTTTGTATCAAAAACGTTGATAAAAAAAGAAATGCGCCAGCAGCGTTGTTTACTGCCAATAAAAACGACCTTTTACTAGATCCAAGTATCAATGTAATCGTAGAAGTAATTGATGATTCGGTAGCGGCATTTGATATTGTTTCTACAGCACTTTTACAAGGTAAAGCCGTAGTAAGTGCTAGTAAAAAAATGATTGCCGATAACCTACCTGCTATATTAGCACTGCAACAAAAAACAGGTCTGCCCTTTTTATATGAAGCAGCAGCTTGTGCCTCTATTCCTGTCATCAGAAACCTAGAAGAATATTATGACAATGACCTTTTGCATTCTATTAAAGCCATTGTGAACGGATCCACAAATTTTATTTTAACTAAAATGTTTGAAGACAAATTAAGTTTTCAAGCAGCACTTATATTAGCTCAACAATTAGGCTTTGCAGAGAGCAACCCTAAACTAGATGTAGAGGGTTATGACGCACTTAATAAATGGACCGTTTTACTAGCGCATGCCTATGGTATTGTTGAAAAACCAGAAAACATATTGTTTAGTGGTATTCAAAATATTCAATTAAGCGATGCTGCTGTGGCACAAGAAAAAAAGCTAGATATCAAGCTCATTGCTCAAGCTAAAAAATTAGCGAACGGCAAAGTAGCAGCGTTTGTATTACCACAATTAATTAGTCAAGCAGAGCCACTTTCGTTTGTCAAAAATGAATACAATGGTGTTGTTATAGAGAGCGGATTTGCAGACAAGCAATTCTTTTATGGAAAGGGTGCAGGAAGTTTTCCAACTGCATCTGCAGTATTAAGTGATATATCTGCCCTACGATACAATTACTGTTACGAGTATAAGAAACTATACCAACAAGCTCCGCATGAATTAACATCAGATTTTTATTTAAAAGTTTACGTGAGTTTCGATGATATAAAAAATGTTCCAAAAGACAAATTTGAGTGGATTGAAGAATGGCATGCACAAGAAGACCGCAAATACCTGATTGGGGTACTGCACGTTAAGGAACTGATCCAAAGTAATTGGTGGAAGGAAAACAACAACTCCCTTATTTTAACCCCCGACCCTATTATTGACAACCTTGACATTGTTAACCTCAAGAAAAAAAGCCTAGAATTAGCTGGTGTTCTATAGTAAATAGGTGCAACTATAGTAGCTTTGCTTGTAAATCAACAAGATGCAATTGCAACTAAATAGAAATGCGACCCTTGGCATTGGACTATCATTAATTACTGGAACTGGTTTTATACTACTCTCTTTTTTGATGGGTAAGGAAAACGCTTTTTTACTCCTTAACATAGACCTTGGGCCTGCCTCTGATTTCTTATTTTATATCTGGGCAAATGCTGGCGATGGATTTATTTGGATCCCCGCTTTTGCGCTAACCCTCATGTATAAGAAAAAGTTTATTCCTTTTTTGATTGCGACGATTGTGCTGTCAACGATCATTACACAAAGTTCCAAACAAGTATTTTTTAAAACAGAAAATAGGCCTACAGCCGTTATCACAAATACATCACTAATACATAAAGTGCCTGGTATAGAAATTCACACAACAAACAGTTTTCCATCAGGTCACACAGCAACCGCATTTTCACTTTTTTTATTTTGCTGCTTTATCAGTTCTAAAAAATGGATCGTGCCAGTTGGATTTGCTTACGCACTTCTTGGCGGTTACGCAAGAATATATGTAGCGCAGCACTTCCCAATAGATGTTGGCGCTGGTATATTAGTAGCCTATTGTAGCATATTATTGTCATGGGTGATTCACATTAATTATTTCAATAAGTAATTATGAAAATATTTAAAAATACTAGAGCACTTGGTGTATTGTTTGCAGTATCTATAAGTACCGCTACGCTAGCACAGGACACCACACAACAAATTACACCAAACAGGTATAATAGCGCAGCTGCTCAAAAAAAGCCCTATGTTATTCTTATTTCAATTGATGGGCTTCGATCAGATTTTGTAGAAAAATTTAATGCGAAATCATTACAAGCCTATGGCAAATCAGGAATCGTTGCGGAATATATGACTTCTGCATTTCCTTCTTTAACCTTCCCCAACCATTATAGCATTGTTACTGGCCTTTATCCTGCACACCACGGTCTTGTAGACAATACTTTTTTTGATGAAAAAGCAGATGCTACCTATACCATGTCCAATAAAAAAATGGTAGCAGATCCCTATTGGTATGGAGGAACGCCGCTTTGGGTGCTTGCCGAAAAACAACAAATGGTAACCGCAAGTTTTTATTGGGTAGCTTCTGAAGCACCCATTGCTAATACAAAGCCTACTTACTTTTACAATTACAACGATAAAATAAAAATAGAAACAAGAATTGCACAAGTAAAAGAGTGGCTTAGCTTACCTGCTAAAACCAGACCGCACCTCATTACTTTTTACATGCCCGATGTAGACGATGCAGCGCACAATTACGGTCCAGATAGCAAGCAAGCTGAAGCAGCTGTCTTGTATGTTGACAATGTAATTAAACAAATGAATGAAGCCGTAAGCAGCTTAAACCTTCCTATTAATTATATATTAGTTTCAGATCATGGCATGGCACTTGTAAATAGCCAAAACCCTATGCGACTTCCTAAAGCAGTGGATCCTTCAAAGTTTTATATCCCATCTGGAAGTGCCTTATTGCAACTATATGCAAAAGATAGTGCTGCAATTCTACCTACTTATAACGCGCTTCTTAAAGAAGCAAATGGCTACGATGTTTACCTAAAAGGAAATACACCAAAAGATTTTCATTACAATAGTATAGATGACCGCTTTAACCGTATTGGAGATATTATTTTAGTAGCCAAGCTGCCCTATACCTTTAGTTTAAGTGGCAGACCTAGCAGCCCGGGCAAACATGGTTACGACCCGAGGCTCCCCGAAATGAGGGCTAGCTTTTTAGCATGGGGGCCCGCATTTAAATCCGGTAAAAAAATTAAAGGATTTGAAAACGTTCATGTCTATCCACTAATTGCTAAAATTTTAGGATTACAGTTTAACGACAAAACTACAGACGGGAAATTAAGTGTATTAAATCACACACTTAAATAACCTGCTAATCCTTCCAGCGCCAGTCACCTGCAATTTGAAGGGGTAGTTTTAGATTGTTCTTTAATAAAAACAATCTTGTTTCTTCATCATTTAAATGCTTTGCTTCGATTGTAGGCGCATCAGCAACAGCAAACACCAAAATCGCATTAAAACGAACGGTATTTTTCATGCCTTTTTCATCCACTAGTTTAAAGCCATCACAATCGGCGTGGTAGCATGGTCCTGCATTATTAGGCAGCTTACCCCCAGCAGCTCCACCCGTTGGAATACCTTGCAGCATAAACGGTTGGTGATCACTATGGAGCCCTGCACCTGCGCTAAATGTGTTTTTAAAACTTGTATCGATACTTTGCACAATAGAACCAATCGATTTAAATAGGTTTTCAGACACTTCTGTAGAACTTGAATAGCCAGTTGGGTCATTAGTCATATCGTAATTGAACATATATCTAATTTGATCTATAGATTTATCCTTTTTGGCAGCCTCGATATATGCTTTAGATCCTAAAAGTCCTTCTTCTTCACCCATAAACATAACAAACTCAACCGTACGCGCAGGGTTTAAATTAAGTGCTGCAAAAGTACGCGCCATATCAAGCACCGAAAAAGATCCAATCCCATTATCAATGGCACCTGTTGCTAAATCCCAAGAATCTAAGTGGCCGCCTACTACAATTTTTTCTTTTGGAAGTTCACTTCCCTTAATTGTCACAACCACGTTGCGCGCTTTAATAAGACCTGAAAAATTAGTCATACTTATACTTGCAAACTGCTTTTCTTTTAATAGCGTCTCTTTATAAGCAAGTCCATCTTCTTTACTAATACATACCGCAGGAATAGGGATTAATTTACCAGTAACAGACGCTGTTCCAGTTAATAAAATACCGCCGTCTGCTGTATTAATTACAATAATGCCTTTTGCACCAAATTTTGTGGCGATGGCTGTTTTTTCAGAACGGTGTAGGCTTGGTGTACCTGGCTTTGATCCAGGTAAAACCCCTAAATAAACGAGTGCAATTTTTCCTTCTACTTTTGAAGGATCATTTGCATAATCTTCTTCTAAACCATTACCCATATCCACCACTTCAAGCGTTACATCTGCAGCCACTGGCGAATGCGCCAAGGATACAGATTTTACAGGTTGTAAATTAGTAAGGCTATTGCCCATCTTTACCGTCAAACTGCCTCTACTCCAACTTTCAACTTCAAAAGGCTGATACTTTACATTTTTAAATCCATAAGACTTTAATAAGTTGAACGCATACGCTTCCGCTTTGCTGCCATTAACAGATCCCGTTAAACGGTGGCCAATGGTTTCGGTGGCGTATTTAAGTGTTGCATATGCTTTAGAATTTTTCTGCACTTCGGCGTTGATACTTGCAAAGGCTTCATACCACTCTGGCTTACTATACTTTTGAGCGTCAACTAAATGAGCAACCAATAAAACAGCAACAATAGCTACTAACTTTTTCATATTGTATCTTATTTTAAATCAATTAATTATTTATATCAATTTGTAATAGTTCCTTTTTTTGTAAATAGTCTTCAAGCAATTTAATTTGGTTACAAGCTCTATTGTAATTATGAAGCGGATATTTTGCTCCATAATATACATCGTCATTTATAAAATCGGTTAAAAAGCGAAGCGCCTGCATATAAATCATAAATAGTCCTGCATAATAAATTTGATCCGCCTCATCACTGGATAACATATTACCAGCACCTTTCAAATACCCCTTTACAATTGCTTTGTAAATGTTAGGCCTTACACTTATAACAGAAAAATCCGTTTCTTCTTCAGAAACAGCACATAAATAGGTCCTAAACATATCACCCAAATCACTAATAAAATAACCAGGCATGAGCGTATCCAAATCTATCACACAAATACCTTTATCATTTTCATCAAAAAGCAAATTACTTATTTTAGTATCATGGTGCGTAGCCCGTAATTTAAAATTTGGATTTGCCTTTATGGATTCAAAAAAATCAGCTATCCATTTTTGATCTTCTAAAAATTTTATTTGATTTTCCGACTGTATTATTCGGTCTTGATTTCCGGATGCAAGTGCGTTACAAAACTGCTGATAACGCAGTGTTAAATTATGAAAATCAGGAATGGTGATTTGTAAATCTTTAGCGTTAAGTTCATCTAGCACATTTGTGAAAAGCCCAAATTGATAGCCCGCTTCAAAAGCCTGCTCCTCATTTTGAACCACTGTTTTTGCATGCGAACCATTCACATAAGGAAATACCCTGTAATACCCATCCTCTATAAACTCCATTTGATTGCCATGCACAGAAGGCATGGGTGGCACAAAATAATATGATGGATTGTTGGCTGCTAAATAATCAGACACCCATTTAATATTATGTGCAATGGCTGCTGGATTTTTAAAAACAGCTGTGTTTATTTTTTGTAAAACATAGGAGTCATTTTCGGACTTAACAATATAGGTATGATTGATGAGGCCCTCACCAAGCTGCTTTACAGCCACTAATGAAGCGTCAAAACCAAATACCGCTAATACATTTTCCGAAACGCTCATTCTTTACAATTAATAGCTATCGTTTAAAGCAAACACTGGCTTTCTGTACATCCACTCGCCACCTGTAAAATCAGGGAATGCAATCGTTTCATTACCCAGTGCGATAGACTGTTCAGAAAGCGGTGTAATCGCACTCCAAGTTGCCGCGTCGTATACATCAAGTGGTGTAGCTGTGCCATTTTTGATAGATTCAACAAATGCATGAATTACAAAAAAGTCCATACCGCCATGACCCGCGCCTTCCGTTTCTTTACTCCAACGGGCCCATAATGGATGATCATATTTGTCCAACCATTCTTTTGCTGGCTCCCACTGATGCGATTTAGGAGATTTATCCTGAATATAAATACTCTTATTAACGTCCATCCATAAACCTTCTGTTCCTTGAACCCTAAATCCTAAAGAATATGGTCGCGGTAAATTGGTATCGTGTTGCAATAAAATGGTTTCCCCATTTGCACATTGAATGTTGGTTGTAACAACATCACCCAATCTAAAATTAACTTTTGCATTGGGATGATTTTCGCCACCTTTTTTAACCACATGATTGTGAAGGCCTCTTGCTTTTGAAGAGAAAGAACATAGGTTCACAAAACGGTTACCTCTATTTATGTTGATATAATTAGCAATAGGCCCTACCCCATGTGTTGGATACAAATCACCATTGCGCTGTACAGAATGTTCTGTTCTCCAAGCTGCTTCCGAAAAAGCTTTTGCCCCAAATTCTACTGGCGTATTTGAAGGATTATTTCCATTATTAAATTTAACTTCTCTTAAATCGTGCTGATAGCCTCCCTGTAAATGAATGAGCTCTCCAAATAGTCCCTGCCGCACCATATTTAAAACGGCCATTACATCACGGCGGTAACAAACGTTTTCAAGCATCATTACTTGTGCGTTGTAACGCTCTGCTGTTTTTACAACATCCCAATGATCTTGTAAGCTAAGTCCAATACATACTTCTGAACCTACATATTTAACACCTGCTTCCAATGAACCGACTATCATAGGTTTATGCCACTCCCAAGGGGTAGCAATCACTACACCATCTAATTTTTCTTTTTCTAACATACGCTTCCAGGCATAAGCATCACCCGTATAAATAGTTGGCATTTTTTTGCCAGACTTTGTAACTTCTTGTTTTGCACTTTGCAACATATAATCACTAATGTCACATATAGCGACCACTTCCACATCTTTTCTAGTAAGTAATAATTCCAAATGATTTTGTCCCCTTAATCCAACACCGATAATGCCAATTTTAACCGCATTTCCAGGGGCTGATTTTGCAAATAGTTGACTAGAAGGCATAAAAGCTACAGAAGCCGCTGCAAGGCTACCGTTTTTAAGGAAGTTGCGTCTTTTCATAAGAATTAGGATTTAAGGTGTTCAAGATAAATAAATTATGACAATTTTAAAGCCGTTTTAAGTAGTTTGCATGGGATATAAGGCAAGATTTGAAAATTGATCAAGAATATAGCAAAAATGAGCAGTAGAAGCCCCCTCCTCTTATTATTTGCATGCTTCATGTTATTGTTCAATGTAGCAAAAGCACAAACGGATACCACATTTTGGTTTGCAGCCCCTGAGCTCCAACAAGCGCATGGAGATAGACCTATTTTATTAAGAATTTCAACATCAAATACAGCTGCTTCGATTACAATTTCTCAACCAGCCAATCCTAGCTTCACCCCAATAGATATTCCTGTCGGTGCTAATAGTTCCAACTCTCTAGACCTCACTCCTTACATCACACAACTTGAAAATGTCACACCAAATACTGTAAGTAATAAGGGTATATTAATAAGATCCACAACCCCTATTTCTTGTTATTACGATATTGCGCATGGTTCTAATGGAGATATTTATGCGCTAAAAGGCAAAAATGCACTTGGTACAAAATTTACACTCCCCTTTCAAATGGGTTTTATAGGAAGACCACTCCCCTTATATACTACTGATTTTATTGTACTTGCAACTGAAAACAATACACAAGTTACGATTACCCCAAAAACAAATTTAATGGGTCATGCAGCTGGCGTTCCGTTTACCATTACTTTACAAAAAGGCGAAACCTATACATGCTCAGCAGCAAATAATGTGGCAACAGAAAGGCCCGGAGGCACTGTTGTTACTTCCAATAAACCCATTTGTATTTCCACAAAAGACGACTCCCTTTATTATACTGGACAGGGATGTTCAGACACTGCTGGCGACCAACTCATTCCAGACAATATTGCAGGGCAAGAATTTATTATCATTAAAGGTTACTTTAATAGTCCCGATTTTTATTATGTCTTTGCTATCGAAAACAATACCGTTATAAAAGTAAATGGAGCTACTGTAGCAACTTTACAAGCAGGCGATAATTATAGAGGATCTTTAAGTGATAACTCCTGTTTTGTAAATTCAGACAAACCCGTTCACATTTTTCATATTACAGGTTTTGGTTGTGAACTTGGCGGTGCGATTATTCCTTCCATAAAATGTACAGGATCCAAAAGCATTAGCGTTACCAGGGCATCAGCAACAGGTAGTTTTTATTTAAATGTATTAGCACCAAAAAATAGTATCAATGATTTTACACTCAATGGCAGCAACACCTATATTAATGCAAGCTTCTTTAGCCCAGTAACTGGCAGTAATGATGAATGGATGTATGCAAGGCTCAATCTACCTTCCTCATTAATATCTGGGGGTCAAAATGCACTTATCGAAAACAGTAAAGGAAAATTTCACGTAGGTGTAATACAAGGTGGAGCTACTTCAACCGCACGGTATGGTTATTTTTCTGATTTTAGTAGTAATGTGATTCAACTATTTGATGCTGGAAAAAACACGGAAATTTATACAAGTAACCAACCTATTTGCCACAATACCACTGCTTCCATTAAAGCAATTACACAAGACGCTAATACCTATACCTGGTCTGGGCCTAATAATTTTTCGAGCAATGGCGCTAATTTAGTCATTAATAATTTTACAAGCCTCAACAATGGCAACTACACCATCACATCTGCCTCTTCATCATGCGGTGTTGCAACAAAAACAATTGAATTAAATGCTGAACGCGTATTCGCTAATTTCACTTCTACGCAAACCGGTTGTGTACAAGACTCTATTTATTTTGTTACGCCACCCATTGCCGGCGCAAGATGGTTATGGAATTTTAGTGACGGAAAAATCCTTGATGCCACAAGCTCAATTATTAAACCCATTAAATATAGTAGCGTTGGCATCTATCCTGTTACTTTAAAAGTGATTTCTAAAAATGGATGTGAATCAGATATTAATTCAAAAAATATTGAAATCACTCCCAAACCCAACGCTTCATTTACAGCTACAATAAACACTTGCGTTAATATAAATATAAACTTTACAGAAAATTCATCTATCACAAATGGAACGCTAAAAAAAAGCTATTGGAATTTAGATGATGGTAAAGGAGTTGTCAATTCAAATAGTTTTACGCAGCAAACTACGACCTATGGCAAATGGGGAAACAGAAACCCATGGCTAATTGCAGAAGCAAGCTCTGGTTGCAAAAGCGACACATTTAAATTAGCCACTCCGCTACTTATTCACTCCGTTCCAAAAATTAGATTTACAGTGCCAGAAGTTTGTTTAAATGACGCGAATGCAGTTTTTACAGACAGCACATCGTCTGCAGACGGTTCAAGAAACTTTTCATATCAATGGAATTTTAATGCTGGGAGTCCTGCCATTTCTCCAGGACCAACTTATACACCTGCGCAGTTAACGGCTAAAAACCCTGCTGTGAAATATAATAAGTCGGCTTTGTACAGTGTATCCGTAAAAGTAACATCCTTTGGTTGTGCTGATTCATTAACGAGCAGCTTTACCGTTAACGGTGCTAATCCAATACCTAATTTTGATATTTTAACACCTTCGACACTTTGTAGTAATGATTCGGTGCGCATTAAAAATTTATCAGTAGTAGATTTTGGTGAAGTTACTAGACTTGAAATTTATTGGGACGCCAATGACCCCACTAAAGTAACAATTGATGAAACGCCTTACCTTGGTAAAGTGTATGCATTTCGTTATCCTGATTTTCAAACACCCGCTACGATTAATTATTCAATTAGTTTAAAAGCTTTTTCAGGTAATGCAGCTAGTTGTAGTAAGTCTGCTACAAAAACAGCGATTATAAACCAAAGTCCTAAAGTAACATTTACCACCATACCTGGTATTTGTAACGAAGCCAGTGCACGTCAAATTACCCAGGCTATTTTTAATAACAATGTGCCGGGTGGTTTTACCTATTCAGGCACTGC
>JBIISK010000005.1:0-78768 GCA_044341045.1 Sediminibacterium sp. | reverse complement strand
TTGGGAGCTTTATTACCAAAAAACGTGCAGCTAAAATTGGTAGAAATATCAAAAAAAATATAGCTGTGGAAATTCCTGAACATTATATTCCTGCCTTCAAACCAGCAAAAGAATTTGTTACTGAAGTTAAAAGCAAGCTCAAGTAAAGCTAACTTCGCGTCCTAATTCTTTTCGAAAGTGAAAAAACAGCAATTACTCCTTATTGGCGGAGCCTTACTCCTATTTGCCATTTTATTGTATATGGGATCTACCGTAGCGCCTAAAAAACCGGCAGCAGCGGCAAATGGTGAACATAAAGCTGATAATCAACACCTTGAGTTTAAAGAACTACTCTTAAAAGCAAAAGAAAAAATCAGTCCAGAGCAGGCTTTACGCCTAAATAGCCTCGAAAATAGTGTGGTTAGAGGGGATGTAAAAGACCAAAAAATACACGTTTACCACCAGCTAGCTAGGTTCTGGTCAGACTCGGCGAAACTGTTTGAACCCTATGCTTGGTACACCGGCGAAGCAGCTAAATTGGAAAATTTAGAAAAAAGCCTCACCTTTGCCGCCCAACTGTATATAGACAACCTAGTTACGGAAGGTGACCCAGCCATGCAACACTGGTTGGCAGAACAAGCAAAAGATCTTTTAGAGAAAGCTTTAGTTATCAATCCAAACAACGATTCTAGTAAAATTGGTTTGGGTGCTTGCTACATATTTGGAAATATTTCAAACAATCCGATGGAGGGTATTTTACCCATCAGAGATATTGTTCAAAAAAATCCAAACAACCTATATGCTCAAATGATTTTGGGATTGGGTGGTAAAAAAAGCGGGCAGTTAGATAAAGCCATTGAGCGCTTCTTGCTAATTGTAAATAAAGATCCAGAAAACCTGGAAGCGATATTTCATTTAGCAGAATGTTACGAGATGCACAACGACAAACCAAATGCAGTTAAGTGGTATACACTTGCTGGAAAAAAAGTTAAAGTGCCCGAAGCAAAAGAAGCAATCGCTAAAAGAATTGCGGAATTGAATAAATAAATTATTATTAACAAATAAAATTACTCCCTGTATGCCTTGTGGTAAGAAGAGAAAGCGTCATAAAATTGCGACACACAAACGTAAGAAACGCCTAAGAAAGAATCGTCATAAGAAGAAGAACAAGTAATTGTTGATTCTTTACTGACTTATACAAACACGCCCTATCTAATCCATAGGGCGTGTTTAACACTTATCTGTATCTAGCCCCTTATTTCCTTTTCTGCAACTTTTCCTATTTCCTTCCTTAATAGGGCTCTGATTGTTAAGATATGGTTGTATACACATGCCGCCCAAAGGGCAGGTGATTTTGTATTTAAAAGTTGCTCATTTTGAACAAAGAACTTATTATAAACGCTACGCCCACGGGTGTAGAAATTGCTTTGCTAGAAGACAAAAAACTAGTGGAGTTGCACAACGAAAAAACCGATGCAAATTTTGCAGTGGGTGATCTTTACCTCGGTAAAGTAAAAAAAATAATTCCAGGACTTAATGCTGCTTTTGTAGACGTTGGTTTTGAGAAAGACGCTTTTTTACATTATTCCGACTTAAGCCCTTACGCCAAATCCATTATTAAATATACGCAAGCTGCGATGTCTGATAAAAGCGAGCATGGATTTGATTTTGCACGCTTTCAATCGGAACCTGAAATTATCAAAACAGGAAAAATAAACGAAGTATTAAATGGCAAGCCAAACGTACTCGTTCAAATTTTAAAAGAACCCATTGCGGCAAAAGGACCTCGTTTAAGTTGCGAACTTTCTTTACCTGGTAGATTTGTAGTGGTGACGCCTTTTAATGAAATTGTAGCAGTCTCTAAAAAAATACATTCTTCGGAAGAAAGAAAAAGATTACACAAAATTGTAGAAGCTATTAGGCCTAAAAATTTTGGTGTGATTGTGCGTACTGCTGCAGAAGGTAAATCGACAGCAGAGCTTCACCAAGACATGTTATCGCTAGTTGAAACCTGGAAGACCATTCAAGCCAATTTAAAAGGCTCAGTAGCACCGATTCGAATATTAAGTGAAGAAACAAAAACAACCAGCATTTTAAGGGATCTACTAAGTGCAGATTTTAATAGAATTGTTGTGAATGACAAATCACTGCACGAAGTAACGCAGCGTTATATTCAGCGCATTGCTCCAGACAAAACAGATATTGTAACTCAGTATAAAGATGGCCTTCCCATTTTTGATCATTTTGGTGTGACCAAACAAGTAAAAGCTTCGTTTGGCAAAACGGTAAACCTTCCAAGTGGCGCTTATTTAATTATTGAGCACACCGAAGCACTGCATGTAATTGACGTCAATAGTGGTTATAAGAGCGTAAGCAATAGCCAAGAAGAAAATGCACTTGAAACAAATTTAGAAGCTGCAGAAGAGATCTCAAGACAATTACGACTTAGAGATATTGGTGGCATTATTGTAGTTGATTTTATTGACATGAAACTTCCTGACAATAAAAGAAAAGTGCAAGAAGCGATGGATACTTTTATGAAAGCAGATCGTGCCAAACACTCTGTACTTCCTATTTCTAAATTTGGCCTTTTACAAGTAACGCGCCAAAGAATGCGTCCAGAAGTAAATATCAATACTTCTGAAAATTGCACAGCTTGTAATGGAACCGGAAAAATGACTTCAGCTTTATTATTAGAGGATGAAATAGAAAATAAACTGGTTTACTTGGCTTCACACGCCCATAAAAAGCTTCAAATGGTGGTTCACCCTATTATTGCGGCCTATTTAACCAAAGGGCTGTTTAGCAACAAACTGAGCAAAATGCGTAAAAAGCATGGTGTAAAGCTAAGTTTGGAGGAAAATACCAACTACCATCTTACCGAATTCAGGTTTTTTGACGCTCAGGAGGAAGAAATAAAGTTTTAACAGTCCATTACCTAAAATATATTTTGATATTATAAATAATTATAATAATAATATATTTTCCCACCTCAAGCGCAGAGAACAAATTTTAAAAGGCCAATTTGGCCTTTTTTTTATCCAAAATTGGCCAAAAAATACCCCAAAAACACCGTCCGTCAAACTGACGGACCAGACCTGGCCTAATTGTCAGGCTTAGGGCCTTATTACGAAGATAATCGTAGATTAAATTTCCCGTAAATCTCAAAAAATATTTTGCCATCTGCCCCATTATTGTACCTTAGCTGTAGAATTTAATGGGTTAGTAAGTAATAAGGGCCAGTAGCAATGCTGGCCCTTTTACATGCCTACTACCACTGCATTTCAGCAGATTTAACTTGTTTTTTTTAGACGCATTTTTGCAAACATTTACATGTATTTTCCTCTTTTTTTCTCAATACGAACAATGGTTATTTTTTCATTCACGCGATTCTAATTTTTCTGAAATATCTTTATACAATGAGTAAAATAAAATCTGCTTTTTTTTGTAGCAATTGTGGTTATGAAAGTGCAAAATGGATTGGAAAATGTCCAAGTTGTGCGGAGTGGAATACTTTTTCCGAAGAAATTATTGATAAAGGAATTCAGAAGGATCAAAATTGGGATTCTTACCATGAACAAAAGCGCAATTCAAAAATAATTGCACTCGATGAAGTAAAAACGTCCGAAGAAAAAAGAATCATTTCAAAAGATCCAGAACTTAACCGCGTACTTGGTGGTGGTATTGTGATGGGAAGCATTGTACTAGTTGCTGGAGAGCCCGGAATCGGAAAAAGTACTTTGTTTTTACAAAATGGGCTACAAGCCACCGATCAGGTTGTATTATACATTAGTGGAGAGGAAAGTGAGCAGCAAATCAAAATGCGTGCAGATCGACTTAAAATCCCCAACAACAATTTTTACCTGCTCACCGAAACCAATACATCTATCATTTTTGCAGAAATAAAAAAATTAAAACCAACACTTGTTATTGTTGATTCGATTCAAACCCTGCAATCGAGTTTGATTGATTCAGCCGCAGGATCTGTTTCTCAAATCAGAGAATGCGCTGCCGAATTTCAGAAGTTTGCGAAGCAAACAAACACCCCTGTATTTTTAATTGGCCATATCACCAAAGACGGCGCCATAGCGGGTCCTAAGGTATTAGAGCATATGGTGGATACCGTTTTACAATTTGAAGGAGACAGACATTATGCCTACCGAATTTTACGTACGTTAAAGAATAGATTTGGTAGTACTGCAGAGTTGGGCATTTACGAAATGACTGGCGAAGGGATGCGTGTTGTTTCCAATCCTTCCGAAATTTTAATTGCACAAAGAGAAGATAGTTTAAGCGGTTCTGCCATCGCTGCAACACTTGAAGGCGCAAGACCATTATTATTAGAAGTACAGGCGCTCGTTACACAAAGTGTGTATGGAACGCCACAAAGAACTGTAACTGGTTTTGATCTTCGAAGATTACAATTATTACTGGCCGTTTTAGAAAAAAGAGGCGGATTTCAATTTGGCATGAAAGATGTTTTTGTAAATATTGCGGGCGGTATAAAAATAGAAGACCCTTCTACCGACCTTGCCATCATTTGCGCTCTATTATCGTCTTATGAAGACGTTCCACTGCCACATCATATCTGTTTTGCTGGTGAAGTAGGGTTAAATGGAGAAATTAGAGCCGTGAACCGAATTGAACAAAGAATTGCAGAAGCTGAAAAGCTAGGATTTGAAAAAATTATCGTGTCGAGCTACAATAAAAAAAGCTTCAACCCTAAAGCATATAGCATTAAAGTATTGGCATTAAGTAGAGTGGATGAAGTATATCAACAGCTATTTTAGCAACAATAAACACGCATTAAAATATTTCTGCGGTTAATTTTTATTCGTTCTAATTTAATGAGGGTAAGTTGGATAAATGCAAACCACTTTTTTACCCAAACTTTCTAATTGGATTGACCCTGTTTTTTGGCTCTATTTTCCTAAAAACTGCCCTGCCTGCGGAAGGCCATTAAGGTTATTTGGAGCCAATATTTGTGGCCGATGTAGCCAAAACCTACCCGAAACCCACTTTTTTGAGGCCCCGGGCAACCCCATCGAAAAAATATTTTACGGTAGGCTCCCCATTGATGCTGGGGCAGCCGCCTGGTACTTTAACAAAAACACGGCCCTTCAGGCCTTACTTTTTCAATTAAAGTATAAGTCCAACAAAGAAGTTGGCCTATTTATAGGAAAACAAATGGGGTCTCTATTGGCCGCCTCGGACCGGTTTGCCGGTATTGACGCACTAATTCCTGTGCCACTTCATCCCCAAGCGCTCTCCAAAAGGGGTTTTAATCAGGCGGCGCTCATTTGTGAGGGCATTAGCCAGGTTTGGCACAAACCGGTATACACGAGCGTAATTGTTAGAAATAAGCGAACTAGCACTCAAACCAAACAAACCAGGACAGAGCGTTGGGAGAATATGGAAAACGCATTTACCATAAATGACCCCGCATCTATTAAAGGCAAGCATGTTTTACTGATTGATGATGTTATAACTACAGGAGCTACCGTTGAGGCCTGTGGTAAAACCTTATTAACGATTAAGGGTGTAAAGGTTAGTATAGCAGCGGCCGCTTATCCATTAAAATAGTAATGCTGCGTATTTTTTCGGAAATTGCGGGTACATTCAACAAATAAAGAATGCCATTGTTATGCTTATTAAACAAACACAATAATATACCATGAAAAACCTCATCTTAATAGCTACCTTATTTATGTTACAATCTTTTACACCTCCACCAAGTAATAGTATACACAAGTTTACCATTAAATCAATTGATGGCGGGGTAATTGATTTTTCTAAATTTAAAGGAAAGAAAATTTTAGTAGTGAATACAGCGTCTGAGTGTGGATATACGCCTCAGTACGAAGCACTTCAAAAATTAGCAGATACCTATAAAGACAAATTGGTTGTAGTTGGTTTTCCTGCAAATAATTTTGGTGGTCAAGAGCCAGGTACCGATGCAGAAATTAAACAGTTTTGTAAAGCAAGATTTGGTGTTACTTTTCCACTTGCTAGTAAAATAAGTGTAACCGGAAATGATATGGCACCAGTTTATAAGTGGCTTACACAAAAAAAAGACAACGGCGTATTAGATGCTACCATCAAATGGAATTTCAATAAATTTTTACTAGATGAAAATGGTAAAATGATTGCTTATTTTCCAAGCAGCACCAAACCTGATAGCCCAGAAATTACGGGCAAATTATAAACGCTACTAAGGCCCGCATATTGGTATTCAAAGATATTATAGGACAAGCATCTGTTAAGGCGCACCTCATTGATATGGTGCAGCATAACCGCTTAAGCCATGCCCTTTTATTTTTAGGAAAAGAAGGATCAGGTGCACTACCACTTGCGATAAACTTTGCGCAATTTGTTGTTAGCCAACCAGCAGCTAATGAGCCTGTCGCTGATTTATTTGGCGGATTTACAGCCATTGAGGCAGGGCCCGCATACAAATCTCCCGAAGATTTAGCAGAAGATCCTTCTTATTTGAGAGCGGCAAAATTATTACATCCAGATTTGCATTTTACCTATCCGGTTATTTCAAAAAAGCCTGGCGAAAAACCAGTAAGTGCCGATTATATTTCCGATTGGAGAGATTTTTATTTGCAGTTTCCGTATGGTAATATTTATGACTGGTTACAATTTATTGGCGCCGAAAATAAACAAGGAAATATCACTGCCGAAGAATGCAATGAAATCATTCACAAACTCAGTTTAAAAAGTTTTGAAAGCGCCTACAAAGTATTGGTACTTTGGATGCCAGAATATTTAGGTAAAGAAGGGAATAAATTACTCAAGCTTATAGAAGAGCCGCCACCTAATACCTTATTTATTTTAGTAGCAGAAAGTGAAGAACAAATTTTACCTACACTTTTAAGCAGATGTCAGCTCATAAGAGTACCCCTACTTTCTAACGAAGAAGTAGAAAACGCTTTGTTTGAAAGAGCAAAAGCAAGCAAAGAAACGGCTAGTCAAATTGCGGGTATCGCAGAAGGAAATTACCGTGAGGCTTTACAACTTTTGCAACACTCCGAAGAAGATTGGCATTCCTATTTAAGAGAATGGTTAAATGCAACTTTAAAAGGTGGGCCAGCAGCTCAGGTGAAGTTTACCGAAGAAGCCGCTAAACTGGGCAGAGAAAAACAAAAACAGTTTTTGCGCTACTTTAACCACCTCCTTCAAATGAGCATCCGTATTAAAGTACTAGGGGCCGAGCAGGTAAAAATGGGAGACCAAGAAAAGGATTTCGCGGTTCGTTTAAATAAAATTGCCTCGGTAAGCCAGCAACAAGCCATCATTGAAGAACTTGATAAAGCCTCCTATTATATAGAGCGCAACGCCAATGGCAAAATGCTATTTCAGGCCCTTACCCTTAAACTCTACCACATCATTCAAAACAAAACCTTAATTTTGAATGATTAGCATGGATATGACCTCCATGCAACCCGCTTGATAATACATAACTAATTGTTTATCAAGCACTTATTAACTAATAGTATAACTATATAATATGGGCTGTGGATCTTGTGGAACAAGTAAACCTGGTGGTTGCCAAAGTAATGGCGGCTGTAGCACGGGTGGATGTAATCGTTTAAACGTTCACGATTGGCTTTTAAACCTTCCTTTTAGTGACCCCGAAAGCAATTGTAAAATTGTTGAAGTAAGCTTCAAACAAGGCAGTCGTAAAGAATATTTCAGAAACGCTACCCTTCAATTTTTTGAAAAAGGAGACTATGTAACACTAGAAGGTGTAAGTGGTTTTGACGTAGGTGAAGTAAGCCTTACTGGCGAGCTTGTACGCATGCAACTTAAAAAAAATAAGCTCGAAGAAACTAGCCCAGAAATTAAAAAAATTATTCGCCGCGCCACAGAAAGAGATATAGAAGCTTTTCATATTAGCAAAGGCCGCGAAAAAGATATTTTAGCCAGAAGTAGAGCAGCAGCGATGGAATTAAAACTTCAAATGAAACTCAGTGAAGTGGAAATTCAGGCGGATGGTAAAAAAGCAACTTTCTTTTATACTGCAGACGACCGTGTAGACTTTAGAGAACTGATTAAAAAATACGCTACCGACTTTAAGTTTAAAGTTGAAATGCGTCAGATAGGTATTCGTCAAGAAGCTGCAAAGCTTGGTGGCATTGGATCTTGCGGTAGAGAGCTTTGTTGTAGTACATGGTTACACGACTTTAAAAGTGTAAATACCACTGCTGCACGTTACCAAAACTTATCTATCAATCAAACCAAATTGAGTGGGCAGTGTGGTAGATTAAAATGTTGTTTAAATTTTGAATTAGATACCTACCTAGATGCACTTCAAAACTTCCCTGATTACGCTGATTCATTAGATACTGCAATGGGCACAGCGCACCTCATTAAAAAAGATATTTTCAAAAATTTAATGTGGTACATCTTACCCAACAACTCAAAGCATTATCCATTAACCATTCAGCGCGTAAAAGAAATTAAACGCCTCAATGGGCAAGGTGTAAAAGTAGACGAGTTACAAGCGGTAGAAGTAACCAGCAGTAAACCAAAAGAAGTTGAACCAGCATTTGCGGATGTGGTTGGGCAAATTAGTTTACGCACGCTAGAAAGAAACGATAAGAGAAGAAGAGACAATAATAGAGACAACAGAGGCGACAATCGCGGTCCTAATAACAACAGGCCAAATAACAATGGTCCAAGACCAAACAACAACGGACCAAGACCGGACCGCGGACCTAATAATAACGGACCTCGACCTACTAACAACGGACCAAGACCGGAACGTGGACCTAACAACGGCCCAAGACCCAATAACAACGGACCTCGCCCTGAACGCGGACCTAACAACGGTCCAAGACCTGATAACAATGGCCCTAGGCCAGCTCAGGATGCTCCAAAAGCACCTGATCAATAGAACTTATTATAATAGCGCAAGCTGCGCGTATTTCGGCATCGGTAATGATAAGTGGAGGTGCTACCCTAATTCGGTCGGGTGCAAATAAAAACCAATCGGTAATCAGTCCATTTTGGACGCAGGTATGCGCCACTTTTTGTGCGAGCGCATTTGTAGTAAACTGCAAAGAAAACCAAAGTCCAATACCCTGCAATTGAACAATGGCAGGATGCTGCAGTAAGGTTTTTAATAATTTACTTTTTGCAGGAACGGTATCTATCCATTTTTGTTCCGTTAAAATTTCAAACGCTTTTTTACCCGCAGCACAACTTACCGGGTGTCCACCAAAAGTAGTGATATGACCAAGAACCGGCGCCACGGTTAATGTGCTCATGAGTTTGTGACTCGAAATAAAAGCACCAAGCGGCATACCACCACCAAGCGCTTTACCAACGAGTAAAACATCAGGCACTACACCCATTTGCTCAAACGCAAATAGTGTACCCGTGCGTCCAAAACCAGATTGTATTTCATCAAAAATTAAAAGCACACAGTGTTCGTTGCATTTTTTTCGAATAGCAGCAAGCCATTCTTTTTTACCAACCGTTACGCCACTCTCTGCTTGCACAGGTTCTACAATCACGCAGGCCACCGTTCCATCAATGGCATCCACAAGCGCATCATCATTATAATTAAAATGATACACCTCAGGTAAGAGTGGTCTAAATGCATTACGCCAATACTCATCTCCCATTACACTTAAAGCACCTTGCGTACTGCCATGATAGGCTTTATTACAAGCAATAATTTTTGTTTTGCCCGTAACACGCTTGGCTAGTTTAAGTGCGCCCTCTGTGGCTTCGGCGCCACTACTTGTAAAATAAACGCAGTCTAAATTTTGTGGTAAATGACTAGCGAGTAAAGATGCATACTGCACTTGCGGACTTTCAATAAACTCACCATATACAATCAGGTGCATGTATTTTGCAGCCTGCTCTTGCACGGCTTTTACAACTTCCGGATGGCTATGCCCAATATTACAAACACTAAAACCAGCAATAAAATCGGTGTAGGTTTTACCATGTACATCGGTGAGGGTGACGCCTGCAGCTTCCACCATTTCGATACCAATGGGCGCCTCGGATGTTTGTGCGACGTGCTGTAAAAAAAGTTGACGGTTGTTCATGGCATTTACAAGAATCACAAAGGTAAAGGTTTACACAAACGATAACTTTAAGGATTACCAAAGAACTGCACTTTACACAATTTTATTACATTCGTTTAAAAAAGAAGATGCCGGTTATACTTCCCGTTTTAGGTAAATCACCCAGTTTTGGAGAAAAATGCTTTATTGCGCCCAACGCTACCATCGTTGGTGATGTGAGCACAGGAAAAGAATGTAGTTTTTGGTTTAACGCCGTAGTAAGGGGCGATGTGCATTTTATTAAAATGGGCGACCGGGTAAATGTGCAAGACGGAGCTGTCATACACTGCACCTATCAGAAGCACCCCACAACTATTGGCAACAATGTGTCGATTGGGCACAACGCCATGGTGCACGGATGCACAATCCATGACAATGTACTCATTGGCATGGGGTCCATTGTGATGGACCGGTGTGTGGTCCATAGCAACTCCATCATTGCAGCAGGCGCTGTTGTATTAGAAGGAACCATTGTTGAAGCAGGCAGTATTTATGCAGGTGTGCCAGCAAAAAAAGTAAAAGAAGTATCTCCAACTTTAATAGAATCAGAAATTAATCGAATAGCAGAAAATTATGTGAAGTATGCGGGCTGGTATGACGCGGGTTAATGCGCCGCATCCATGGTCGTTAAAATATTAAGATAGCTCACGTATCTATCAGCGGCAATTACTCCTTCTTCAAGCGACCTTTTAACAGCGCAACCAGGTTCTTCTATGTGCATACAATTGTTAAAATGACAATTACCCATTTGTGCGCGCATTTCAGGAAAATAATGCGCCAATTCCTGTTTTGAAATATCTACAAGCCCTAACTCTCTAATACCCGGCGTGTCAATGATGGCGCCACTTGTAGGCAGGTCAAACATTTCTGCAAAAGTAGTGGTATGCATTCCTTTTCCACTCCAACCACTTACTTCTTGGGTACGTAATTCGAGTGTTGGAAACACCGAATTGATAAAAGTAGATTTACCTACACCACTATGTCCACTGAGTAGTGTTGTCTTTCCTTCTAGTAGTGCAGCAATTTCTGCAACGCCTGTATTTTTTTCTACACTACATAGCATTACTTGATAACCGATGCTTGAATATATTTTTTGCAGGTGCGCAAAATGCTCCAACTCTTTTTGTTTGTATAAATCAGATTTATTAAAAACAATGATGGCTGGAATATGAAAAGCTTCGCAAGAAATTAAAAAACGGTCTATAAAACCTTGTGAAGTTTTAGGATCTTTTAACGTAGCAAACAATAAGCTCTGATCCAGGTTTGCAGCAATAATATGATGATGGTGTTTGTTGTGTGGCGATACGCGCGCGACATAATTTTTTCTGTCACAAATGGTATCAATCATCGCAGATTCTTCTAATACGTCTTCAATTTGCATATCTACTTCATCACCCACCGCAATAGGATTGGTAGAGGTAAGGCCGCCAATTTTAAACACCCCCTTGATACGTGCATTGTACATTTTGCCCGTTTCAGCTTTGGCCACATACCAACTACCCGTAGACTTATAAATTCTTGCTTTCATTTGCTGGAACGAAGATACGGCGGCACTTTAAAAGGGAGTGAATTGGAATAAAAAGAATTTTTGCTAAACATTAACGGGGCGTTTGGGCTTTTATGGCTCCACATTGGCTCTTAAAAGGTCTATAATTTGGTATCTTTGCAACCTATGGGTAAGTATGCACATGATAAAGTGGTTCCTTATGAACAAAGTGGGCTCACCAAAAAAGAGCAGGTCGCGAGCATGTTTGATAGCATCGCATTTAGATACGATTTTTTGAACCGCTTTTTAAGTGCAGGTATCGATGTGAGTTGGCGTAAAAAAGCGATTCATGCATTAAATGAAGTACATCCAAAAATTATATTAGACGTTGCAACAGGCACTGGCGATGTTGCCATACTCACACATAAATTAATTGCACCTAGGCATATCACAGGAATTGATATTTCTGAGGGTATGCTTGCCGAAGGCAGAAAAAAAATTGAAGCATTAGGATTACAGGATTCGATTGAACTGGTAAGTGGCGATAGCGAACAACTCGCATTTAACGATAACCATTTTGATGGCATTACTGTTGCATTTGGTGTGCGTAATTTTGAACACTTAGAAACAGGCCTACAAGAAATGTTTCGTGTGTTACAACCAGGAGGCAAACTCGTGATTCTAGAATTCTCAAAACCAAAACAGTTTTTGTTTAAAGGCTTCTATAATATTTACATGAATATTGTAGCACCTGGTTTTGGCAAAATGATTGCAAAAAATAAAGAGGCCTACCAGTATTTAAATGATAGTGTTCAAGCTTTTCCGGAAGGAGACGCTTTTACGAGCATCATGGAAAAAGTGGGCTTTACCTCTATTACAAGTAAGAAATTGACTTTTGGCATATGTACTATTTACTGCGGAAAAAAATAATAACCACATGCATTATTTTATTTTGCGCGGTGAGCAGTATACAGGCACAGCGCGAAATATACCGTTCGTATAGAGACGACCTGCCATATTATTTTGGATTAACCTTAGGCTACAACAAAAGCTATTTACACCATACCAAGTCTGCAGATTTTTTGGCTTCAGATTCTATCTTGTATGTAAATCCGGTAGCTAGCGGTGGTATTACCATGGGTTTATTAGCAACCCTCAAAATTAACGACCATATTGAGCTTCGCGCAAATCCACAACTTATTATTGGAGGCTCCAAATACATCGACTATACATTAAAATCTGTTAAACCTGGCGAGCAAACCCAGCAACAACAAATTTTACCTTCCACCCTTGTAAGCCTTCCGGCTCACTTTAAATTAAATTCAGATCGTATTGGTAATTTTAGGTTATACATTTTAGGTGGCGTCAAATTTGACTTTGATTTATCTAGTAATTCTACATCTCGCAATGCCGATGACCTCGTTAAATTACGTGCTGCCGATTTTGGATTAGAAGCAGGACTAGGTTTAAATTTTTATTTACCCTTTGTAACCGTTTCGCCAGAAATAAAATTTAGCTATGGCCTCACCAATTTACACCAACTTGATCGCGGACTCAAATATTCTAATGTACTTGATAAATTACAATCTAGAATGATTGTATTTTCGATACACTTAGAAGACTAATAGCATACTATGAAAAACATCGTCATCAAAAACGTATCCATTGTTAATGAAGGAACCACCGCAACTGGTGACGTATGGATTAGAGATACCCGCATCGAAAAAATTGGACCACAGCTTGATCCTAGCATGCGCATAGAGGAAATAGACGGAACGGGGAAAACCCTGATCCCTGGTATTATTGATGATCAAGTACACTTTAGAGAACCTGGCCTTACACACAAAGCAACCATTTATACCGAAGCAAAAGCAGCGGTAAGAGGTGGTGTTACTTCCTTTATGGAAATGCCCAACACCAATCCGCCAGCATTTACTCACGACTTATTAGAGCAAAAATATGATATCGCAAAGCACCATGCACTAGCGAACTACTCCTTTTTTATGGGCACTTCCAATGATAATCTCGAGGAAGTATTACGCACCAACGATAAAAAAAATGATGTCTGTGGAGTTAAAATATTTATGGGCTCTTCAACTGGAAATTTACTCGTTGAGAATCCTGTTTTATTAGAAAGAATATTTGAAGGCTCTGAGGTTTTAATTGCTACACATTGTGAAGAAGAGCGTCTTATTAAAGACAATCTAGCCAAAGCAATTGCCGAAAACAGAAAGCTAACCGCTGCAGATCATCCTATCATTAGAGATGAAGAGGTATGTTTTGAATCTTCTTTTAGGGCGGTGCAAATGGCCAAAAAATTTGGGACGCGACTGCATATTTTACATATCAGCACCGCTAAAGAATTGCAACTCTTTAGCAACATGCTACCACTCGAAGAAAAAAGAATTACATCAGAAGTATGTGTACATCATTTACATTTTACATCAGATGATTATGCGAGCCTTGGCAATCAAATAAAATGTAATCCTGCTATTAAAGCCCCACACAATAAAACGGCTTTATGGGAGGGATTACTAGATGATCGCCTTGATATTATAGCCACAGATCATGCTCCGCATACCTGGACCGAAAAACAGGAAGACTATTTACATGCACACGCTGGGCTTCCACTCGTGCAGCACGCACTTGGCCTTATGCTCCATTATGTAGCCGAGAAAAAAATTACCATCGAGCGCGTTGTAGAAAAAATGAGCCATGCACCTGCACGCTGTTTTCAAATTAATAACCGTGGCTTTATTAGAGAAGGCTACTTTGCAGATTTAGTATTAATTGATAGAAATGTTTCGGAAACCATTACCAAAGAAAATATCCTGTACAAATGCGGTTGGAGCCCACTCGAAGGCTTTACCCAACCCGCTACTGTTTCAAAAACTTTTGTAAATGGACATATGGTATATGGAAATGGTGGATTTGATGAATCTAAAACTGGCATGCGTCTCCAGTTTAACAGATCCTAAATTATGCAGGTAGATAAAGATACACTTCACGACCTCTCCATATTTAACAGCGATGAGTCTGTGTCCATATTCAATTATCTCAATCAAACGGATACGGTTGGCGGTAAAGAAATGCTTCGTTACCTCGTTGAGCATCCACTTGGTAGCATCCAAAAAATAAAAGATACGCAAGCGGTTATTCAGGCACTCGCAAACACGCTGCCTAATTGGCCCATTAGCATCACCAACGGCACCATTATGGTGGTAGCCAAATATTACGAAACACATTTTGACCCATACCCACAACATCCCACCTATTTAAATAGTAACTGGTATAAAATATTTCACGCGCCAGATTATGCGCTAACAAAATATACCATCACCCATTGCGCCAATTTTTTGAATGGAATGTTTGCAGTACAACAACTTTTATTGGACTACAATCACCATCCAATTGTTGCAAGCTGGACCGCAAGCATCCAAAAAAAATTAAGCAAGCCTGCTCTTGCGGCGCTTAGGGGCATAGATACTAAAACAGCGTCGCCACAAGAAATTTTAAGTATTGCGGGTCAGATTAGAACAAGGCATAAGCAGGATTTTTATGACCTCATAGATTTATACAGCAGCATGGACGCCTACCAAAGTTTGGCGCGCGTATTTGTAACACAGGATCTTTGCTTTCCAACTTTTACCACGGCACCTACTGCATGTATAGAAGCAACGGGTTGCTACCACCCACTTTTACAAACGCCAACTAGTTATAATATTACGCTAGAAAAAGATAGCAACTTTATATTTTTAACAGGCGCTAATATGGCGGGCAAGAGTACCTTTATTAAAGCCGTTGGCATTAGCGTTTACTTAGCACATTTAGGCATGGGCGTTCCTTCAAAAACAATGGAGCTCACTTTATTTGATGGGCTGCTTAGTAACATCAATGTGATGGATAATATTATAAAAGGGGAAAGCTATTTTTACAACGAAGTAAAGCGCATAAAAAACACCATCGAAAAAATTAACGACGGAAAAAACTGGCTCATCCTCATCGATGAGCTCTTTAAAGGCACCAACGTAGAAGATGCTATGAAGTGCAGTACTGCTGTCATTGAGGGCCTTCGCAAAATCAAACCTTCGCTGTTTATATTATCAACACACCTCTACGAAATTGGCGCCAACTTAAAACAGTATGCCAATATTCAATTCAAATATTTTGAAACAAGTGTTGATGATGGTGAGCTTGTTTTCAATTACCAATTAAAAGAAGGTATTAGTGATGACCGCCTTGGCTATCTCATTTTAAAAAGAGAAGGCGTTGTGGATTTATTACAAAACCTCTAATTTTTTTCATTCAGCAATTATTTCAGGTATTTATTCGGTGCCGTTTTTATAAGGCATCGTAGCCCTTACCTTTCTACAAGTATCAAAGTGTTTGTATGCTTGTAAAAACCATGGGAGCCGCAGTGATGGGTGTTGATGCCATCACCATTATAGTAGAAGTAAATGTAAGTATGGGGCAGGGCTATCAAATTGTTGGCCTTCCGGACATTGCCATTAAAGAAAGTTTACAAAGAACCGAGAGCGCAATTAAATCAAATGGTTTTAGTATGCCACGCATTAAAGTGGTCATCAATTTAGCGCCAGCGGATATCAAAAAAACGGGATCTGCATTTGATCTACCCATTGCCATTGGTATATTAGCCGCTAGTGACCAACTCCTGCAAGAAGCACAAATTCATAAATACATGCTGATGGGAGAACTTGGTTTAGACGGCACCATTCATCCTATTAGAGGCGCACTGGCCATGGCCATTCGGGCAAAAAAAGAAAATGCACTTGGCATTATTTTACCCGCCGCTAATGCCAATGAAGCGTCCATGGTAAAAGGCCTAAACGTTTATGGGGTGTCACATTTACAAGAAGTAGTCAAGTTTTTTGCTGCTGGAACGTCTACCCCCACCCATCAAATAAATCCTGAAACTTTTTTAAACACAGACCCTACACTTTCAAGTATCGATTTTAGTGAAGTGAGTGGACAAGACAATATTAAACGCGCCTTAGAAATAGCGGCTGCTGGGTCACACAATGTGATTTTAATTGGACCACCTGGTGCCGGAAAAACTATGTTAGCAAAAAGAATGCCTAGCATTTTGCCCCCATTAAATGTAGCAGAAGCCTTAGAAACAACCCAAATATACAGTGTGGCCGGAAAATTAGCCGCAGGCTCCTATTTGGTGCAAACAAGACCTTTTAGATCACCGCATCATACCATTTCAGATATTGCACTTATTGGTGGTGGCAGTCATCCACAACCCGGCGAAATTTCTTTGGCGCATAACGGTGTTTTGTTTTTAGATGAATTGCCAGAATTTAAACGATCTGTTTTGGAAGTGCTTCGTCAACCGATGGAAGAACGCATGGTCAATATTGCCAGAGCAAGTATGTCGCTTACGTATCCTGCCAATTTTATGCTAATAGCCTCCATGAACCCCTGCCCTTGTGGTTATTTCAATCATCCAACAAAATCATGCAGCTGTCCGGCGGGCGCCGTAGAAAAATATTTAAATAGGGTTTCGGGACCATTGCTCGACCGGATAGACCTTCATGTAGAAGTAACCCCAGTTACCCACCATGAACTAGACCGCAGC
This sequence comes from Sediminibacterium sp., assembly GCA_044341045.1. Classification (GTDB taxonomy): domain Bacteria; phylum Bacteroidota; class Bacteroidia; order Chitinophagales; family Chitinophagaceae; genus Sediminibacterium. Next base: position 61,616 of record JBIISK010000005.1, on the reverse strand, counting down.
ACCCGGGCCTCAGAATCAAATAGTATCAGAGAAAGGGTTTTAGCGGCTAGGTCCATTCAAAAAAATAGGTACGAGCATTGTGCCAACACGTATACCAATGCACAAATTTCAAATAAAGAATTGGCTGTTTTTTGCCCATTGGGGCCTAATAGCAAAGCCATACTAGCAGCGGCTATGGATAAATTGAACCTAAGTGCGAGGGCTTATCACCGAATTATAAAAGTAAGTAGGACCATTGCAGATTTAGGAGCCGAGCCTCACATTTTACCTGAACATATTGCAGAAGCCGTCCAGTACCGTACCCTAGACAGGGCCAATTGGAGCGCTGGTGGTGGGGCTTAAGCTAATGCTAAATCATTCAACTAATACTGGCCTGTATTTAAAAGCACAAGCGTACAGGCGTCCATGGTTTTAATCCCTTTTTGCTTTGCTACCATCGTAAAAGCTTCATTTTCGGTACCCGGATTAAAAATAATGCGCTTGGGCGCCAATGAAAACAAATAAGGTATCAGCGCATGCTGCGCCGCGGGGTTCACATACAATGTAATGGTATGGATATCTGTTAACTCGGGCTCGCCTGTAACAATGGGGGTATCATCTATATGACCTGGTTTAAGACCTATGCACGCCACAGGATGTCCATGCGCTACTAATAATTTTGTAGCTAAATAACTATAACGCTCCGGATTTTCGGATGCACCAATGATCAATGTTTTTTTAGGATCGCTAAGTTGTGCTGTCATTTTTCAAAGATACATACTAATTCACCAAATTAAAGCAGGGCTTAGGCCCTGGCGGTTTTCAATGAAATTATTTTTTATGTATTGTCGAAATATATTTTAACTTTACACCTCAACTTTTAACCCAAACAAACAACAATACCATGGCAAAAGCAAAAAAAGCCGCTCCTAAAAAAGCTGCTGCAAAAAAACCAGCTGCTAAAAAAGCAGTGAAAAAAGCCGCTCCTAAAAAAGCTGCTGCAAAAAAACCAGCTGCTAAAAAAGTAGTGAAAAAAGCTGCTGCAAAAAAACCAGCTGCAAAAAAACCAGCTGCTAAAAAAGTAGTGAAAAAAGCTGCTCCTAAAAAAGCTGCTGCAAAGAAACCAACTGCGAAAAAAGCAGTAAAAAAAGTAGCTGCTAAAAAAGCAGTAAAAAAAGTAGCTCCTAAAAAAGCTGTTGCAAAAAAACCAACTGCAAAAAAAGTAGTGAAAAAAGTAGCTCCTAAAAAAGTAGCAGCAAAAAAAGCAGTGAAAAAAGTAGCTCCTAAAAAAGTAGCAGCAAAAAAAGCAGTGAAAAAAGCAGTGAAAAAAGTAGCTCCTAAAAAAGTAGCAGCTCCTACTCCAGTTGCAGCACCAGCGCCAGTTGTAGCCCCGACGCTTTTTGAAGCGCCAGCAACAACAGAAACGCCAAACGCATAATTAAACACCCGAACAACAGTTCGTCTAATAAAAAAAATCCTGTTACTTATAGTAGCAGGATTTTTTTTATTGCTACCTTTAAAGGACTACATACTGTAGTTATTCAAAATCAAAAAACAAAGCCATGCGCCGTTTTCTTTTTTTAATGATCCTTGTAATGCCTTCGCTACTATTTGCACAAGCAGCAAATACTGTTTTTGAAAAAACAAAAAACATGAAGCGTCAATCCGGATTTTTTACATTTTATGTAGATGAAACCACTGGAAAAATTTGGTTGGACATTGATAAAATTGGACAAGAATTTTTACTCGTTAATTCATTGCCTGCTGGTTTAGGATCTAATGATATAGGGCTTGACAGAGGACAAATTGGAGATACTAAGATTGTATATTTTGAGCGCGTTGGGAAAAAATTATTACTGATACAACCCAACTACGACTACCGCGCAAGCAGCGCCGATAAAAATGAAAAAAGAGCCGTAAAAGAATCTTTTGCAAGTTCTACCATTGGATCTTTTGTAATTGAAGAAGAGCAAGCGGGTCATTTATTAGTGGATGCCACTTCATTTTTTGTAAAAGATGCACATGGTGTAGCAGATAAAATTAAAAGCATGCGTCAAGGAACCTACTCGTTTAACGAACCTCGTTCTGCGATGTATTTTGCTAACACAAAAAGCTTCCCACTCAATTCAGAATTTGAGGCGAGCATTACATTTGTAGGCGGAGCAGACGCAGGCAGATTTGTAACAACGGTAACGCCTTCGCCAGAAGCGATAACCCTGCGCATGCATTATTCCTTTGTTCAACTTCCTGATAATCAATATAAACCAAGAAATTATGATATCAGAAGTGGGTATTTTGGCATTTCCTATTTCGACTATAGTTCTGATTTTACCACGCCTATTCAGCAGCGTTTTATTTCAAGACACCGACTCGCTAAAAAAGATCCAACTGCCCAGGTTAGCGAACCCGTTACACCCATTGTATATTATTTAGACAACGGTACACCAGAACCTATCAGGTCTGCACTATTAGAAGGCGGCCGCTGGTGGAATCAAGCTTTTGAAGCTGCAGGATACAAAAATGCTTTTATTGTAAAGGTACTTCCTGATAGTTGCGACCCCATGGATATCAGGTACAATATGATTAATTGGGTGCACCGTTCTACGCGCGGCTGGAGTTATGGTGCTACCGTAACGGACCCTCGTACTGGAGAAATTATTAAAGGTCAAGTTTCGTTAGGCTCTCTCCGGGTTAGACAAGACTATTTAATTTTTACAGGATTACTAGCCCCCTACGAAACAGGAAAGCCAGTACCTAACACTATGAGAGAAGCCGCGCTACAGCGTTTACGCCAACTCTCTGCACACGAAATTGGACATACCTTAGGCTTACAACACAATTACGCATCCAGTTTTAATGACAGAGCCTCCGTAATGGATTATCCGCACCCTAATATTTTTATCAATGAAAAAGGAGAGATGGATTTTTCTAAAGTGTATACTAGCACTATTGGCGAGTGGGACAAAAGAGCCATTATGTATGGATACAAAGATTTCGACAAAAGCACCAACGAAAATAATGCCCTTCAAAATTTATTAGCAGAAAATACAAAGCAAGGACTCTTATTTATTGCTGATGCGGATGCACGCGCTGCGAGCGGATTTCATCCCTATGCACATTTATGGGACAACGAAAAAGACGCAACAATTGGATTAAAAAACACACTTGCCGTTAGAGCAAAAGCACTAGGAAATTTTTCTGAAAATAACATTAGATCTGGTGCGCCAATGGCTACACTCGAAGACGTACTCGTGCCTGTTTATAATTACCACCGCTATCAATTAGAAGCCGTTTGTAAAATTATTGGTGGCATCGATTATAGTTATAGCACCAGAGGCGACGCAACGCAAAAACCAAAAATGGTAGCGGATGCGGTACAAAAAAATGCATTACAAGTAGCAGTAGGTTGTTTATCGCCAAGCATATTAACGATACCTCCTTTTATTGCAGCGCAAATTCCTCCAAGACCTCCTATGTATTATGGCGGTGAATTATTTGCCAAAAGAACAGGTATGAGTTTTGATCCACTATCAGCTGCAGAAGCTTTAGCAGATTTTGAACTTGGATTTTTATGCAATCCAGAAAGAGCAAATAGGTTGGAAATTAATAAAGCAAATGGCGCTAGTATTGGGTTTGGAGAAGTGATTGATGCGCTCGTTTCAGAACTCTTTAAAAAGCCACTCAACAAAGGACTAGAAGAAATGGTAGGTCTTCAAACAAGACAAATGTTAGTGACCTGGCTACTAGGCGTTGCTCAATCTGAACAAAGCAATTATCAAGTAAAAGCGATTTGTTCTGAAAAATTAGCGGAGATCAAAAAATGGAGCATGGATCAAATCAAAGCAAATAAATACAAAACGCATTTTGCTTATTTGATAGACCGCATCGAACATCCAAAAGACATTAGTTTACCAAAGCACAAAGAAATTGCGCCAGGTGCACCTATTGGATGTGATTTGGATTAGTAAACGCTGAAACAGCTTATACCAACATACGTAAAGGCTCTTCTAATAAAGATTTCAATGTTTGTAAGAAAGCGGCTCCTGCTGCACCATCCACAACACGGTGGTCACAACTGAGGGTCACTTTCATCACATTGCCCGGTACCACTTGACCATTTTTTACAACCGGTACTTGTGCAATACCACCTACTGCAAGTATACATGCATCTGGTGGATTGATGATGGCCGTAAATTCATCTACGCCAAACATACCTAAGTTAGAAATGGTAAATGTGCTGCCTTCCCAATCGGCAGGTTGTAATTTTTTATCTTTTGCTTTTTGCGCAAAACCTTTTACAGTAACACCAATTTCACTGAGTGATTTGGTGTCTGCAAAACGTACAACTGGAACCAGTAAACCTTCGTCTACCGCAACAGCAATACCAATATTTACATGATGGTTGGTGCGAATGGTATCGCCAAGCCAGCTGCTATTAATTTTTGGATGTTGTTTTAATGAAAGTGCCGTTGCTTTAACAACCATATCATTGAAACTAATTTTTACAGGCGCCACTTCATTAATTTTTGTACGCGCTGCAACAGCTGCGTCCATATCAATGGTCATGGTGATGTAAAAATGTGGTGCCGTAAATAAGCTTTCACTTAAGCGGCGCGCAATCGTTTTACGCATTTGAGAAACCGGCTGGTCTTCAAAACTTACTACACCAGTAGATGCTGATTGAACAAATGCTGGAGCAGCAGCGCCCATGGTTGGAGCAGTAGCAGATGCAGTAGCTGGAACATATCCGTCAATATCAAATTTGGTGATACGTCCATTATCGCCAGTTCCTTTTACATATTTTAAATCAATGCCACGCTCTTCTGCCATTTTTTTAGCAAGTGGGCTTGCAAAAATTCTTCCTTCATTTACAACCACTTGAACCGCAGGTGCAACAGCAGTTGTTGGAGCGGCAGAAGCAGTTGGAGCTGCAGCTGGGCTTGCCGCAGGTGCAGTAGCAGCAGGTACTGCAGCGGTTGCGCCATTTTTTACAGCGGCAACAATTGCATCCACATTTGTACCAGCAGCACCAATCACGCAAAGTAAATCGTTTACTAAAATTTTCTCTCCCGCTTTTGCGCCTTGGTATAATAAAATACCATCTTTATAACTTTCAAGTTCCATGGTTGCTTTATCGGTTTCGATATCCGCTAACACTTCCCCTTTTTTCACAGTATCTCCTACATTTTTTTGCCAACCTGCAATTACCCCTTCGGTCATGGTATCGCTTAAGCGTGGCATAAGCACTACTTCATCCATAGCTGCCACATCAAGTGCAGGACTTGCAGACGCTGCAACAGGTGCAGCAGTTGTAGAAGCAGGTGCAGGCTCCGTAGCAGGGGCTGCAGCCGGTGTACCCGCTCCAACAGATGCTATCAGTGAAGCAACATCTTCACCAGCCTTACCAATAATAGCAAGCAAATCATTGACTTGCAATTTGCCTCCTTTTGTAGTACCTATATGCAATAAAACACCCTCTTGGTAGCTCTCAAGCTCCATAGTTGCTTTATCTGTTTCGATTTCAGCTAATAAATCACCTTTTTTTACCGCATCGCCCACATTTTTGTGCCAAGCTGCAATAACACCTTCGGTCATTGTATCACTTAAGCGGGGCATTAAAATCACTTCAGCCATAAGATTCGGTTGCGCTTTTAATTAAGCCTCGAAATTAAGGAAAAAAGGGATTGAGCACCCCCAAAAAGCCCGTTTATTTGCCCAATTATAACCGAAACCTTACTTTTACGTGAAAGCGGCCACCTATGACATCCATGATTTCTGAAGGCATCGAAATAAGTGTAGAAACTTTCTACCAATCGGACTATAGTAATGCCGTTTCCAACGAATTCATGTTTGCCTACCGTATTACCATCGAAAACCACAACCATTTTAATGTAAAACTGCTTCGCAGGCACTGGGAAATATTTGATAGCTGCGGGGAACATAAAGTAGTTGATGGCGATGGGGTTATAGGTATTCAACCCATTATTAAGCCGTCGGACCGGTACCAGTATATCAGCGGCTGTAATTTAAAGTCGGAACTAGGCCGTATGCAAGGCTCGTATGAAATGGAAAACGAAAACAACAAAACACTCTTTACCGTCACCATTCCTCCTTTTGACCTAATTGTGCCTTCTAAATTAAACTAATTACTTACTATCTAAGCCTTGTTGTAAGCTTTGTTATAAGGCTTATTATCATGGCTTATATTTCGCCTGTTCAAAAATAATTTTTGCAGGCGTTCGCATCACTTTATCCAGTGTCAGTGCTTTGTTTTTTTGAAGCCAAGCTTCTACAATTCTATACCCTACAAACTGCCCAATAAATCCAGGAGAGCCGTCGCCAAAAACGGCTGTGTTAGGACCATCCATCATGTAGTCACCAATCAAAGAAGGATCTTTTTGGTAGAGTAAATTATTTTGAACAAAAAATGACCAGATGTCTTTTTCACTTTTATAACAACCTTCTAATTGCGCTGAGGTGTAACCGGTTACAATACTGTCCGGTGTATTGGGTTGCACCTGTTTTAAAAAGTATAAACGCTTTCCTGCTTCTATCATTTGTTCACAAAGTGGTGCGCCTGCATCTTGGAGTGGAAACATATCATCTAATATGTTTTTCATACAATTGGTAGCCATATAAGACTTCTCGAAACGCCTTGAAACATAAGTAGGGTAAAGGCTCTGGCCTTCTTCAGATACATAAATTGGATCATTTTTTCCAAGGTACATTTGAAGTCCGATAGCGAGTGCTTCAATGGTAATGATGTTTCCAAAGCTATTAATGGGTCCTATAAATGTGATGAGTTTTGTTGGTAGTTTGTAATCCGGAAAATAAAATTTTACATACTTCAAGCCTTCTTTAATAGCAGCTTCTTCGGTTTTAATCGAAGCAAATTGAGTGCTGGTTTGTTTGAACATAGATTGATATGCGCTCATAAATTGAGGCACATCTTTTGCCGCTGTTTGCGGCGTAGTTGCTAAAATATTGTATAAAAAATCTTGTGTGAATAAGGGTTCTTTTCCAGCTAATTTTTGCAAAGAAATATCCAAACGCAAAGTGTCTATTGCAAAAAAAGATTGCTCGAATCTGATGGTGGTTAGGGGTACGTCTATGGCACTAATATCAGGTGTTTTTTGAGCCGAATTACAGCTAAGGAACAAAATAGTTGCAGCAATAGATAGAAACTTAATCATGGAACAAATTTGATGCAAAGATGTTATTTAAATTCGTTAAAAAATAAACAAGATTTAAATGAGACAGGTGGCATTTGGTATGTAAAAGTTACTGACCTTTGCAGCCACCGCAGTTATAGCTATGAAAATAAGTATCGCGCAACAGAACTACCACATTGGCAATTTCGAACAAAACACCGAAAAAATTTTGAGTGCCATAGAACTTGCCAAAAAAGAAGGTGCTGATCTCATATTATTTAGTGAAATGAGCGTATGTGGTTATCCAGCGCGCGATTTTGTTGAATTTGAAGATTTTATTGATAAATGCTACGAAAGCATTGATACCATTACAAAAGCAGCCGACACCATTGGCGTGCTCATTGGCAGTCCGGCGCGTAATCCGGGTAAAAAAGGCAAGGATTTATTTAATGCTGCTTTTTTCTTGTACGAACAAAAAATTGTAGCAGAAATTCATAAAACCCTACTGCCTACCTACGACGTTTTTGACGAGAATAGATATTTTGAAGCAGCGAGCAGTTGGCAAGTAATTCCATTTAAAGGAAAAAAATTAGCCGTTACCATTTGTGAGGATATTTGGAACCTAGGAGACAATCCACTGTATACAATTTGTCCGATGGATGAATTAATGAAACAGTCGCCAGATATCATGCTCAACTTAAGTGCTTCTCCTTTCGATTATACGCATGACGAAGACAGAAAAGCAACCATTAAAGCCAACGTTTTAAAATATAAAATCCCTCTTTTTTATTGCAACGCTGTTGGTAGTCAAACAGAAATTGTTTTTGACGGCGGCTCCTATGCATTTGATAAAGACGCCAATTTATGTGGTGCGCTTCCGATGTTTACACCGGAGCTTTCTTTTTACACCTGCAATGATGATGGTACCATTCAAGAACCTATTATAGAACCTGCAAGTCGTGTCCCTAATAAAGAATTAAATCCGGCAACACTTGTTGCTGATTTAAACATTGATCAAATATATCAAGCACTGTTACTCGGCATTAAAGACTATTTTACAAAAATGGGATTTACCAAAGCGATACTAGGCTCTTCAGGTGGTATAGACTCGGCTGTAACCCTTGCTATAGCTTCGGATGCGCTGGGTGCACAAAATGTGTTAGCCGTACTTATGCCTTCCGAATTTTCTACGGAGCACTCGGTAGATGACGCTGTTTTACTTAGTAAAAATCTAGAAAATCCTTACCATATTGTTCCTATCAAAAATGTATACGATTCATTTTTAGAAACCTTGGATCCCATATTTAATGGCTTGCCTTTTTCACTTGCCGAAGAAAATATTCAGAGTAGATCGAGAGGAAATATTTTAATGGCGATAGCAAATAAAATGGGCTATATTTTACTTAATACTTCCAATAAAAGTGAACTTGCAACAGGCTACGGGACTTTATATGGAGATATGGCAGGTGGTCTTGGCGTGCTTGGTGACCTCTATAAAATTCAGGTGTACGAACTTGCCAAATACATCAACCGCGAAAAAGAAATTATTCCAACAAACATAATCACCAAAGCACCTAGTGCCGAGTTAAGACCAGATCAAAAAGACAGTGATAGTTTACCAGATTATAGTGTACTAGATCAGATATTGTATCAATACATCGAAAAACGCGCAAATCCTTCTAGCATTGTAGCCATGGGCTATAGTAGCGAACTGGTAAACCGCACTTTAAAAATGATAAATACCAACGAATACAAGCGCAATCAATTTTGCCCTATTATTAGAGTGTCCCCCAAGGCATTTGGCGTGGGAAGAAGAATGCCCATTGTAGGCAAGTACTTGTAATTATAGATTTTCAATAATCCCTGCAATACCCTGGCCACCACCAACACATGCGGATACCATCGAATATTTCTTATTTAACCTTTTTAAATCGTGTAGGGTTTGTACGGTTAATTTAGCACCTGTACAACCTAATGGATGACCGAGTGCAATGGCACCACCATTGATATTTACTTTTGACGTATCTAAATCTAGTTCACGAATCACAGCTAAAGATTGTGCAGCAAAAGCTTCATTGAGCTCAATTAAATCTATATCGCCGATGCTCATATTTGCTTGACGCAACACTTTTGGAATAGCTGCTACTGGACCAATCCCCATGATGCGCGGATGCACACCTGCTACTGCAACATTTACAAGTCTACCAATTGGAACAAGCCCTAATTCAAGCATCATTTTTTCAGACATCACAACCACAAAAGCAGCGCCATCACTGGTTTGTGAAGAATTGCCCGCGGTTACGGTTCCATCCACTGCAAAAGCAGGCTTTAATTTTGCTAGCGCTTCGATACTTGTATCTGCACGAACACCATCGTCTGCATCTACTACATAAGAACGCGTCGCTTTCTTACCTTTTTCATTCACATATACTTCTTCTACAGTGATGGGTAAAATTCCTGGCTTAAAATGATTTTCTTGTTGCGCAACCATTGCTTTTTGATGCGACGTAAATGCAAAAGCGTCTTGATCTGCTCTTGAAATATTATATTCTTTGGCAACTGCCTCAGCAGTTAATCCCATACTTAAATAATAATCTGGATCATTTTTTGCAATCTCATAGGAAGGCACTGTTTTCCAACCAGCGGTTGGTACCAAGCTCATACTCTCTGTTCCGCCTGCAATGATACAATCAGCCATACCGGATCTGATTTTTGCGGTAGCCATGGCGATACTTTCAAGTCCACTCGCACAGTATCGATTAATGGTAATACCTGCAACATCAACACCAAGTGCGCGCGCAGAAATCATACGGCCAAACTGCAAACCCTGCTCTGCCTCAGGCACTGCGTTTCCTACAATAACGTCATCTACACGTGCTGCGGGAAGTTCAGGCAAAGTTGCCATCAATCCTTGAATGAGTTGAACGGCTAAGTCATCGGGTCTAAAAAAACGAAAACCGCCTCTTTTACTTTTTGTTACGGCAGTTCTAAATCCGGCTACAATGTAAGCTTCTTGCATGGCTAAGTATTTACCCCTCAAATGTAGTGATTTTTTATAAAAAGTTGTTTATGCAACTAAATTCTTCTTTGCGCCTACAAACCTATCTTTGCGGGGCTATGATGTACCGCCTGTTAAGAACCTTTCTATTTTACTTCCCTCCAGAAGCCGTCCATTATTTTTCTATGAATTGGCTGAAGCGGTTTTGCAGTATTTCTTGGATCAAAAAATGGTTGCAAAAAAGTTTTGGCGTAACAAATCCAGGGCTTGCCAAAAAGGTATTTGGACTTTCGTTTAAAAATCCCGTTGGGCTAGGCGCCGGATTTGATAAAAATGCCCTTTACCTGCATGAATTAGAAGTGCTTGGTTTTGGCGCTGTAGAAATTGGAACGGTAACCCCACTTGCACAAGAAGGCAATCCAAAACCACGCTTGTTTAGATTAACAAAAGATAGAGCCCTCATCAATAGAATGGGGTTTAACAATGATGGCGCCGATGCAATTGCAAAACGTTTAGCAGCATGGCGAATACAAAATCCAAATAGCACACTTATTGTGGGTGGTAATATTGGAAAAAATAAAATCACCGACAACGATGACGCTTGGAAAGATTACCAGATTTGTTTTGAAAAATTATTTGATGTGGTAGATTATTTTGTGGTGAATGTGAGTTCACCCAATACCCCAGGCCTTCGCGCATTACAAGACAAAGATGCACTCCATACCATACTGTCCAACTTACAAAAAATTAATGCTACAAAAAATACACCTAAGCCACTTCTATTAAAAATTGCACCTGATTTAACAGATGCGCAACTAGATGATATTATTGCACTCAGCACCGAACTACAATTAGACGGCCTTGTTGCTACCAACACGACTATTGATAGACGTGGCTTATATTCCAACGAAGAAAAAATAGAAGCCATTGGCATGGGAGGCCTGTCTGGCAAACCCCTAACCAATAGATCTACAGATGTTGTACGTTACCTTGCAAAAGGATTAAACGGACAAATTCCAATCATTGCTAGTGGCGGGATTTTTAACGCCGAAGACGCAACCAATAAATTAAATGCAGGTGCTACACTTATTCAGGTATGGACCGGATTTGTATATGAGGGGCCGGCTATTGTAAAAAATATTTGTTCAAAATTATAAGCTACAAAAATGGAATTTTTATTTACGTCAGAGAGTTTGATTAGTTTTTTAGTACTGGTTGTTTTAGAGATTGTGCTTGGCATAGATAATGTCATTTTTGTAAGCATTATCATGAACCGCTTGCCAAAAGAAAAACAAAAAAGAGCTCGACTTATTTGGATGGCAATGGGTATATTAACGCGTTGTGCATTATTATTTGGACTAAGCTGGCTGCTTGCTCAAAAAGGTATTACAGTACTTCGATTATTTGGAAACGATTTAGATATTGCCAGCATTGTAATGCTAGCCGGAGGTTTATTTTTACTGTATAAAACAGTAAAAGAAATTCATCAGAAATTAGAAGGTGAAGCAGACGCTGAAGCAGGTATTGCAAGTAAGCCACTTGGATTTTCTACGGCAATTTTTCAAATTATTTTAATTGATATGGTATTTAGTTTTGATAGTATCATTACTGCCGGCGGTACGGCAAAGCATATCGAAATTATGATCGCTGCTGTGGTAATTGCCATGATTGTTATGTTTTTATTTAGCACGCATATTTCAAGTTTTATTCATAAACACCCAACTTTAAAAATGTTAGCGCTTTCATTTTTAGTAATGATTGGACTTGTACTAATTGTAGAAGGTTGGGATCCAAAAAATGCACACGAAATGCATTTGAAAAACTACGTGTACTTTGCGATGGCATTTTCATTTAGTGTTGAACTGCTTAATATGCGTATGCGCAAAAAATATGTTAAGCCAGTTAGCTTAAGAGAGCCGCAAATAAAAAACAAAGACTAACTCAATTGAAGCTTTCATGAATACGAACAATCATTCGTAAGTGTTTTCTAAAAATTATACGCAAAAAAAGGTCTCACTTTTGGTGAGACCTTAATATAAGCAAGCAATCGAAAAGAGACATTTTATTCAAAATGGGGCGTTTAAGCCTCATTTTGAATGTCAATACTACACAATTTTTAGAAATTAACAAGTTTTTTTGATTTTTTTTAGATCTGCGGATTTGCGCTAAAATCCAGTACTACTCTATAAAAAAGAGTCGTTTTAGCGCGGCCATACTGGCCGCGCTAAGGCCCTCAAAATTTTCCAGCTCATCAAATTTTGCAAAAGCTCCATATTGTTGCCGCCACCGCACCACTGCCTGAGCCACAACTGGCTGTAAGCCAGCTTTTTCTATCAATTGCAATGCTGAGGCTTGGTTTAAATTGGCCTTTGGCACCCGCGCCTCATTTAGGCGCAAATAAGGACCAAGGGCCCTCAGCAGGGTATCTTTTACACCATATACCCCTAAAAGGTCTTGGATTTTTACAAAACCACCCTGTTTTTCTCTAAATCCAACAATTCGGGCTGCCAAAACGGGACCAATACCCTTGAGCGTCTCAAATTCACTTACGGATGCAGTATTAATATCTATAGGAGCGGCCCTTGGATAGCTAGCCGCCAACGCAGTTCCCCAGGGCCTAGATGGACTGTTTTTGCCGCTGTTTCTGCCTGCCTGAACAAAAGGCGCTAAACGATTAGCCAAGAGGGTTGGCATGCCCCAAATTTTATAGAGGTCTTTACCTGATCTAATAACCCCTCCTTTGGCGCGGTAATGATCTAGTGTAGCAGCGAGTTTGGCACTAAACCCTAACGATTGTAGCGTTGCCACAGATGCCGTATTGGGGTCAAAAACAAAGGGGGCTTTATCAGATATACCCTCAACCGCTGCAAATGCATCCCGCATATACATCGTATCCATACCAAACTGTTCGAGTGCAAGCGGTATGAGCAAGTCTGGCTTTTGTTGCCATAAAAATTTGGGAAGTACCGCTACCATACCAATCATGATCAGTAAAACAAAGGCAGCCCATCTTTCAGGTCTTGAAAAATAGAAGTACGAACTTGATTTATTGGGATGGGTTGAGCGCACATGGCAAACTACAGGCTAATTTGAAGCCCATCGTAAGCCAAAGAAATATTTGCGGGAAGTTCATTTGAAACAGCTGTATGCGTCCCCAATTGATGTGAAATATGCGTCAAATATACCTCCGGAATTTCAAGAGAAGTTGCAAGATCTATAGCTTCTAATAAAGTAAAATGAGAAAGATGCTTTTCTTTACGCAGCGCATTAATCACAAGCACTTTAGAGCCTTTAATTTTGTCCAGTTCTGCTGGTTCGATATAATTGGCATCGGTGATATAGGTAAAGTCACCCATTCTAAAACCAAGTACCGGCATTTTATGGTGTGCCACATGAATGGGCTGCACATGTATATCTCCAACCATAAATGGGTCATGGTCTATATTGATTAAATTCAAATCGGGCACACCCGGATAGCGGGTTTCTGCAAATGCATAGTAAAAATCACGCCTAATCGCTTCCTCGGTATTGGCCCCCGCATAAATATCAATGGGCTTTTTTGAAAAGTGATTAAAGGCCCTTATATCATCGAGGCCAGCAATATGATCTTTGTGGGGATGGGTATATACAATAGCGTCTAAATGCTCGGTGTGGGTGCGAAGCATCTGGTACCTAAAATCGGGGGTGGTATCAATTACAAATTGGGTGCTTTTAGAAGCAACCAATATACTTGATCGTAAACGGTTGTCTTTGGGATCTTTTGAATGGCAAACATGACAGTGACAGCCAATCATGGGTACGCCACTACTCGTTCCGGTTCCTAAAAAATTAATATTTAATGGTGCGTGTTGCAAAAAAATTATGCAGCCACTTCGTCAATGGCTTGCTTTAAAACTAACTCGTATAATTTTTGAGATTCGAGTGTTAATTTATCGTACTCGATATTGAGTTGCGGAATTAATTCAAGTAATGTATTGATCCTTCCTTCCGTATTTAAAAACTTATTTAAGACCACAATTTTTTTGGCTTCTAATAAACACCAGCCACTCTGAAAAGTTCCACGCTCATACCTTACCACATATTCAGATTCTCCTAAAATATCTCCTAACTTATCTAAATTCGATTGTGTGTATTTCATAGTCAATTACAACAAAAATTGTTCTAACAAATGTAAGCGACTATCCCACCAAAACAAGATTTCAAAAAAATTATTTATTCACATTAATTACCCTTGGGAACCATTTTAATGACTGGTACAATCATTTCTTCTAAACTTATCCCCCCATGTTGAAAAGTATTTTTATAATAGCCCACAAAGTGATTGTAATTATTGGGATAACACAAGAATCCATCTTCCTTTGCAAACACATAACTAGAGTTTACAGTGGGTACCGGAAGCCCTGCTTTTGTGGGATCTTTAAATGCTAAAACATCTTTTGCATCGTAATCTAAATTACGTCCATGCTTGTAGCGTAAATTGGCAGTCGTTTGTTTATCGCCAACAATTTTACACGGGGTATTTACCCGGACACTTCCATGATCGGTGGCAAGTACAATTTTGATTTTTTTATCTGCAATTTTTTTGAGTGCCTGAAATAAAGGACTGTGTTCAAACCAGCTTTTGGTAAGGCTTCTGTAGCTAGACTCATCGCTGGCTAGTTCTTTTAACACTTCCATTTCTGTTCTAGCATGACTTAGCATATCTACAAAATTATAGACAATAACACTCAGGTCGTTTTGCAATAAATTGTGCATGTTGGCAAGCAATTGTTGCGCGTCTGCGTGGTTCACAATTTTATGATAGCCAACGCGCAAATCTTCCTTTTTTAATTTGGCAAGATGGGCGCGCATAAAGGTCTCTTCGTACAAATTTTTTCCGCCTTCGTCGTCATCATTTTTCCACTCCTCTTTAAATTTCTTTTCGAT
This sequence comes from Sediminibacterium sp., assembly GCA_044341045.1. Taxonomy (GTDB): domain Bacteria; phylum Bacteroidota; class Bacteroidia; order Chitinophagales; family Chitinophagaceae; genus Sediminibacterium. The sequence continues at coordinate 46,562 of JBIISK010000005.1, read as the reverse complement.
GTCGATAGGTAGCATGCCAGAAAAAATAGCATTTCGGCAATAATGGGTAGCGGTGGGTAAAATGGAATAAAAAGTATCTTCTTCTAATACCCTAAAATATTCTTGAAAAATGGGCTGGATGGCCTTCCACTGATCAAACCGTAAATTGTCAATTAAAATAAAAAATGTGCTCGTTCCTTTCTCTACATGTGGTAACACTTTAAACTGCAATAATTGATGACTCATAATGGGGGCATCCGCTGCACCTGGTGCTACCCAACTCGCATAATTTTTGCTGATGTATTTGAAAAAAGCGGCGTTGGCTTCTTTCTTTTGTGTTTGCAAAATATCACGCATTTCGGGACTATCCGATTTCTCCATTTCAAGTTCCCAATACACCAGTTTTTTATAAATTTCCATCCACTCATGAAAATCAGGATTCTCCTGAAGCTGCAGAAACAACTTCGTAAACTCTTGTTGATAAGCGGCCGTGGTGCTTGCAGCTACTAGGTCTTTTTTGTCCATTATTTTTTTAAGACTTAAGAGTACCTGATTTGGATTCACCGGCTTGATCAGGTAATCACTTATTTGTCTGCCAATCGCCTCATTCATGAGGTTTTCCGTTTCGTTTTTTGTAATCAGCACAACGGGCAAATGCGGATGATCTATTTTAATGCGGCTCAGGGTTTCAAGTCCGCTCATTCCTGGCATGGTTTCGTCTAATAGCACTACGTCTACAACACTGGATCCCAAGTATTCGACAGCGTCATACCCATTGGTAAACGTGACAACTTCATAACCCTTTTGTGTTAAAAAGATTTGTTGCGACTGCAAGCTATCTACTTCATCGTCAACCCATAAGATCCTTCCTAATTGCATCAATTGTAGGTATTTAGTTAAAAAACGCAACGTAAATCTATTTCATTCTTTGCTATCGAACTTCTATTTGTATTTTCGCAGCAGCCAATAAGTGGCAGTTTAACAATTTAACAACAGGCATGGGAGCTCCAAAAAGAAAAATCATTAACGATCCGGTGTACGGATTTATCACCATCAATCATCCATTGATTTTTTCAATTCTTGCCCATCCTTATTACCAAAGATTAAGAAGGATTACACAAATGGCCATGGGTCAACTCGTGTATCCGGGCGCCGTACATACCAGGTTTCATCATTCACTAGGCGCTTATCACTTAATGGGTAATGCGGTAAATGAATTAAGAAGTAAAGGAACTGAAATTACAGAAGAAGAAGAGATCGCAGTAAAAGCTGCTATTTTGTTACACGATATTGGACATGGACCTTATTCTCATGCACTTGAACATGTGGTGGTAAAAGGTGTTCACCACGAAGCACTTTCACTGCAAATTATGCATGAAATGAACGCTGCATTTGATGGTCAGTTAACACTAGCCATACAAATTTTTACAGGCGCCTACCACAAACCTTTTTTACACCAACTCATTAGCGGACAACTCGACGTAGACCGCATGGACTACCTGAGTAGAGATAGCTTTTTTTGTGGCGTTAGCGAAGGCGTCATTGGATATGACCGAATTTTAAAAATGTTGGTAGTAGTAGATGGCCAGCTCATGATTGAAGAAAAAGGGATTTATTCGGTCGAAAAGTTTTTAGTGGCACGCCGTCAAATGTACTGGCAAGTATACCTACACAAAACGGTTTTATCTGCCGAAAAAATGTTGGTTAAAATATTGGAGCGCGCGCGTAGCTTGTACACTAGTGCCGATGCTGCCATGCAAACACAGTCGTCACTGGATTATTTTTTAGGCAGCTTTAATGGCACTATGGATGCGTATGCACTTGCTCAATTTTGCACATTAGATGACCATGATATTATGCACGCCATAAAACGCTGGAGTGCACATCCAGACAAGGTTTTATCACTATTGTGTAGCCGTTTTTTAAGTCGTCAACTATATAAAACAACCATTCAATCGGAACCTTTTTTACCGGCTACCATTGCAGCCAAACAAAAAGAAAGTTTAGATTCTTTTGAATTAGAAGCTTCCGAAGTGGGTTATGTATGTTTTACCGGAGAAGCGACCAATACACTCTATCAAACCAAAGACGAACGCATCAATATTTTATTTAAAGATGGAAGCATTAAAGACATTTCATTAATCGATAATGCCCTAATTCATCAAAACTTATCTGCTGCTGTCAAAAAAAATTACATCTGTCAACTACTATAATATTCTAGTATGCAATTTACTGCACAACAAATAGCACTTCTCGTTTCCGGTACCATCGAAGGTAATCCGGATACTACTGTTACTTCTTTTGGAAAAATTGAGGAAGCTGCAGTAGGGCAACTTACTTTTTTAGCGAATCCTAAATACGAAGAATATTTATACACGACAAATGCGTCTCTTATTATTGTAAATGAAAGTTTACAATTACAAAAAAACATAACGGCTACGCTGGTGCGTGTTAAAGACGCTTACTCTGCGTTTGCAACACTTTTAACTACCTATCAAAATTTAAAAGCACTGCAAAGAAAAGGGATTGAAACACCAAGTCATATTGCAACAAATGCAACGCTTGGCACAGATGTTTTTGTAGGCGCTTTTGCATACATCGGCGAAAAAGTATCCATTGGCAATAACAGTAAGATTTTTCCTGGGGCTTATATCGCAGAAAATGTTTCTATCGGAAACAACACCACCATTCATGCGGGCGTTAAAATTTATGAAGATTGCGTTATTGGAAATGACGTTATTATTCACGCTGGAACCGTTATTGGAAGTGATGGATTTGGCTTTGCCCCTCAACCTGATGGCAGCTACCAAAAAGTACCTCAAATTGGCAATGTAATTATCGAAGACCAGGTAGAAATTGGAGCAAATACCACTATTGATAGGGCCACGATGGGTTCTACCATTATTAAAAAAGGCGTTAAACTAGACAACCTCATACAAATTGCCCATAATGTAGAAATTGGTAGCCAAACCGTTATTGCAGCACAAACTGGTATCAGCGGCAGCACCAAGCTTGGACAAAAAATCATGATTGGCGGTCAGGCGGGTATAGCGGGACATTTAACCATCGCAAACGGGGTTAAAATAGCCGGCGGGGCAGGTGTTACCAAAAACCTAGACGGCGAAGGAAAATCATACGCAGGCTTCCCTGCAGAAGACGCAAAACAGTCTTTAAAAGCCCAGGTTTACACTAGACAACTCCCGGAATTGGAAAAAAGGGTTAAAGAATTGGAAAAATTACTTACACAATTGCTTCAAAATGGGTCTAAATAGACCAAAACGGTGGTTTAACCACCCATAAATCATATTTTTGCGCTAGATTTTATCGAATTTAACATTCTAGCATGGACCAACATTTTAACCCAGACAAGCAACATACCTTAGCAAGTTCTATTGGTATTAGTGGAACTGGTTTACATACAGGCGCACTTGTAGACATGACCCTTAAGCCTGCCAACCCTGGTTTTGGATTTCAATTTCAGAGAACCGACCTAGAAGGGCAGCCCATTATCAAGGCCGATTGTGATTTGGTAACTGACACTTCTAGAGGTACTACCCTGCAAGTTGGCGAGGCAAAAGTGAGTACTGTCGAACATATTTTAGCGGCGCTCGTGGGCATGGGTGTGGACAATGTTTTAATTCAAGTAAACGGTCCAGAAATTCCAATTATTGATGGTAGCTCTTCTCCCTTTATTGATCTTATAGATAAGGCTGGTGTACTTGAACAAGATGCGACCAAACAGTGGTACAGCATTGATGAAAATATTTTTCATTACGATGAAGAGAAACGCGTAGAAATGGTTTTATTACCTGCGCTAGATTATCAAATTACAACACTCATCGATTTTAATAGTCCGGTATTAGGGACGCAACACGCAGGTTTAAAAACCATCAAAGATTTTAGAACAGAAATTGCACCTTGCCGTACGTTTTGTTTTTTACATGAGCTAGAAGCCTTACTAGATAACGATTTAATAAAGGGTGGCGATATCAACAACGCTATCGTTGTAGTAGATAGGCCTGTAACGGATGATGAAATGACAAGGCTTGCAAAAGTGTTTAAGCGTGAAAAAATTGAAGTAAAAAGCGAAGGTTATTTAAACAATTTAGAACTACGTTTCCCTAACGAACCTGCTAGGCATAAACTCCTTGATATTGTTGGTGACTTAGCACTTATTGGCTATCCTATTAAAGGTAGAATCATTGCGAATAGACCAGGTCATAGTAGTAACGTAGCGTTTGCTAAAAAAATCAAACAGTACATCAAAAAAAATAAACACGTTAAAGATGTGCCTGTTTATGACCCTACTGTTCCGCCGGTTTTATCACTGGTGCAAATAGAAAAAACTTTGCCGCACAGACATCCGTTTTTATTTGTAGATAAAATCATTGAGTTAACAGATACCTATATTGTTGGTGTTAAAAATGTTTCTTTTAACGAATGGTTTTTCCCTGGACATTTTCCGGGCAACCCAGTTATGCCTGGCGTTTTACAAATAGAAGCACTTGCACAAACAGGAGGTATCTTATGTATTAATTCTATGCCGGAAGGACAATACGATACTTACTTTTTAAAAATAGACAACTGTAAATTCAAACAAATGGTAAGGCCTGGTGATACCATGGTTTTAAAACTAGAATTTATTAGTCCTATCAGAAGAGGCATCTGCGAAATGCGTGGTACTGTTTATGTAGGTGGTAAAGTAGCCACAGAAGCAGACCTTGTAGCGCAAGTAGTTAAAAGATCCTAAGTACTTAAATCAAATACATGACACATCCGTACACCTATATAGATCCCAATGCAAAAGTAGCGCCCAACGCAAAAATTGATCCATTTACCGTTATACATGGTGATGTTCAGATTGGCGAAGGCACTTGGATTGGGAGTAATGTTACGATTATGGATGGAACGCGTATTGGAAAAAATTGCAGAATATTTCCGGGTGCCGTTTTGGGCGCTGTGCCACAAGATTTAAAATTTGACGGAGAAAAAACTACCGTAGAAATTGGAGACAATACCACCATTCGTGAATTTGTAACCATCAATAGAGGTACCACCGATCGTTGGAAAACCAAAGTAGGCAACAACTGCTTAATTATGGCTTACTCGCACGTTGCGCACGATTGTGTAATTGGCAATAATTGTATTTTAAGTAATAGTGTTCAATTAGCAGGTCACGTTGTACTAGGTGATTGGGTTTGGATTGCTGGCGTAAGTGCGGTGCATCAATTTGTAACCATTGGACAACACTCTTATATTGCTGGAGGAAGCCTTGTAAGCAAAGACATTCCACCTTACATCAAAGCGGTGCGCAATCCACTAAGTTATGGTGGTGTCAATAGTGTAGGTCTTAAACGCAGAGGATTTGAACTCGAGCGCATCAATCATATTTTAGATATCTACCGTATTATTTTTAATAAAGGACTCAATACCACACAAGCGCTAGAATTTATTGAAGAAGAATTACCAGCGAGTGACGAGCGCGATGAAATTGTAACATTTATTAGAGAGAGCGGTAGGGGTATTATCAAAAGATTTGTAAAAGGCGCAAGCGAAGAAGATTAATACCATGCAGATCCAACTCGAGCAAACTGGAAAAAAATACAATCGGGAATGGATTTTTCGTGGACTATCCTTTACTTTTTCCCCGGAAAAAAAATATGCCATTACAGGGCCCAACGGTTCTGGGAAAAGCACACTACTACAAACAATTGCAGGTAGCACCGTACTATCGGAAGGGACTGTCAATTGGTTGTCCAACAATACGGTTATAGCTCCAGAAAATCATTATCAATACCTGAGTATCTGCGCTCCATCTTTATCGCTAATTGAGGAAATGACTGCCACCGAATTTTTAGCTTTTCATGAAAGCTTTAAATCTTTTATGCCAGGCAACACACCAAGTACTATTTTAGAAACAATCGGACTTTCTGCTGCAGCCAACAAACAAATAAGATACTATTCGAGCGGTATGAAACAACGTTTAAAACTTGCACAAGCCATTTTTTCTGATGTACCCGTTTTATTTTTAGATGAACCCTGCACCAATTTAGACGAAAGCGGTTTTGCACTTTACAAATCACTTATAAAAGATTACGCTGCCCATAAATTAATTATTGTTAGTAGCAATGATAAAGCTGAGTATGATTTTTGTGAAGAAGTGATTGATATTAAAAAGTACAAATAAAGATGAACCCTAATATCAAAGCGCTTTACCGCATTGCCGCTAGTCATGAAAGAACCATTATTGGACTCATGAGCGGCACTTCACTTGACGGATTAGATATTGCTATTTGTAACATAACAGGGAGCGGGAAGCAAACAAAACTTACAGTCACACACCACACAACTATTCCGTACAACGCTACTTTTAAAACTGCCATCGCACAAATATTTTCAATTAAAGCTGCAGATTTAGAACAAGTAACGCTTTTACATGCAGATATAGCAAGGGTTCATGCCAGCATGGTTTTATCTGCTCTTAAAAATTGGAATATCCAGGCTTCAAGTATTGATTTAATAGCAAGCCATGGTCAAACCATTTACCATGCACCTAAGTTTATGCACCCGCAAAGTGCTTACGGAAATGCAACATTACAAATTGGTGATGGTGATATAATCAGCGCAGCAACAGGCATTATTACCCTCAGCGATTTTCGACAAAAACATATTGCAACAGGTGGTGAAGGCGCACCACTAGCATTATTTGGAGATACCATTTTGTTTTCAAGTGAAACAGAAAATAGAATTTTATTAAATATGGGTGGCATTGCTAATTTTACCTACTTGCCCGCCGGTCAAACCACCCATATTATTAGCACAGATGTTGGGCCTGCCAATACACTTATTGATGGTTATGTAAAAGCAAATTATAATGGCCTCAGCTTCGATGCAAACGGCGACATTGCAAGCAGTGGAACAATCAATGAGGCATTTGTAGATGCCGCTTTAGCGCATCCATTTTTTAATGCTTCATTTCCTAAAACCATTGGTCCCGAATTATTTAACCTAGAATTTATTGCAGCCGCTTGTAAAAAAGCAGGTATTACTGATTTAGCACATGAAGATATGGTTGCATCGCTTAGTTATCTAACAGCCCGTGTTATAGGGGATGCCATCTATAAAGTTGTAGGGGATGTAAATAAAGATATTGTCATTTATGCAAGTGGCGGTGGTATTCACAACGCCTATATCATGCAGCAGTTACAAAACATCTGCCCCAAAGCATCATTTAAAAATGTAGAAACTCTCGGCGTTCATCCGGATGCAAAAGAAGCCGTATTGTTTGCTGTTTTAGCCAACGAAGCAGTAGCCGGATCACCCACATTAAGTATGGGAAAAATTAGCTTCCCACAGTAAAGTTATCAGCATTACGGTAGGCATTTATAAGTGCAATTTCACCTTCCTTACCGCCACCGGCCTTGCCATGCTCCATGCCATAAATACCCCTGAAACCTTTATTATGTATGTGTTTGAAGATATTCTGGTAATTCATTTCGCCGGTACCCGGTTCGTTACGACCCGGATTATCGCCAATTTGAAAATAAGCAGTTTCATCCCAGCATAAATTGATATTGGCGATAATATTTCCTTCGTTTCTTTGCATGTGGTACATGTCAAATAAAATTTTGCAGGAAGGACTATTCACCGCCTTACAAATTGAATAGGTTTGATCGGTATGTCTTAAAAATAAATCAGGCGTATCGCTTAATGGCTCCAATACCATAATTAAACTATGCTTTTCTAAAATTTCGGCGCCATACCGGAGGGATTCAATAACCCTAGCCGTTTGTATACCCATTGGAAGTTTACGATCAAAATTACCAGGCACCACTGTCATCCATTTAGCCCCACATCTTTTTGCCACTTCAACCGAATCTTTGCAGTATTTGATAAATTTTTCGCGCCACTGCTTATCACCACTTGTTAAAGAAGTTTGCAGTGGCCAGTTATCATAAGCAATTACAAACACACCCATGCGCATGTTTAAGCGCGCAAGTGTATCGCCAATTTTTTGTTGCATTTCTGGTGTGCGCGACATCATGCCATTGTCTTCTATGGATCTAAAGCCTACACTATGTGCAAATTTGATTTGCTCAATAAAATCAGGACCAGCGTGCGCACTAAACATGCCATCATGAAAAGCATAATCAGCGGTAAAGGGTTTTGAATCAAGCGTGTTAATTGTTGTGCTGGATTTAATAGCCGCACTCGAAACAAATGGCATTGAAGCCGCTGCTATTCCAGCACCTGCTAGTATATTGCTTTTTAAAAATTTTCTTCTTTCCATGATTTTTAATGTAGCTGTTTAACGCCTACTGGCAATGAGCAAATTAAGGTCCGTATATTTTAAATCAAATTTTTGACTGATATAAAAATCGGTTAATGCACCTTTAAATAAATAAATGCCTTCTCTCAAATTAACATCATGCCAAAGCATTTCATCGAGCCCGCCTTCATCACTAACCCTAAGCATCAGTGGCATAAGCACATTACTTATAGCCTGACTCGCCGTTCTTGCAAAACCAGATGGAATGTTGGGCACACCATAATGAATCACGCCATGCTTTACAAAAGTTGGTTTTTGATGACTGGTTAATTCACTGGTTTCAAAACATCCGCCTCTATCAATCGCAACATCAATAATAATACTTCCAGGGCGCATGGCTGCTACCATTTCTTCTGTTACAACTAATGGCGCTCTTCCATACTCGTTGCTTAAAGCACCGACTGCCACTTCACAAGTTTTTAATTGCTTGGCTAAAATTTTAGGTTCTAAAACAGATGTCCAAACACGCTGGCCTAAATTATTTTGTAATTGCTTAAGCTTATAAATATCGTTGTCAAATACTTTTACAGAAGCGCCTAATGCAAGTGCATTTCTGGTAGCGCTTTCACCCACAATACCCGCACCTACAATCACTACTTTAGTTGGTGGAATTCCGCTGATGCCGCCTAGTAGTACGCCTTTGCCTTTATTAAAACTACTTAAATACTGTGCTGCAATAAGCATAACGGCACTACCTGCAATCTCACTCATACTGCGTACAATTGGATAAGTGCCGCTAGCATCTTTAAAATTTTCGAAACTTAAAGCCGTAATTTTTTTCTCCATCATTTTTTGAATATCCCCTTGTTGCAGTGCAGAATAGTGGATGGGAGAAATAATAATTTGATTGAATTGTAGTAATGGTAAATCTTCAGCAACAATGGGCGCACTTTTTACAAGAATGGGACACTTAAAAATTTCGTGTCTATCAAAAATAATTTTTGCACCCGCTTCACTATAATCGGCATCCGAGTAATGACTACCCTCGCCGGCTAAATGTTCGATGGAAACTTCGTTGCCATTAGAAACCAAAACACCAACAGCTTCTGGCGTTAATGCAATTCGGTTTTCTTGAAACGCTGTTTCTTTAGGAATGCCAATATGCAGTTTTGCACCAAGCGGTTTGATATCCAACGTTTCTTCGAAGGTTTCGTACAAAAAAGAAGTAGAAATAGTTGGTTTACTAGTCGCCATAATAATTTGTATTTGCTAGTGTCTAGCCTGCTTATCTATAAAGTTAACATTTTACAGTAGAATATATATGCCTGGTTTTTTCATCAACCAGCGATAATCGTATTTCAAATACCGGCCCGGTTAAAAGCGCTGGTACATTTTCGGGCCATTCAATAAAACAGGTGTCGCCACTGTGCAAATGCTCATCAATACCAGCCCTAATGGCTTCTTCTAAAGACCCTATTCGATACCAGTCCATATGAAAAATACTGCCTCCAGTATGCTGGTATTCATTAACGAGCGCAAAAGTTGGACTACTTACGGTGTCTGTTACGCCCAACGCTTCACAAATGGCATGGATGAGTGTGGTTTTACCCGTACCCATGGGGGCATAAAAAGCCCAAATAGGGGTATTCTTTCCTTCGGCCCAAACAGCGGCCGCCACATCCTTAATTTGGTCTAGGTTAAAATTTTGATCCATCAAACAAATATACAAACAAAGGCCTCCGAAAGAAGTAACTTTGTAGCAAAATACGTCTTATGGAAAAAGTGAATTGGAAGGTAAAAGGCATGAGCTGTACCAACTGCGCACTTAGTGTAGACAAGGTGCTTACAGGATCAGGTATGCAGGACGTGAAGGTTAATTTTATGAGCGGCGAAGCAAGTTTTAACGCGCCTGAAAATGCCAATAAAAAAAACATACAAAAAGAAGTGGAAGCACTTGGATACGAAGTGTCAGGAGAAGGTTTAGAAACGGAACAAAAATCAAAAAAAATATTTAGCACTCCGCTACAACGTTTTTGGTTTTGCTTTGTGTTTACAGCGCCCCTTATGCTGCATATGATTCCGGGTGTTCATATTCATTTTCTAATGAACCCCTATGTGCAACTTGGTTTAACCATTCCTGTATTTATTGTAGGGATGGGATACTTTGGAAAGAGCGCCATTAAAAGTCTTTCAAAAGGCGTACCAAATATGAATGTGCTTGTGGCACTTGGCGCTGTTGCTGCATTTGGATACAGTTTATATGGAACTATCATTGGAGAAGCTGAACAGTATTTATTTTACGAAACCACTGCTACTATTTTAACCCTTGTATTTTTTGGTAATTGGTTAGAAGATAGATCGGTAGAAACCACACAAGCTGCTTTAAAAAAATTAGCCATATCGCAAAAGACAATGGCCAACCTTATTGCCTTTGACGAAAACCATCAAGAGCTTGTATTTCCGGTAGAAAATACAAGTTTAAAAGTAGGCGATATTGTACTGATCAAAAATGGAGAAACGGTACCCATGGATTGTAAAATTTTATGGGGAGAAGCAAGTATTAATGAAGCTATTATTTCTGGCGAAAGCGTACCCGTTATTAAAAAAATGAACGATTTGCTTATTGGTGGTAGCATGGTAGAATCGGGCACCATCAAAGCTTATATTACAGCAGTTGGAGAAAATACAGTGCTTGCTAATATTTTGAATCTTGTAAAAGAGGCACAAACAGAAAAGCCACCCGTTCAACAACTCGCCGATAAAATTAGCGCCATTTTTGTACCTACTGTTATTGGCATTGCGCTACTCACCATTATAGGTAATTATTTTTTTGCTTCACTACCCTTTAGTAGTTCCTTACTAAGAGGTATTGCGGTACTTGTTATTTCTTGCCCCTGCGCCATGGGCCTTGCAACGCCTGCCGCCATTGCTGTTGGGCTTGGTAGAGCTGCTCGAAATGGTGTGTTATTTAAAAATGCAAGAAGCTTAGAGATCTTTAAAAGTATTAAGCAAGTAGTGTTTGATAAAACAGGAACGCTCACAACCGGGAAATTTACGGTTACTAATTTTACGCTGTCTCCCACTGCAAGTATTGATGAAACTACGTTTAAGCAAATTGCTTTTTCTTTAGAAAAATATGCGAATCATCCTATTGCAAATGCAATTGCAGCAGCATGGAAAACAAAAGACGATATCCGCTGGCAAAAAATAGAAGAACAAAAAGGACTTGGCATGTTTGCCACCGACAAAGAGGGCAATACCTATGTAGCTGGATCATTTAAAGTTGCTACACAACATACCACAGACCATAGCCACAATGTGTATGTTTTAAAAAATAATATTTTATTAGGCTTTATAGATGTGGCAGATGAAATTAGACCGGAAGCTAAAGAAGTGATAACAACACTCAAACGCATGGGTCTTCAACCTATATTATTAAGTGGCGATAAAAAAGAAAAATGCGCAATCGTTGCAAATGAATTAGGCATCACTGAATTTTATTACGAGCAAACGCCCGCTAATAAATTAGATAAAATTGGAAACTTAAGCCTCCAAGCCCCAACCGTAATGGTGGGTGACGGTATCAATGATGCACCTGCGCTTGCTAAAGCAACTGTTGGGGTTTCATTAAGTGACGCTTCGCAAATAGCCATGCAAAGTGCGCAAGTAGTACTCATGAACCATGGCATTAAAAATTTACCGCTCGCTTTAGGACTTGGTAAACACACATACCTCACCATTAAAGAAAATTTATTTTGGGCCTTTGCCTATAATATTGTTGCCATTCCGGTAGCGGCCTTTGGTTATTTAAATCCAACCTTTGGCGCCCTTGTAATGGGGCTAAGCGATGTGGTATTAGCCGTTAATTCAATAAGACTCAACTTTAAAAGAGTAACACGTTAAGCGCCGCATGTCAACACCATTACAAATACTAAAAAAATATTGGGGGCATGAACAGTTTAGGCCATTACAAGCTGCTATTATTGATGCGGTAGTTGCACAAAAAGACGTATTGGCATTACTACCAACAGGGGGTGGAAAATCTATTTGTTTTCAGGTACCAGCGCTTATGCAAGATGGCATGTGCCTAGTAATCAGTCCACTCATTGCACTGATGCAAGATCAGGTAAATAACCTACAAGAAAAAGGTATTGAAGCTGCTGTCATCCATAGCGGTATGCCTTTTACAGCCGTTATAGAAACACTGCAAGCCTGTACAAGTGGCGCTTATAAATTTTTGTACCTATCACCAGAACGCATCGAATCTAATTTATTTAAAGAATATTTACCCGCACTTGATATTTCACTGATTGCAGTAGATGAAGCGCATTGTATTGCTCAGTGGGGTTACGATTTTAGACCTCCTTATTTGCGCATTGCTGCTTTAAGAACCGAACTACCTGGTGTACCTATTATTGCATTAACTGCATCTGCTACTAAAGATGTAGAATCGGATATTATTGAAAAATTAGCATTTAAAGAGCCTACTATTTTTAGGCAGCCGTATAAACGTCCAGCATTATCTTATAGTTATTTTGAAGTAGAAAGTAAAATTAACAAGGCCCTCGAAATAATTAATAATGTAAAAGGTGGTGGTATTGTTTATTGCAACACCAGAAAACAAACAAAAGATATTGCCGAATTATTACAGCTTCAAAAAATTAGTGCAGACTATTATCATGCAGGTGTAAGTGCCGATGAACGGCAGAAAAAACAAAAAAAATGGATGTTAGGTGAAACGCGCATCATGGTATGTACATCAGCATTTGGTATGGGCATCGATAAAGATGATGTACGCACCGTTATTCATTACGACATGCCCGACTGTCTCGAAAATTATTACCAGGAAGCTGGTAGAGCTGGTCGTGATGGCAAAAAAGCCTACGCCGTTTTACTTGCTACAAGTGCTGATATCACTAAAGCGCGTAACCTGCATGAAACAAGGTTTCCAGCCATCGAAGTGATTAAAAATATTTATCAGTCCATTGCCAATTATTTGCAACTACCCGTAGGAATTGGCGAAGGCGGCTATTTTAATTTTAACCTACCCGAGTTTTGCAGCAATTTTAAATTGGATTTGATATTGGTAACTCAAACACTCAAAGTACTAGAGCAGGAAGGACATATTCAGTTTTCAGAAAACATATTTTTACCGACCCAAGTTTGCTTTACCTGCTCCAAAGAAAATTTAGAAAATTTCGAGGAAGCATACCCGGCATTTGAACCCCTTATTAAAGCACTATTAAGAAGCTATCAAGGCATTTTTGATAATCGCATTTCAATATTTGAAAAAAGAATGGCTGGCATTTGCAAACAAAGTATCGAAGAAATACAAAAGCAACTTCAACAATTAGCAGCCATGGGTGTCATCGAATATTTACCTCAAAAAGAAACGCCGCAAATTCATTTTTTACTAAACCGGGCGCCTGCTGCTTTTTTACACATTGATAAGGACCAGTACCTCAAAAAAAAAGAGGCTTTTACCACTCGAATAAATACACTTATTCGTTTTGCAACAAACCCGGGCTGCTGCCGTAGTGTTTTTATTGGTAACTATTTTGGAGACATCGACAAAAATAACTGTGGTATTTGCGATTACTGCTTAGGACTTAAAAAAAATAAAATAGATGTAGTAACATTTACCAGCATAGAACAGCAGTTGTTTGTATTATTATCTAAAACGCCTATCCCTATCGATCCCATTTTTGAAGCATTAGGCAAAGAAAACAAAGATGTAATATGGGAGGTGCTGCACTTTTTAGAATCCGAAAACAGATTGATTCTGAACGAAGACGGCACGATACAACTGGTTTAGCGCTGTTTTAACAAAAAATTGGACGTTCTATTGCATCACTACTTATTAATTTATCCTTATTTCACATAAAATAGTATCCCATGGAAGAAGCAAAAAAATACAAGATTTTACTTTGTGAAGATGACACCAACCTAGGCATGGTTTTAAAAAACTACCTAGAACTCACAGACTATGATGTTACGCTTGAGCGCGATGGCCGTTTGGGATTGGCTGCTTTTCAGCGTGAAAAATTTGACATTTGTTTGTTGGATGTGATGATGCCTAATATGGATGGGTTTACACTAGCTGAAGCAATTAGAGATGTAGATCCTGATATGCCGCTATTCTTTTTAAGTGCTAAAACCATGAAAGAAGATATCATCCAGGGGTATAAACTAGGTGCTGATGATTATATCACAAAACCTTTTGATAGCGAAGTCTTACTTTTAAAAATTAAAGCAATCTTAAAGCGCAGCGAAGAAGAAAATAAAATAAATGACAATATTGAATTTGATTTAGGAGACTACCACTTCAACCCAAGGCTTCGTGAATTAAAAATTGGTGCTACTGTTCATGTCTTATCTCCTAAAGAAAATGAACTCCTTAAAATGTTAGCTGAACACAAAAATGATTTGCTGCCTAGAGAAAGAGCACTCAAAAAGATTTGGGGCAGTGATACTTATTTTAACGGAAGAAGTATGGATGTGTATATTGCCAAATTACGCAAGTACCTAAAAGAAGATACACAAATTGAAATCGTTAACATTCATGGTAACGGATTTAGACTCGTAGCTCCTTAGTATTTATTACTCAGAAAATAAATTGGGCTTACCTGATAAGCCTGCTAAACGGCCAAGGTGTGTATACGCTTTGGCCGTTACTTCTCTCCCCCTAGGCGTGCGTTGCAAAAATCCTTCTTGAATTAAAAAAGGCTCATACACTTCTTCAAGTGTGCCCGCTTCTTCACCAACTGCAGTCGCTATAGTAGTTAACCCTACAGGGCCACCCTTAAATTTATCAATAATCGTGAGCAAAATACGGTTGTCCATTTCGTCTAACCCGTGTGCATCTACATTAAGTGCCTTTAGACCATGTTGTGTGATGCCTAAATCAATTTTGCCATCATTTAATACTTGTGCAAAATCTCTAACCCTACGGAGTAAGCCATTAGCAATACGGGGTGTTCCTCTACTCCTGCGCGCAATCTCAAATGCAGCATCGGTATTGATTTTGGTATTTAAAATAGTAGCACTTCTTTCTATAATTTTTTGAAGGGTGTCAGCCTGGTAATATTCGAGCCTGGATTTAATACCAAAACGTGATAGTAATGGAGCCGTTAATAATCCTGATCTAGTGGTAGCGCCAACCAGTGTAAATGGATTTAAATTAATCTGAACACTACGTGCGTTAGGGCCAGAATCAATCATGATATCAATTCTAAAATCCTCCATCGCAGCATATAAATATTCTTCTACTACAGTACTTAAACGGTGAATTTCATCAATAAACAAAACGTCGTTAGGGCCTAAGTTCGTAAGTAAGCCAGCTAAATCGCCTGGCTTTTCAATAACTGGACCCGAGGTTTCTTTAATATTAACGCCTAGTTCATTGGCCACAATACGGCTCAGGGTTGTTTTACCAAGCCCTGGAGGACCATGAAATAAAACGTGGTCTAACGCTTCGCCTCTAAGTTTTGCAGCCTTAATAAAAATAACTAGGTTTTCAATGAGCTGAGGTTGTCCAGAAAAATCATTGATTTCGGATGGACGAATGGCATTTTCAAACTCCTTGTCTGCAGAAGTTAAATTAGAGGCGTCGGTATTTAAATTGGCGTTAGACATGTTTCAAATCTAGTTAAAAAAGAGCAGTTCTACACTACCACATTAATCATACGGCCTTTTACAAAAATGAATTTTTTAACAGGCTTTCCTTCCATCCACTTTTGAATGAGGGTATCCGCTAATACAATGGCTGTTACTTCTTCTTCAGAAGCGTCGAGTGCAATAGAAATATTGGTACGTACTTTTCCGTTGATACTTACTGGATATTCTTTAGAAGATTCTGTAACATACTTTGCTTCAAAAACGGGATAGCTCGCATCCAATATAGATCCTTCATTGCCCGTAGCGGTCCATAACTCTGCAGCTACATGTGGCGCATAAGGCGTTAATAAAACAAGCAGTGGTGACAACACTTCTGTAGAATGACATTTAATATCTGCTAAATCATTCACACAAATCATAAACGCACTCACTGCCGTATTAAAACTAAATCGCTCTGTATCTTCTTCGATTTTTTTGATGGTACGGTGTAAAATTTTTAATGCTTCGGCACTAGCTGGTTCGCTATTATATAACGCTCCTTTTTCTTCATCAAAAAATAAGCGCCATAATTTTTTAATAAAACGGTGGACGCCTTCAATACCCTTAGTATCCCACGGTTTGCTTTGATCCACAGGGCCTAAAAACATTTCATACATCCTAAAAGTATCGGCACCATATTTTTCTACCAAAATATCTGGGTTAACAGTATTGAATTTAGACTTAGACATTTTTTCTACTTCAACACCGCAAATGTATTTTCCGTTCTCTAATTCGAAACTTGCATTTGCGTATTCATTGTTGCGCCATTTTTTAAACGCTTTTGTATCTAATTCTACACCGTCAACCATATTTACATCTACGTGTAATTTATCGACCTCCGTATTACCCACAAGTCCTGCAGATACAAATACTTGGGTTCCTTTTTTACGGAAAACAAAGCGGCTGCTCCCCTGAATCATACCTTGGTTTAAGAGCTTTCTAAACGGCTCGTCAAAACCAATATGGCCAAGATCAAATAAAACTTTAGTCCACATGCGGCTATATAGCAAATGCCCTACCGCATGTTCGGTACCGCCAATATATAAATCTACTTGATTCCAGTAATCACTCACTTTTCGGTCACAAAAAACATTGGTATTGTGTGGATCCATATAGCGTAGAAAATACCAACTACTCCCTGCGTAACCCGGCATGGTGTTGGTTTCTAGCTCTTTTTCTACCCAGGCTGGAATATTAGCCAATGGGCCTTCACCCTCCGGACCCGGACTATACGAATCTACTGCTGGTAATAACAAAGGAAGCTCCGTTTCATTTAATGCAACCGCTACGCCATTTTTCCATTGTACTGGAAAAGGCTCACCCCAATACCTTTGTCTACTAAATGCCGCATCGCGCATTTTATAATTCACTTTGCGCTTGCCAATGCCTCGCTCTTCTAATTTTGCAAGCGCAATTTCGATGGCATCGCGCATGATGATTCCGTTTAAGAAATCACTATTAAATAATGGTGCATCTTTTGTTGAATTGGCTTCGTTACCATTATATGCATCTCCAATAATATTAGTGATAGGAATATTAAAATGTTGCGCAAATTTATGATCACGCTCGTCGCCACATGGAACCGCCATAATAGCGCCGGTACCATAACCTGCTAATACGTATTCAGAAATCCAAATTGGAATTTGTTTACCATTAAAAGGATTCACTGCAAAGGCGCCCGTAAAGCAACCCGATATTTTTTTCTCTGCTTGACGTTCTCTATCACTTCTGCTTTTTACGTACTGGGTATAATTGTCTACCGCAATTTGTTGTTCTTTGGTTGTGATGGCTGCAATGATATCATGCTCTGGCGCTACCACCATAAAGTCGACACCAAAAATAGTATCAGGTCTTGTGGTATACACCGTTAATGTGGCATCCGTATCGAGTGCCGCAGAAGCAATTTTAAAATCAATTTCGGCGCCATAAGATTTGCCAATCCAGTTGCTTTGCATTTCCTTCATGGCTTCGCTAAACTCAATCGTATCAAGGCCTGACAAGAGCCTGTCTGCATAATCAGTAATACGCAAATACCACTGACGTAACTTCTTTTTTACAACCGGATGTCCACCTCTTTCACTCACTCCATTCACCACTTCATCATTGGCAAGTACGGTACCAAGTGCTTCGCACCAATTTACCTCTCCATGACCACAAAAAGCAAGACGGTACTGCATTAAAATTTGCTGTTGCTCCTGATTCGAATACGCTTGCCACTCAGCTGCCGTAAATTGAACCTTTGCATCCGAAGGACATTCATGTGCCGCATTACCATTTTGTTCAAACGCGTTGATCAAATTTTGAATGGGCTCTGCTTTACTTTTTTGTATGTTGTAAAAACTATTAAATAGTTGTAAAAAAATCCATTGCGTCCATTTATAATAGGTAGCGTCACAAGTTCTAATTTCTCTACTCCAATCGTAACTAAATCCAATATTATCGAGCTGAGCTCTAAAGGTATCTATGTTTTTATGCGTGCTTACCGCTGGATGTACCCCATGCTCAATGGCATATTGTTCTGCAGGCAAACCAAAAGCATCATACCCCATGGGGTGTAGCACATTAAAGCCCTTTAATCTTTTGTACCGACTAAAAATATCGGAAGCAATATACCCTAGCGGATGACCCACATGCAGGCCAGCACCACTTGGGTAAGGGAACATATCAAGCACGTAATACTTGGGCTTTGGAGACTCGTTACTCACTTTATAGGCATCCGACGCTTTCCAAGCAGCCTGCCATTTTTTCTCTATTGCACTAAAATTATATTCCATGTTTCAAGCCTCTTTGCTAGCCGTATACTTTACAACTATTTTTTACGTTATACTTAAGTGAAAATTGGTTCTATTTTGGACTGCAAAGGTAAGCCTTTAGCCATAAACACTACCTTTGAGACCTAGCAGAAAAGCAGTGAATGAACCGGATTTTACAAGAAATTGAATCTAAATAACCCCAATTTACCTGATTTACTATGACGGATAGTGCTAAAATGTCTTTGAAACGCAGTAAACCCAATTATATCTATAGTATTGTAGGTGTTGCCCTAGTCCTGCTTATCATGGGTATTATGGGCTGGTTTTTCTTAAATATCAATTCCGTTGGCAACACTTTTAAGGAAGATATACGTGTAAGCGCCTACCTCAGAACCCTCAATAAAGACACTATTGGTCAAATTCAAGCTTTTATAGCTGAGCGGCCCTATACAAAAACGGTTACTTACGTTAATAAACAATCTGCACAGGCCATTTGGAACAAAGAAAATAGTGAAGATTGGGCTAAAATTTTGGATTCAAACCCGCTTCCTGAAAGTATCGACTTTTATGCAAAAGCCGAGTACGTAAACCAAGATTCGTTGAGTAAGATTGCCACTGAACTAATGGCCCGCTATGGTAACCAACTTACCGATCTTCAATACCCAAAAAGTTTAGTAACCAGCCTCAACGAAAGAGCTTCAAAAATTGGGCTTATCTTTTTGGTGGTTGCCATTATTTTATGCTCGATTGTAATTATTAGCATTGACAATACCATTAGACTTGCTATGTTTAGCAACCGCTTTTTAATTAAAACCATGCAAATGGTGGGCGCTACACGCGGATTTATTATTAAGCCGCTAACCATCAAAGCCATCATCAATGGATTGATCAGTTCAGGTATAGCGATTGCACTTGTATTTGTCATAGTGAGCTGGGCAGAAAGCCAGTTTCCGCAATTAAAAGCCATAAGAGACTTTCAACATACTTTACTTTTATATGGTGGGCTCATTTTAATGGGTGTTGGTATATCAGTGTACAGCACACACCGAAGTGTGCTAAAGTATTTGAAAATGAAACTAGACGATCTTTATTAATGAACCCTTCTTATCTTCGATTTAAATACATTTACAAAAACATATTATGAGTTCAGAAAAAAATTCTTTGCCTACTTTATTTACAAAATCCAATTACACTTGGATGCTTATTGGTGGTCTTGTAATCGCTGTTGGGTTTTATTTACTGAGTGGAGGCAAAAGTGCCGATCCAGCGGTATTTGACACCAAAGAAGTATATAGCACAACGCGTATTACCATTGCACCGATTGTTATTATACTAGGTTTTGTAATTGAGATTTATGCCATCTTTAAAAAAGCAAAATAAGCGCCAGTTTTCTGCTTAGCAATCTAATATTTATTCATGCAACTATTTCAAGCAGTTGTTATTGCCATTGTAGAAGGCTTAACAGAATTCTTACCTATTTCTTCTACGGGACATATGATCATTGCGAGCTCCCTTCTTGGCATTGCCGCTGATCCATTTACCAAACTTTTTGAAGTATGCATTCAACTCGGCGCAATTTTATCTGTGGTCGTACTTTACTATAAAAAGTTTTTTCCACTCACGAACTGGAAATTTTATTTGAAATTATTAGTTGCCGTTACGCCGGCACTCGCCATTGGATTTGTATTATCAGATATTATTGATGCATTATTAGAAAGTCCTATCACTGTTGCTGTAACTTTATTACTAGGTGGAATTATCCTCTTATTTGTAGAGAAGCTATTTAATGCGCCAACGATCCAAACAGAAGAAAAAATCACTTTTAAAAACGGATTGATAATTGGATTTTGGCAATGCCTAGCACTTATACCTGGCATGAGCAGAAGTGCTGCTACCATTATTGGTGGTATGCAACAAAAACTAACGCGAAATGTAGCCGCCGAATTCTCCTTTTTTCTCGCCGTTCCAACCATGGCAGCTGCAACTGGTTATAAACTCCTAAAAGCATATAAAACAACTCCAGATATTCTTTTAAACAAAGAAAATCTAATCCTATTAGGGGTGGGTAATCTTGTGGCATTTATAGTAGCGCTACTAGCCATTAAATTTTTTATAGGCTTTTTACAAAAGCATGGCTTTAAACTATTTGGATGGTACCGCATTATCGCTGGCATTACATTATTAGTACTTATCTATACAGGCTTATTAAAATAATTGATCTGTCGCTTTTGTTTTGCACTTGAAGCCCTTATCTTTAAGAAAACAAAAACGACTGCATGCAAACTGCACCCAAAAAAGTTATTAATGGTTGGGCCATGTATGATTGGGCCAATAGTGTATATAATCTAGTTATCACTTCTACCATTTTTCCTGCCTATTATGAAGCGGTTACCGGTGATGGTAATGATAATACCATCATAGATAAAATTAAAATTGGGAATTACGAGTTTTCAAATACTGCTTTGTACAATTATATATTGGGCATCGCATTTGTTATTGTAGCTATACTATCTCCTATTTTATCTTCTGTAGCAGACTACAGAGGAAATAAAAAACAATTTCTCAGGTTTTTTTGTACCATGGGCTCCATTTCATGCGCTTCCTTGTATTTTTTTGACAAGGACCATATCAATGGAGGATTGATATCTGTAATTATAGCATGTATTGGATTTTGGAGTAGCCTTGTATTTTACAACTCTTATTTACCTGAAATTGCGGCGCCAGAAGATAGAGACAGAATAAGTGCAAAAGGATTTATGATGGGATATATCGGTTCTGTATTATTACAATTAATATGTTTTGTATTTGTATTAAAGCCTGAACTATTTGGCATTACCGTTGGTAAAGCATCACAAATATCTTTTTTACTCGTAGGAATTTGGTGGATGGGATTCGGATGGCTTGCTATTGGACGATTGCCGGATGGACGTGGTGTAAAAGGTGCACATACAAAAAACTTATTTACACAGGGTTACAAAGAATTACATAAAGTTTGGCTAGAGCTAAAAACACAGCCAACACTTAAACGTTTTTTAACGGCATTTTTCTTTTACAATATGGGTGTGCAAACGGTAATGTTAGCCGCTACACTATATGGTAAGAGTGAATTAAATATTCCTACCACCAATTTAATTTTAGCCATTTTAATTATTCAAGTAGTAGCTATACCTGGCGCCAATTTGATGGCTAAAATGGCAAGCAAATTTGGAAATTTCAATACCTTAAAAATAGCGGTGATAATTTGGATTGGCGGTTGTGTGATGGGTTATTATTTACCCAGAAACAGTGTCGTTCCGTTTTATACTTTAGCCGTAATTGTTGGATTTGTAATGGGGGGTATTCAATCTGTAAGCCGGAGCACTTATTCAAAATTAATGCCTGTTACACATGACACTACTAGTTATTTTAGTTTTTATGATGTTACAGAAAAAATTGCTATCGTGATTGGCATGTTTAGTTTTGGGTATATCAATGAAATTACTGGGTCACAAAGAAATTCGGTTTTAGCATTAACCATATTTTTTATTCTAGGATTTATATTGTTGTACCGCACATCAAAACTGGATAAACATGCAACTGTATAGCATCAATGCGGGAAATTTTAAATTAGATGGTGGTGCGATGTTTGGCGTTGTGCCAAAAAGTATTTGGAATAAAAGTAATCCCGCTGATGAAAACAATATGTGCAGTTGGTCGATGCGCTGCTTACTAATAGAGGACGGGGGGCGTTTAATATTAGTAGACAATGGTATGGGCGACAAACAAGAGGCAAAATTTTTTGGACATTACTATTTACATGGAGATGACACTTTAGTAAAATCTTTAGCAAAACATGGGTTTACCCCTAATGATATTACGGATGTTTTTTTAACCCATTTGCATTTTGACCACTGCGGCGGATCCATTAAAAAAGATGGCGACAAATTAATTCCTGCTTTCAAAAATGCTACTTACTGGAGTAATGAAGCACATTGGAACTGGGCCACAACACCCAATGAACGTGAAAAAGCATCTTTTTTAAAAGAAAATATATTGCCTATAAAGGAGTCGGGGCAATTATCCCTAGTTGATGCACCTGCAACTCATTTTGCAAATGATGGTTTACTAAATAGTATTTCATTTTCAAATAATATGGATATCCGGTTTGTACACGGGCATACCGAAAAAATGATGCTCCCTCAAATCAGCTATAAAGGACACAATATTGTTTATATGGCCGATTTACTGCCATCAGTGGGGCATTTGCCACTTCCGTATGTGATGTCTTATGATATGTTTCCTTTAACAACACTCACAGAAAAAAAATCATTTTTACAAGAGGCTTTTGAAAAACAGTATATACTCTTTTTTGAACACGACGCTGTACATGAATGCGTAAAACTAATTCAAACAGAAAAAGGAATTAGAGCCGGAGAATCATTTACACTAGCAGATTTATAATTGGTCAATAACCAAATTTGACTCAAAACTATTTAGCCCTTACCATTGAGCTTAAAGGATAACGCAGGTTTTTAAAGCCCATCATATCCGCTTTAATACTACCTACAATAATGGAACTTTCGATACGCACCGGAATGTGGTTTAAATCGTCAGTGACCCAAATGGTCATTTTTTCACCTCCTTCAAATAAAGTGCCTTTTAATAGTAAGGGTTTGAATTTAATAGCATTAAAAGTTCCATATTGTGTTTTTACACGCTCTTTGCCAAGGTATTTAATATATACATTGTATATCTGGTTGTCTAAAAATAAATTGAAAGGGATTTTATCTTCCGGTTTGTATTTATTGAAATCAATATTGCGTAAATAATAAATAGAGCTTACAACATCTTGTATACAATTAGGTATTTTAAATACGCCCTCGGCGCCAGAAGCTGTATTTAATTGTTGATTAAACACAATATTTTCTTGTTTCTTATAACTACCTTCTTCAATATTTCTTACAAATTTAATAGGCTGCAAATGAAGCGTATCAATATAGGATTCATAGCGGTCACGTACTTTAAAAATCCAGTCATACCGGCTATTAGAAGTGCCAATACAAGTAACATGATATGAAGGTATTTCATTTATTTTTTCTTGCAATACAGTAAATTTTGCAGACCCTGCATTGATGTATAAGCCAATCACCGAATAGTATAAATTATAATTGATTTCTTCACCGCTACTAAAGGCAAAGTTTTTAATGCCGCAGAAATCATCTCCAGCTTTTATTGGATGTGCCAGAAAAAGACAAATAAAAAAGTAGGCTGTTATTTTTTTAAACATCTCATTACAAGTTAAGACCGCTTTCTAAAATATTGTAAACGTAATAAAATGAGGCCACCTAAACAAGCAGGTATAATCAAATTTAATAACCAAATTCCGCCTGCCGCCGCCAAAATACCCATTGTGTTTACACTATACATGCCAAACAAAAATACACTCACCTTTCCCCTGATACCCAATTCCGCTAAGGTTAAGGTAGGTATAATGGCGAGGATTAAAAAAAGTATCGCTGTAAGTGCCATTAATGTTGGGGCATCAATAAGTACGCCACACAATTTAAAAATTAACACATATTGAAGTAAAAATACTATGTATCGGGCCCCAGAAACAAGGATCAATTGCAGGAGCAACTGCTTAGGAATGTTTTGAATAGCTACCAATAAAAATCTATACTTAGAAAAAAAAGCGATCTTGGCTAGTTTATTTGCAAAAAATGGAATAGCCGAATAGCATGTGATGAATACAATAACTAAAAAAAATAAGGTTCCATAAAACGCAGATAAAACCAATTCAGATAGTTGCAACTGCGCTTGCAATTGTAAGTGTAAACTAGGGTACATAGAAATAAAAGCAATGAGTCCAACCAATAGTGTTACTAATAGTTGGCTGGCGCTTGCAACAAATGAAAGCACCACGCCTTTTAAACGATTGCCATCAGATAACAACATTGATTTCCCAATGGATTCTCCCACTCTATTGATACTTGAAAATGAAACCGCCTGTCCCGTTAAAATAGCGGCATAAGCAGCTTTGAATGAAAGCGGTTGCAAATTAAGGGTAAGTTGTTTCCATTTGAAAGCTTCTAAACCCCAATTAAAAGCAGTTAATAAGATTATAAAAATGAGAAAGCTAAAGGCGGTACCAAATGGAATTTCTTGCAAATAACTAATAAAAGTAGGTAGTTGATCCTGCGCTTTTATTTGATGGTAAATAGAATAACATAGCCATACGAATAATATTGGGGCTACCATATATTGAACTACGCTATTTAGTTTCTTTTGCAGTGTTTGGTGCATTTTGGTAATTGGAAAAGCTTGTGCAGCAAAAGTAGGTAGAATCTCAAAGGAAGCATGTAATTTCACATCAAATTGAAAAAAGATCAGATCATATTAGGCATTGACCCCGGCACCCAACTCATGGGGTATGCATTACTGCGGGTAACAGGCAATACACCGCAGGTTATTTTAATTGATGCGCTCAAACTAACGGGGCAAAAAGATATTTATGCGCGCCTGGAAATGATTCATACCAAGGTTGTGGAACTGATTAAATTATACCAACCTACTACTTTTGCTATTGAAGCGCCCTTTTTTGGAAAGAACGTACAAAGTATGCTCAAACTTGGTAGAGCACAGGGCGTTGCCATTGCGGCAGCCATGCAAACTGGACTTTCTGTTACAGAGTACGCGCCTAAAAAAGTAAAACAATCAATTACGGGTAATGGTAATGCCAGTAAAGACCAGGTTTGGCAAATGTTACAACGAACGCTTCAAATAGAAGTAAAGCCACAATACTTTGATGCCACAGACGCCCTAGCGGTGGCGCTTTGTCATTACTATCAGAGCTCATCTCCACTCGCATCAGCGGGCGGAAAAGGATTTAAAGGATGGGACGATTTTATTGCAAAAAATCCAGGAAAGGTTAAATTATAAAGTAACAATACACGTTTATAAAGCAGCTATAATTTTGCTTTGTGCCGACGCCAATAATTCCGGCGTTACCTTTATTTTTTCTTTTGTAAAATTAATATCGTTGGCAGTATTGATTGGCATTAAATGAAGGTGCGCATGAGGCACTTCAAGCCCAACAACACTGATGCCACAACGGTTACAAGGAAATGATTTTTCGATGGCGGCTGCAATTGGTTTTGCAAATACTAATATTTTTTGAAGGTAGATGTCGGGCAGATCGAAAAACTTATCTGTTTCGTTTTTAGGAACAATCAGTACATGCCCTTCTATTAGTGGAAAAACATCTAAAAAGGCGTAAAAATATTCGTCTTCCAAAATTTTATAAGAAGGGATTTCTCCAGCAACGATTTTAGAAAACAAAGTCATAGAATACAATTAAACGGTGATGTTATCAACCCTGAATTTTAAAACACCAGCAGGCGTTTGAATCTCTGCAACTTCACCCACAACTTTACCCATCAAACCTTTCCCGATTGGTGAAGTGCCCGATATTTTTTGTGCTTTCAAGTCCGCTTCTTTCTCACCTACAAGTTGATAGGTCACTGTTTTTTTAGTGGCCATATTGGTAATGGTCACTTTGGTAAGTATGGTTACTTTACTAGTATCGATTGTTTTAGTGTCTACAATTTTAGCATTGGCAATTACGCCTTCCAATTGCTTGATTTTTGCTTCCAGCATACCTTGTGCTTCTTTTGCCGCATCATATTCTGCATTCTCCTTCAAGTCACCTTTCTCTCTTGCTTCACCAATGGCTCTAGAGGCAGCCGGGCGGTCTATAGATTTCATTTTTTGTAACTCTTCGCGCATTTTTTCAAATGTCTCCATTGTCACATACATATTCGTATCACTCATATAGTAGCTTTAAGTTGGATAAAAAAAGACAACGCCACATTTGACTGCAGCGTTGGACGTCAAAAATAATTAATTTAATTAGATTCCAAGCTTGTCAAGTACAATTTTTGCCATTAAATAGAAGGCTTCGTGGCTATAACCTGCAATATGAGGGGTAATGATCAGATTGGGCTGGTTACAAAGCCAGTCTAACTGTGCTTTTTCAACCTCGGAGTAGCTCCCTAGGTTTTCATTTTCTAGTACATCTAAACCAGCTGCCTTTATTTGACCATTTTTTAAGGCTGCTATTATAGCTGCCGTATCTACTATTTTACCCCTACAGGTATTTATAAAATAGGGTGCTTTTACAAGGCTAGCAAAAAAAGAAGTGGATGCGTAATGATTTGTTTCGGGTGTTAACGGTAAATGTAAACTCACCACATCGGCGTTTGCGCAAAGGGTAGCAAGATCGACGAATTCAACATTTTTTATACTCGTTTCCTGCTTGTATTTATCATATGCCATTATTTGAACACCAAAAGATTGAAGCTTACTTGCAAATGCATTTCCAGTATGACCCATTCCAATAATGCCCACTGTTTTTCCTAAAAGTGAATCGGCACGATTGGCGTCTCTAATCCATAAGCCATTTTTTACTTCTGCAAAACTAGCACTCACTTTATTCATGAGATTTAATAAAAGCGCCATGGCGTGTTCACCTACTGCACCCGCATTTCCTTCTGGACTACTTACGCAAATAATATTTTTGGATGCCGCAAACTGTGTGTCAATTAATTCCATGCCGCTTCCAAGACGCGCTATCCATTTTAGTGAAGCCGCTTTTTCAAGAATGGCCTGATCTATTTTAATGCGCGTACTAACCACCAGTCCTGTAGCTGCCCCAATGCTATTAGCTAGCTCGTTGTAGGTAATTGTTTCCGATAACACTACGTCAAAACCCTTGTCCTGCAAGCGTTGCGTTAAATAGGGGTGAGCAGGTGCGGTAATAATTACAATGGGTTTCACGGTTAAATTTATTTCATTTTAAATGTGAGTGCTGCAAAATCCGCTACACTTAATTGTTCGGGACGTTTGGTGAATATTTCTTCTTGCAATGTTTCGGGGGTAAACATTCCTTTTAATGGATTGCGTAACATTTTTCGGCGCTGTCCAAAAGCCGCTTTTACAACAGCGATAAATGATTTTTCTGATTTCATCGTCACCACATCAGTTCTGCGTGTTAATTGAATAACGCCACTATCAACTTTAGGCGGTGGATTAAATGCTGTGGGCGGAACGTCAAATAAATATTCGGCAGTATAATACGCTTGTACCAATACGCTCAAAATTCCATAGTCTTTATTTCCTGGGCCAGATACTATGCGCTTGGCTACTTCTTTTTGAAACATCCCAATCATAACAGGCACTTGATCTTTCCATTCAAGCACACGAAATAAAATTTGTGAGGAAATATTATACGGAAAATTTCCAACCACCGTAAAAGGCTCAGCAAATGGTGCGACGCAATCTAAAATACTTTCATGTATAATTTTCCCGCGAATAGCTGGATACGTTTTTTCTAGATACGCTACTTTTTCATCATCCAATTCTACCGCTTTAAAGTCAACTGCAGGAATTTGAAGCATATATTTTGTGATAGCACCTCCACCGGGCCCTACTTCTACTAGGCGTTCACAAACGGGTATTGCATCCACAATTGCATGACATATTTTGTCATCATGCAAGAAGTGCTGACCCAGCGATTTTTTGAGTGTATATTCCACCTTACAAAAGTAAGCAATTCTAGTGCCTAAGCATGCGTTGGGCTATGAATAACCATTACCGCATAAACATGCTATTATTGGGTCAATAATCGTAATTTTATAGTCTAAACTAGCAGAGATGAGCACAGAGACGCAAAAACCAATCATAGGATTTTCTTGTGGCGACCTAAATGGCATTGGATTAGAAATTATCCTTAAAACGCTTTCAGATAGCCGTATACTTGATTTTTGTACCCCTGTTATTTTTGCGAACAGTAAAAGTGTCAATTTTTACAGAAAAAGCCTTCCTGAATCAAACTTTAGTTACGCAAGCGGTAGAGATTTTACAAAACTGAATCCCAAACAAGTAAATATTTATTCTTGTTGGGAAGAAGAAGTGGTAATAACACCAGGGCAATTAAATGAGGTTGGTGGAAAATATGGACGCTTATCTTTAGAAGCAGCCGGTCAGGCATTAAAGGATGGTCATATTGATGGTCTAGTTACCGCGCCTATTCATAAAAAAAATATTCAATCAGAGACGTTTAATTTTAGTGGACATACCCCTTATTTAAAAAGCCTGTTTGGGGTAAAGGACGTATTAATGTTTATGGTTGCTGAAAATTTACGCATTGGACTTCTCACCGAGCATGTTACTATTTCCGAAGTCAATAAATATATTACGGTAGAAGGCATCATGAGCAAACTAAAAATGATGTATACCAGTTTGCAACAAGATTTTAGTATTGACAAACCAAAAATTGCGGTACTAGGGCTTAACCCACACGCTGGCGATGAAGGCCTTATTGGTAAAGAAGAACTTGAAATTATTAAACCAGCTATAGTAGAAGCCAAAAAAAATAACATACTTGCATTTGGACCTTACAGCGCCGACGCATTTTTTGCAAGAGGACAATATGAAAAATTTGATGCTGTACTTGCTATGTATCACGACCAGGGTTTAATTCCTTTTAAATCCCTTGCCATTGGCGAAGGCGTCAACTTTACTGCTGGACTATCTGCAGTAAGAACCAGCCCAGACCATGGCACCGCTTTTGATATTGCTGGCAAAGGCATAGCAGATCATAGCTCTTTTGTGGCTGCCACTTTTGAGTGCATTGAAATTATAAGAATCAGAAAAGGCTACAAAGAAATGCGCATTAATCCACTACGCAAAAGAAGTGCGCGTATGCTTGCTGGTGCTGTAGATGAAAGAATTGAAGAACAATAATCTAATTGAAAACAGCGGCAGGAATACCTTTATTAACGATATAGTTTTTGTAACTAATTTCTACACGCCCTTTTTTATTTTTTAATTGTTGTGCTGCAGAAAGCGGCTTGCTATCATCTTCAAATTCTAGCGTAA
Source organism: Sediminibacterium sp. (assembly GCA_044341045.1). Classification (GTDB taxonomy): domain Bacteria; phylum Bacteroidota; class Bacteroidia; order Chitinophagales; family Chitinophagaceae; genus Sediminibacterium. The sequence continues at coordinate 16,988 of JBIISK010000005.1, read as the reverse complement.
TCCCCTTAGGTAGCTTATAGTTTTTAGTATTGAATTCGAACACCACTTTATCCGGTAACCCAACATTACTATAGACGCCATAATTCATAAGCATGGTATACGTTCCATTTTCTTTGGTCGTTGTAATGGCTTTTTCAATTAAACTTTCTTTTTCATTGATATAGAGCGTACTAATCACTACATCACTGGCTTCTTCATTAGGAAGTAGCTTTACCACCCTTAGCTTTTTAGCACCTAATTCTTGAACCCCCGCATCGATGGTGGAATAATTTGATGAAGCGATAAGTGAACTTAAATTAACAGAAAGCCCTCCTTTTGGAAGTAAAGAAATACCACCTTCTTTTTTGATTTTAAATAAATTGGGCTTCTTGAAATAAATTTTAATTTTTCCAATTGGCGCTTTTATAAATGCGATATCCGTTTTCATGACACCAGTTGCTTCGTAATTATCTACAAGCTCAAGTTTTGCCTTTACTTTTTTAATAAGCTGCGTAACGTCCTGCGCCACTGCAAGCGATGCGCAAAAAATAAACAATACAAACAATCGACACTTTTTCATACTCGAATATTAACTAAGGATATCTTTTTTTCTAAACACCAGTAAAGTGGCAACAAAAAATCCAATGGTATGTGCTACAAGTACAAGCGATGCTTTAATAATTTTCTCTGGATTTTGAATACTCCCAATAATGGCTTCATTGGAGGCATTTACTTTAATATCAAAAAACTCTTTCCACCCAATCATATGCGTAGTAAACAAATAAGGCTTGATCAAATTAAAAATTGGAATATTTAGCGTGCTTAGAATGGTAAAAAAAACAATCACACTCATGGTTGCAACAATGGGGCCTATCGAGTTTTCGGCAAATACTGACAAAAAGAACCCAAGCGCAGCCACCGTTGTCATGGCAAGTGCTGCAAAACCAAAAGCGCCAATATAACGCCAAAAAACATCCGACTTCTTTAATAAAACCACATAGCTGGTTTTTAATAAAAACATATCATCGGTACCAAATAAAAGCATGCTTCCAAAAAGTGCCAAAATCGCAAGCCAAACCAGCAGCATTAACGTATAAATAATTGCTGCAATAAATTTTGCGAGTAATAAAGTAGTTCGGCTATAAGGTTTAATTAAAAGCAAACGCAGCGTGCCCATATTGGCTTCGCCAGATATCATATCGGCGGCAATGAGTGCAATTAAAAGCGGTACATGCACAAGCAGCAATTGAAGCATCACATAACAAACCAAATAACCATTTAAAATTTTGCCATCAATTTCAAGTGAACTGCTTAAATCGTTCAGCATAAAATCGAGGTAGCTTTTTCCATCTATTTTAAGTCCAAACTGAATGATACCAATAAGTGCAGCCACTGCTCCAAAAGCAATATAGGTTCTAGGCCTTTTAAATATTTTATACAACTCTACTTGAACGAGACTAAACATATTTTTGAGTTGAAGTGATTTGTAAAAAATAATCTTCGAGAGAATGCATGGGCTTTACAGACAATACACCAATACCAAGTTCAACTAAGTTTTGGTGTAAAGAAGGAAGTTGTTTTTCATCGAGCTGCATGATCACTTGTTTGCTATTACAGCGGTCAACAAGTATTTGGTCCGACCAACTGGTTTGCAGAAGCTTTTGCAAAGCCTGCACATTATTGAGGGTATTAATTTCAACCACTGTTTTACTCGTGTCAAATAAGTCTTTACTATCGCCCTCTACTAATTTGCAACCTTTGTCAATAATAATGAGCCTTGTGGCTACCTGCTCTATTTCTGATAACAAGTGAGAAGAAACGAGTACCGTTTTGCCTTGCTCTCTACTTAAATTGAGAATTAAATTTCTAATATCTGCAATACCTTGTGGATCTAACCCATTGGTAGGTTCATCTAAAAGTATCAACTCCGGATCATTAACCATCGCCATTGCAATGGCTAGTCGTTGCTTCATCCCTTGAGAAAAAGTCCGAACCAAATCATTTGCTCTTGCGAGGAGGCCTACAACATCGAGCTCATGCAGTAGTTGAAGTCTGGTTTTTGAGACGCCACTTAATGCAGAAAATATTTTTAAGTTTTGAAAGGCTGTTAAGTATTCATACATAGCGGGCTTTTCAATTACTGCCCCCACTTTTTTCATAATTGCTGAGCGGTTGCTAGCTAATGGCAAACCAAAAATTTCTATATGCCCAGCCGTTGGTTCAATTAATGAAAGCAGCATACGTATCGTCGTACTTTTACCCGCACCATTTTGACCTAAAAAGCCATACACATCTCCTTTATTTACAGAAAATGATAAATCATTGACTGCTGTAAATTGATGCCCAAATTTTTTAGTGAGACCCTGTACTTGAATTACTGACGACATAGTATTATAACAAACAAGTAACCAAGATGTTCGCAAATAAAAAAGCCCCCACAAAAGTGGAGGCTTTTAAAAATATAGATAATGCTATTATTTGTATTGAGGCATTAACCCTTTAGCTAATTCAACCATTTTGTTAAGGCCATCTTCAGGTAAATCTCCTTTTTTGAAAGCAGCTAAAACTTCTGGTAATTTGTTTTCCATTTCCATTAAGAAATGAGCTTCAAATTCTTTTACATTTTTAACGGCTACTTCACGAAGTAAACCTTGTGTACCTAAATAAATGATTGCAACTTGCTTTTCTACGGTAAACGGTGTGTACTGTGCTTGCTTTAAGATTTCTACGTTACGTGCACCTTTGTCAATTACAGATTTAGTTGCAGCATCAAGGTCTCCACCAAATTTAGAGAACGCTTCTAACTCACGGTATAAAGCTTGGTCTAATTTAAGGGTACCTGCTACTTTTTTCATTGACTTAATCTGTGCATTACCACCCACACGACTTACAGAGATACCTACGTTAATCGCTGGACGAATACCTGCGTTAAATAAGTTACCTTCTAAGAAAATCTGACCATCCGTAATTGAGATTACGTTTGTAGGGATATATGCAGAAACGTCACCCGCTTGTGTTTCGATAATTGGAAGTGCAGTTAATGAACCGCCGCCTTTTACCAAATGCTTAATAGAAGCAGGTAAGTCGTTCATGTTTTTTGCAACATCATCATTCGCGATAACTTTTGCGGCACGCTCTAATAAACGGCTGTGCAAATAGAATACGTCACCAGGATATGCTTCACGTCCAGGAGGTCTTCTTAAAAGTAATGATACCTCACGGTAAGCAACTGCTTGCTTAGATAAGTCATCAAATACAATTAAAGCAGGTCTACCGGTATCACGGAAGTACTCCCCAATGGCCGCACCAGCAAATGGCGCATAGAATTGTAAAGGAGCTGGATCTGCAGCAGGAGCAGCAACAATGGTTGTATAAGCCATGGCACCGTTGTCTGCAAGTGTTTTCATCACACCAGCAACAGTAGATGCTTTTTGACCAATTGCTACATATATACAATATACAGGCTTGCCTGCATCGTAAAATTCTTTTTGATTGATAATGGTATCAACACAAATAGCAGTTTTACCAGTTTGACGGTCACCAATTACCAACTCACGTTGACCACGACCAACCGGAATCATCGCATCAATTGCTTTGATACCTGTTTGTAATGGTTCTTTTACTGGCTCACGATAAATAACACCCGGCGCTTTACGCTCAAGTGGCATTTCATATAAATCACCAGCAATTGGACCTTTACCATCAATAGGTTCGCCTAATGTGTTGATTACACGACCAACAACACCTTCACCTACTTTAATAGAGGCAATTTTACCAGTTCTTTTAACTTTTGCACCTTCTTTGATGGAACCGCTTTCACCCATGAGTACCACACCCACATTATCTTCTTCAAGGTTAAGGGCAATGGCTTTGGTTCCATTTTCAAATTCTACTAGTTCACCACTGCGTACGCCGTTAAGGCCATATACACGGGCAATACCGTCTCCCACTTGTAATACGGTACCTACTTCCTCTAAGTCAGCACTTGCATTAAAATTGCTTAGTTGCTGTCTGAGTATCGCTGATATTTCATCGGGTTTAATGTCGGCCATGATATTCTATTTATAAATGATGATTTGTTATTGTTTATTTCATTTGCGGAACATATAAGTTCTGCTGAAATTGTTTTTTAATGTCTCTTAAATCTCTTACTACACTTGCATCTACTAAGTTGTTATCAAACTCAAGCACAAATCCACCAATTAATGAAGGATCTACTTTTGATTCTAATTCTACACTCGCAAATGAATGTGCTGTTTTTACTTTTTGCGCAATGGCATTTTGTAAATCGACACTTACTTCTACAGCAGTCGTAAGTGTTACTTTATGAATGTCTTTTAAAGCATTGTATTGCTCTACAAAAGCAGTTGCAATTTCTGGCAAATCACTTTCTCTTCCTTTTCTAACAAGTAGGTTATTAAAAGAAGCCGTAAGTTCACTCACCTTTCCAGTAGTAACTGCTGTAATGATGCTATTTTTTTGATCGGCTTTAATAATGGGGCTACGCAAAAGATTTACAAATTCTGCACTAGCCGCACATACTGCCTGCAAATATTTCATGTCTGCATAAGCTGTATCCAACTGCCCTTTTTCAATGGCTAAGTCTAATAAACTTTTTGCATACCTGCTTGCTAATCTTGGATTGGGCATTTTGCTTAGTTTAATTTAACGCCTTCAGCTAATTCGTTGATATACGTTTCTTGTGCAGCTTTGTTGCTTAGTTCTTTGTGTAACACTTTTTCAGCTACTTCAATAACAAGCGCACCCACCTGATTTTTTACATCAGTTAAAGCGGCATTTTTTTGTTGATTGATAGCAACCTGCGCATCAGCAACAATAGCGTCATACTGCGCTTTTGCTTTTTCTTTCGCTTCAGCAACCATTTTGTCAGCGGTTTCTTTTGCTTCCTTGATTAAAGTAGCTCTTTCTTCACGCGCCTTTGCAAGTAAAGCCTCATTTTCTGATTGCATCGCTGCTAATTCAGATTTCATTTTATCGGCCTTCGCTAAAGCATCTTCGATACCTTGCTCACGATCGTTGATCGCTTTTAAAATAGGTTTCCATGCAAACTTTCCTAGTACAACTAGTAATAATAAGAATGCAACGGTGTTCCAGAATACAAGTCCGATATCAGGTAATACCAGCGGATTGATCTCTAACAACATAAAAGACATTTATCTTAATTAAAAAAAATCTTGAAAAAATACAAGGTCTGTTGCCCTTTGCGCGAGACCTTGTATAACATTTTACGGACTAGCCGTTACCCAAAAGGGCTACTACCACTGCAAACAATGCAACTGCCTCTACGAAAGCCGCAGCTACGATCATGTTTGAACGGATTTCATTAGCAGCTTCTGGCTGACGTGCAATACCTTCTACTGCACCTTTACCAATCTGACCGATACCGATACCAGCACCGATAGCAGCTAATCCAGCGCCGATTGCGGCAACACTTCCTACTACCATTTTGTTACGTTTTAATTGTTATTGAAAAAAAGTTATTATAATTTTTTAGTGATGTGCCGCTTCTCCATGTGCATCATGGTGGTGCTCCTCTGTAGCCATTCCAATATACATTGCTGCAAGCATGGTAAAGATGAAGGCTTGCAAAAATGCAACCAACAACTCAATCATACCAATAAACACTGCGAATGGAACAGCAATTGCTGAAGCAAAAACCGTTTTGAATATGAAGATCAAACAAATCAAACTTAATACTAGAATGTGGCCTGCAGTAATGTTCGCAAACAAACGAATCATTAAAGAAATTGGCTTTGTAAATACACCAATTAACTCGATCGGTGCTAAAAATAATTTCATACTCCAGTGCATACCAGGCATCCAAAAAATATGTTCCCAGTAGCTTTTATTCGCACTTAAATTTACTACAATAAACACGCACACAGCAAGTGTCATGGTAAATGCAATATTACCACTCACATTTGCGCCACCTGGGAAAAAAGGAATAAGGCCTAAAAAGTTATTGACTAAAATCAAAAAGAAAATAGTTAATAAAAAAGGCATGTATTTGCCTGCTTTTTTTGCACCAATATTTGGAATCGCTACTTCGTCTCTTACAAATAAAATAATAGGCTCCATAAAAGATTGAAGTCCTTTAGGTGCAGATTTTACACCTGTTTTTTTATACGCTGCAGCAGCGCTTAATAACACCACTAGTAAAATAAAAACAGAGATAAATAAACTTGCTACGTTTTTAGTGATAGAAAAATCCCAGAGTTGCTTACTAGCTTCTTCATCAACGTTCCCGTTCGCATCCACAATTTTTGTTTTACCCTCAACAAGTTTGTAATCAAAATTGCCTTTGTACACTGCTGGCTCGTGGTGTTCGTCTACTAATTTTTCTGAAGAGAAAACTTCAAAGCCTTTAGACGTTTTTAGGATCACCGGTAAATGAATAGATACATGACCCCACATATGCCAGCTATGATCGTCTTTGATATGCTCTAAAATGGTTTCAGTTACATTAAAATCACCTTCTTTTTTAGCACCATGCGCTTCTGCTTCCGCAGGCGCTACAGCCCCCGCTGCTGAAGTGGCTGGTGTTTGATTTTCTCCGGCAAATGCCTGGGTCGCTAACAGCAACGAAAAAACGCTGAAAGTCTTTACCAGTAAAGATTTAATGCTTCTAAACGTCATACCTTTCTCGAAATTTGCGGCAAAGATAGGGATTATACCCCTGAAATCCTACACAGAAAGGGGCTCTTTCTTTTCAAATTGCATTTCATACAATCGGGCATAAAAACCGTTCTTTTGAAGTAAAGATTCGTGATTTCCAGTCTCTTTTACCTCCCCTTTGTCGAGTACAATAATTAAATCAGCCTTTCTAATGGTAGACAGGCGGTGGGCAATAACAATTGAGGTTCTGCCAGTTATAAGAGTTTCGGTAGCTTTTTCTATGAGCAGTTCTGTTTCTGAATCAACAGAAGATGTGGCTTCGTCTAGTACCAAAACAGATGGATTATAGAGTAAAGCCCTTATAAATGATATGAGTTGACGCTGGCCCAAACTTAATGTAGCACCCCGCTCCATCACATGATAATGGTATCCACGCGGTAGTTGCATGATAAAATCGTGAAGGCCCATTAGTTTAGCCGCTTGTATGACTTCCGCCTCAGTAATGGCCGGGTTTCGTAGGGTAATATTGTCCAAAATAGACCCTGAAAACAAAAAAACATCCTGCAAAACCACGCCTATATTGCGTCTTAGGCTTTCAAGGGTATATGCTGTTAAAGGCTTCCTGTCTAAAAGCAACTCCCCCTTGTTAATGGTATAAAGTCTATTAAGCAGGCTAATAATTGAAGTTTTGCCGCTGCCCGTATGGCCTACAAGCGCCACCGTCTGGCCCGCATGTATACTAAAATTGATGCCTTTTAGGACATATTGTTCTTCTTTGTAAGCAAACCAAACGTCTTTGAAATCGATATTTCCCTTTAACACGCCCGCATCTATGCTAACAGCGCTATCCGCTGGCATTTGATCGGGATTGTCCATTACTTTAAATACCCTTTCGGCGGCAACCATCCCCATTTGGAGTAAGTTAAATTTATCTGCAATCACACGGAGTGGCCTAAATAACTGATTCAGATAAAGAATAAAAGACATTAAAAGCCCTGCGTCTAGTGCATTGCCTGCAATAAACCATACCAGTAGGCCCGTACTGATGGCGAGCACCACTTCTACAATTGGAAAAAACACTGAATATGCAAAAATAGCTTTGATGTTTGCGAGGCGGTGTTCTGCGTTAATTTTTTTAAACTTATATAGTTCCCTGCCCTCTGCTGCAAAAGCTTGCACCACTGCCATGCCAGATAAATGTTCTTGGATAAATGCATTTAAATGAGCCACTGCATTACGCACTTCAACAAAACTTTTATTGACACTTTCCTTAAAAAAATAAGTAGCAATAATCATGATGGGAAATGGCGCTAAACTCACCAGCGTAAGCTGCCAATTAATCCAAAACATGGTAGCCAACGTAAAAATAATGGTGAGTAAATCTGCAATGATTGGAATCAGGCCATCCGAAAAAATATCGTTGATTCTTTCAATGTCATCAATAGTTCTAGTAGTGAGCGTACCAATAGGTGTGGTATCAAATTGACGCAAATGTAAGCCTACAATTTTTTCATATACAGCAATACGCAATTCCTTTACTACGCGCTGTCCTAGAGCCGCTGTCATAAAGGAAAAGAAAAACCGAATAGCTGTTTCAACAAACAAAAATACCACCTGAAAAAGCGTTACTGCAATGATAAATTTTGACGCATCTGATACATTTTGCTGGGCAATAAATAGCTTGAGCCAGCCCGGAATATGCACTGTTTTTTCGGTTGCCATATCTACCGTTAACTGAATTAAATATGGACGAACCGGCGCAAAAATAGCCATTACGATGGCAAGCAAAACGCTACCATAAAATAAGGAACGGTAGGGCTTTACAAATTTGAAAACCCTAACCAATAATAAAAAACTAAAAACTTTTTTAGGGGTCGAAATACTCATATAGAACTACAAATGTAAGCACAAAAAAAGCGGGCTAATTCGTATATTCGTAAAAGATATGGACCAGGACCCGCAAATGAGTGCCGAACTTGCACTTCCAAAATATAATTTAAATGCCGAGCAAGAGAAAAACGAAATCGTTAGGCATTACCGTGCCCTTTCTAGGAGCCTGAGGCCTAAACTAAAAAAAGGCGATAAAGAACTGGTAAGGCAAGCTTTTGAAATGGCTGCCGATGCACACAAAACAATGCGCCGTAAAAGTGGCGAGCCTTATATTTTACACCCCATTGCTGTTGCCATGATTTGCGTTGAAGAAATTGGCCTGGGTGTAAGAAGTACCATTTGCGCGCTCTTACATGATACTGTAGAAGATACGGATATTACGCTCGAAGACGTGCAGCGCGAATTTGGCACCGAAATTGCAAAAATTGTTGATGGTCTTACCAAGATTTCGTCGGTCATGGACACCAACACTTCACAGCAAGCAGAAAATTTTAAAAAGATCTTATTAACCCTCACCGATGACCCTCGTGTTATACTTATTAAGCTAGCCGACCGCTTACATAATATGCGTACGCTAGATCATATGAAAACGGAAAAGCAATTAAAAATTGCCTCCGAAACCATTTGGGTATACGCGCCGCTTGCGCACCGGATGGGTCTTTACAATGTAAAAACAGAACTTGAAGATTTATCCATGAAATACATGGAGCCTGCTGGATACAAAGACATTGCAAAAAAATTAGCAGAAACAAAAAGAGAACGTACTAGGTATATTAATGAGTTTGTAAAACCTATTAAAGAAAAGCTAATCAATAGTGGTTTTGAATTTGAAATATATGGAAGGCCTAAAAGTATTCACTCGATTTGGAATAAAATAAAAAAGAAGGGTGTTGCATTTGAAGAAGTATATGACCTATTTGCGATCCGAATTATTTTAGATTCGATACCCGAAAAAGAAAAAGAAGATTGTTGGAAAGTATACTCAACAATTACCGATGAATACATGCCTTCGCCAGAACGCTTAAGAGACTGGCTAAGTAACCCCAAAAGCAATGGATACGAGGCTTTGCACACTACCGTTATGGGGCCGCAAGGTAAATGGGTAGAGGTTCAAATCAGGTCTAAGCGCATGAATGAAATTGCTGAAAAAGGCTTAGCTGCGCATTTTAAATACAAAGAAGGCAATGACAGTGAAGATCGTTTTGATAAATGGTTTGGTCAAATTAGAGAAGTATTAAGTACACAAGATGGTGCGGGTCTAGATTTTTTACAAGATTTTAAAACATCGTTTTTAGCAGAAGAAATATACGTGTACACACCAAAGGGCGAAGTGAAAATGTTGCCTACAGGAAGTACCGCACTTGATTTCGCTTTTGCCATTCACTCTGCAGTAGGCTCTAAATGTATTGGTGCAAAAGTACAACATAAATTAGTACCCTTAAGTCATGTGCTGCGCAGTGGCGATCAAATAGAAATTATTACGAGTAACAAACAAAAACCTTCTGAAGATTGGCTGGGTTTTGTTGTAACTGCGAAAGCAAAAAATAAAATTAAAGATGCTTTACGTGAAGAAAAAAGAACCATTGCAGAAGATGGTAAATATGTGCTTCAACGTAAATTAGAGAGTATGGGCGCTGCTTATAGCCAGCACAACCTTGAAGAACTGGTCCATTTTTACAAGCTCCCTTCGGGACTCGATTTGCACTATAAAATTGCCACCAAATCTATTGATCTAAAAGAACTCAAAGACTTTTTGGTACACGGCGATAAAATCGAAATCCCAAAACCAAAACCTATACTAACCGAAACCTCCACCGAAATAGGGTCTACCAAAACCTATTCTAAAAAAGAATCGGAACTAATCATTTTTGGAGAAAGTAGCGACAAAATTAAGTACGCCCTTGGGAGGTGTTGCAATCCAATACCTGGTGATGATGTATTTGGCTTTGTTAGTACCGGAAAAGGACTCATTATACATCGCACCAACTGTCCAAATGCTACACAATTATTAGCCAATTATGGGCACCGGGTTGTAAAAACTAAGTGGGCAAAAAACAAAGAAATATCGTTTTTAACGGGTCTAAAAATTATTGGACTAGACGATGTAGGGGTTATTAATAAGATTACCAATATTATTAGTGGGGATTTACGCATCAATATTGCGGGTCTTACCATTGAATCCAAAGAAGGCCTATTTGAGGGTACCATAAAAATATTTGTACACGACAAAGAAGAGCTAGAAGTACTTGTTACAAGGCTTAAAGCCCTACATGGCATTCAAACTGTAGACCGTTTTGACGCCGAAGCAGAAAATTAATTTTTATTAGGCCTTCCAAGACTTATTTTTGTTCCTCAAATTTGAATTTATGGTTGACGTATTATTAGGGTTACAATGGGGTGACGAAGGGAAAGGTAAAATAGTAGATTATTTTGCACCCAATTATGATATTGTTGCGCGCTTTCAGGGCGGACCTAATGCTGGACACACATTATATGTAGAAGGCAAAAAAATGGTGCTTCACCAAATACCTTCTGGTATATTTCACCAAAACAAAATCAATATTATTGGTGGTGGTGTGGTACTTGATCCGGTAACTTTAAAAAGAGAATGTGATGCAGTAGCAGCATTTGGTATTGATGTACGCAAAAATTTATTTATTTCTGCACGTACCAATATTATTGTTCCAACACACCGAGCACTAGATAAAGCATCTGAACTTTCAAAAGGTGAAAGTAAAATTGGCTCTACCCTTAAAGGTATTGGGCCAGCGTACATGGACAAAACAGGCCGTAACGCTTTAAGAGTAGGCGATTTGCTAGATAAGCGTTTTACTACACAATACATTAAGCTCCGTTTAAAGCACCAAAAATTATTAGACAATTTTCATTTCATTGAAGATATTTCTGCATGGGAAGAAGAGTTTTTTGAAGCGCTTGAGTTTTTAAAAACACTCAACGTAATCAACTGCGAATATTATATCAATGATCAAATTAAAGCAGGCAAAAAAGTATTAGCAGAAGGTGCGCAAGGAAGTATGTTAGATATCGATTTTGGCACATTCCCATTTGTTACTTCTTCAAATACTATTTCTGCGGGTGTTTGTACAGGTCTTGGCGTATCTCCAAAACTTATCAATGAAGTATTTGGTGTAACAAAGGCTTATTGTACCAGAGTAGGTGGCGGTCCTTTCCCTACCGAATTACACGACAGTGTGGGTGAAGAAATTAGAAAAATCGGTAGCGAATTTGGCGCAACTACTGGACGTCCGCGCAGATGTGGCTGGATTGATCTAGTAGCCCTTAAATACGCCTGTATGATTAACGGTGTAACCCAGGTAGTAATGACAAAAGCCGACGTTTTAGACACCTTTGAAGAGCTACAAGTGTGTACTGCATATGGCATAGATGGCACTACTACCAAAGAAGTGCCTTTCCAGATGTCAAATATTCAAATTGACCCTGTTTTACAGGCTTTTAAAGGTTGGAATATGGATACCACTCAATTAAAATTGGCATCTGAGCTCCCTGCAACCATGAATACTTACGTAGACTTTATTAATAATTATATTGGTGCGCCAGTAACCTATGTGTCAAACGGACCGGGACGCGAACAAATAGTAAAAATTTAGGAGAAAAAATATTTTTAATTTTTTTGCAATTTTATTTGGATAAAAGGAATTTGCGTTGAATTTTTACGCAGTAAATCTTATTAGAAATATGGCAGTTAAATCTGATAAGGATCAAAAGTCCTCAGCCCCTAAAGCAGCAATCAAAAAAGTTGCTCCAAAAGCTTCTTCTAAAAGTTCAAAACAAGAAGAAGATGATGATTTTGACGACGATGACGAAACGTCAACGCCGAAAAAATCTAACAGTAAGTCCGCATCTAAAAAATCCGTTGACGAAGACGATGATGATTTTGATGAAGCTGAAGAAAATGATGATTGGAATGCGAGCGAAGAAGACGAAAGCTGGGATCCAGACTTTGCGGAATTTGATTTACCAAAAAGTAAAACTAAAAAGCCATCTAGTCCTAAAAAGAAAGGTACAGGATCCGACGAAGATGATTTTAAATTAGACGAAGACTTTAATGAGTTTGATTTATTTGACGATAAGAACAGTGGATTTGATGACGACGACGATGATTTTTAATCATCTATAACCTACGTGAAAAAAAATAAGCAGGTTTTTTTAATAGATAACCCCAACGTATTTAAAGTGCAAATCTTACACTGGATCAACCAGTTTGAGGTTTGCACTTTTTTAGATAACCATGCTTATGAGTCGCCCTATGCCGCGCTTGATTGCATAGCAGCAGCTAACCCTTCTTCTTGTATAGCACTTGATAGCGTAAATGCTAACGACGTTGACAAATTCATTCAAACGCATAATGGGGAATGGATTTTTGCGCATTTCAATTATGAATATCATCGTATTACAAAGCCTAACGCTAAACCAAACCTTACTGGGTTTCCACTAGCATATTTGTATACACCTGCTGTTGTTATAGAACTTTCCGGAAATAATGTAACCATCCAAAGTGAATACGAAAAACCGCAGCTCATTTTTGACCAAATACAACTACTAGATAGTTCATTCAATGATACTAGTTCAGCACAATTAAAGAATAACACCTCAGTAAAAATAACGCCACGCATTAGTAAATCTGCTTATTTAGAAAACGTAGATAAAATTTTAGCGCTCATTAGACGTGGCGATTTTTATGAAATTAATTATTGTCAGGCTTTTGAAGTAGAAAATATACATGCAGGCCCCCTAAATTTATACATAGCACTAACGGATTTATCGCCTACGCCTTTTGCATGCTTTTATAAAAATGATCATGATTATCTTTTGTGCGCGAGTCCAGAAAGATTCCTTCAAAAAAAAGGCAATCAACTTATTTCGCAACCCATTAAAGGGACCATTAAACGGGTTCTAGAAAACGATGCAGACGACCAGTTGCAATTAGAGACACTTCAAAACAGCAGTAAAGATAAAAGTGAAAATGTAATGGTGGTAGACCTTGTAAGAAATGACTTGAGTAGAATTTGCGAACAAGGTTCGGTAGCAGTATCGGAACTTTTTGGTATTTACAGTTTTCCTCAGGTACATCAAATGATTTCTACGATTACCGGCAAGGTCAATGACAAGGTTTCATTTTCTGAAATATTAGATGCTACATTTCCAATGGGTAGTATGACAGGTGCCCCTAAAAAAAGTGTTATGGAAACGATTGATACATTAGAGCCTACTAGGCGTGGGTTATATGCTGGCACTGTTGGCTATTTTAATCCAGCCGGTGATTTTGATTTCAACGTCGTTATTAGAAGCATTTTTTACAACAGCAATAAAAGGCGGGCAAGCTATCAAGTAGGTGGTGGCATCACCATTTATTCAGATCCGGAAAAAGAGTATGAAGAGTGTTTATTGAAAGCGACTGCCATCAAAAAAGTACTAACTACTGTGCAGACCCTTCAATAATAGCCCGCACAGACGCTAGCAACAATTGATTTTTTTTAGCTAAAAAAGTAGCTTCTTTTTCCTTTGAAATCCGCATGGCGTATTTTTCACCTGCTGCTAGTGCTTTATCAAAACCAGGGTTCCAAGCGTTAAACTGCTGAAAATTAATTTGTAATTCATTGGCTACCACGAGTGCGTTAAACCTCCCAGATACTTCTATGAGTGCCGAGCCTGCAAGCTCTGCAGCAGAAAGTGTGAGCGGTGTATTTTTAATTTGGGTTTTTGCCTGCGCTACTTCTGCAGCCGTCATGGTGGTAAATCCTCCAGCGCCTTCAAATATTAAGTGAGTGGCTATAAATTTTTTAACATGGTTGCGGGTTTCTTCAGGTAAAAAATATTGTAACTGCCAAAAGTCTTTAGTTTTTGATCTTCTAATTGCCGAACGCACACATCCATTACCGCAATTGTAGGCAGCTACTACAAGTAACCAGTCATTAAATTCGGCGTATAATTTTTTCATGATGCGCGCTGCTACATGCGTGCTTTTAAAATAATCGGTGCGTTGATCCAAGTAGCCTCCTACTTGCAATCCATATTCTTTAGCAACGCCGGGCATTAGCTGCCAAGGACCCACCGCGCCAGCCCAAGAAGTGCCTCCTGCTCCTAAGTGACTTTCAATAACACTGAGGTATTTCATTTCTTTTGGGATACCATAATTGAAAAGTATTTGATCGTACAAATCAAAATAAGGTTTGCCCCATACTTTCATTTTTTCAAGTGACTTGCCCTGCTTTCGAATATATTCTTCTACAAAAGAAATAGCGCGTGGATTGATTTGTGCTTGATAGGGTTTATTGGATACTGCTTTATTGTATAAAAATAAATTAGCAAAAGGTTTTTTATCGTCAATAATCGTATCGGACACAACTGTTTTTGCGGATGCAGCATTTTGCACCAACATTAATAATACACAAAACAAAAAAAGAAAAAACTTATTCATGTAATTTTTGAATTGCCGTTGATAATTGAAGTAATACAACCTCTTCAAAAGGTGCAGACATTACTTGAAGTCCAAAAGGAAGTCCCGAAGAATGCTGATACAAAGGAATTGAAACTGCTGGAATTCCTACAAGGTTTGCATAGACGGTATAGATATCGGCTAAAAACATAGCAACCGAATCTTTAGTATTATCGCCAATGAAAAATGCAGGACTAGGAACGGTAGGTAAAATTACAGCATCGTAATTTTGAAATAACTGCGACGCGCCGTCCACTAGTAGTTTTCTAATTTGTTGCGCTTTGGTAAAATAAGCATCAAAATAACCAGCGCTTAATACAAAAGTGCCCAGCATAATTCTACGCTTTACCTCTTTACCAAAACCTTCACTTCTAGCATTTTTATAAAGTGCAGTAAGGTCTTTATTTTCAGTGCTAGAGCGGTGTCCAAATTTGACACCATCGTAGCGCGACAAATTACTAGAAGCTTCGGCGGTCGTTAATACATAATAAGTGGGCACCACTAAATCTAGCATATCAAATGATACGGCATCTACAGTATAACCTGCCTTTTGCATACTACCAATAGTTGCGTAAATAGCTGCCTTAATTTCAGGATCTAAACTTGGATGTTCTAGTGCTTCTTTAAAATAAGCAATTCGTTTTTTTGAGTTTGGTTCATTCACAAAAGCACTGTAGGATGGAACGGGTAGTTCAGATACCGTACTATCATAATCGTCCGGACCTGCAATGACTTCTAGCACCACTGCAACATCCGCTACCGATTTTGCAAAAATGCCAATTTGATCAAAAGAAGAAGCGTACGCAATTAGTCCGTAACGTGAAATTCTACCATAAGAAGGTTTGAGTCCTACAATACCACAAAAATCTGCGGGCTGTCTAACAGAGCCGCCAGTATCTGACCCTAAGCTTATCATGCAGTGATTCATCTGAACAGCTACTGCAGATCCACCTGATGATCCGCCTGGTACACGCGCTGGGTCGATGCCATTTTTTACTGGACCATACGCCGAGTTTTCATTGCTACTCCCCATTGCAAACTCATCACAGTTTTGTCTACCCAAAATAATGGCGCCTGCTGCTAGTAATTTTTCTACAACAGTGGCGTCAAAAATAGAATGGAAATTTTGTAGGATTTTTGAAGCAGCAGACAAAGGATGATTTTTATAAGCAATCACATCTTTTAAACCCAGTATTACACCATGTAATGGTAGTAAAGGTTGTCCGGCGGTAATGTGTTCGTCTAGTTTTTTTGCTGCTTGCAAAGCGTCGTCTTCGTAAATTGTAAGCCATGCATTTAAAGAGCTACCGCTTTTAGCTGTTTCCACAAAAAAACGAACGGCCTCCACAACTGTGGTTTGGCCGCTCTGTAAATTGTTATGATAGTCTTTGATTGTAGTGAACCGAAACAAAGGCTAAAGTTGTTTGTTAGTCAGTAAAAGTGAGATCAGAATTAAGCTTGTGTATCTTTTTCTTTGATACCTTCTTCTAGTTCTTTTTTCACGTTGTTTTTTGCATCGTTGAATTCACGGATACCTTTACCAAGGCCGCGCATAAATTCTGGAATTTTTCGTCCGCCAAATAATACAAGTACCACTACTGCGATGAGTAATATTTCTTGAAATCCTAAGTTGCCCATAATGATTTGATTTAAGATTATAAAGGTAGGGGAAAAAGCATGTAAAGGCCCAAATAAAAGGCATAAAAAAACGGAAGTAGCTTGATGCTAACTTCCGTTTGTAAAAAGGTATTGTTTGACTAGAAACGTTTTTCTTTAATACGTGCACTTTTACCACTACGCTCGCGTAGGTAGTATAGTTTAGCACGACGAACCTTACCCGTTTTGTTTAATTGGATAGATTCGATATTTGGAGATAGAATAGGAAATAAACGCTCAACGCCTACGCCATCCGAAATCTTACGTACAGTGAATGAAGCAGTTGCTCCAGTTCCTTGTAACTTGATTACGTCTCCACGGAAACTTTGAATACGTTCTTTACCACCCT
>JBIISK010000004.1:0-79952 GCA_044341045.1 Sediminibacterium sp. | reverse complement strand
AGCCATTTGTTATTCGTAAATTAATTGAAAGAGGTATTGTAAAAACAGTGAAGTCTGCTAAAAAATTAGTAGATAAAAAAGAAGCTGTGATTTGGGATATCTTAGAAAATATTTTAAAAGGTCACCCGGTATTATTAAACCGTGCCCCAACACTTCACCGCTTGTCTATTCAAGCATTCCAACCTAAGTTGGTTGAAGGTAAAGCCATTCAATTACACCCACTCGTAACGTCTTCGTTTAACGCGGATTTTGATGGTGACCAAATGGCGGTACACGTTCCACTTAGTAGTGCAGCGGTACTTGAAGCACAGTTATTAATGCTTTCTTCACACAACATCCTTAACCCACAAAATGGTACGCCAATCACCCTTCCTTCTCAGGACATGGTACTTGGATTATACTATATCACAAAGGGTAAGAAAACTACTGCTACTGAAACCGTTAAAGGACAAGGCATGGCGTTCTACAGCATGGATGAAGTAATCATTGCGTACAATGAAAACCGTGTAGACTTGCATGCGAACATTAAAGTAAAAACCAATGTGCGTGAAGGTGGTGTGATTGTTAAAAAATTAATTGAAACAACGGTTGGTCGAGTTTTATTCAACCAACATGTACCTGCACCAGTAGGATATATTAATGCACTATTAACAAAAAAATCTTTAAGAGATATCATTGGTAATATCATTAAAATCACAAACGTTCCTACAACCGCTAAATTCTTAGATGATATTAAAACATTAGGATTTAAAATGGCATTCCGTGGCGGTTTATCATTTAACGTAAACGACCTTATCGTTCCTGATAAGCGTGGCGAGTTACTTGATAATGCTAAAGCAGAAGTAGAAGAAGTTTGGGAAAACTACAACATGGGTCTTATTACCAATAACGAGCGTTACAACCAAGTTATTGATATATGGGGTCGTGTAGATACGAGAATTACCGAAACATTGATGCATGAAATGCAAACAGATAAGCAAGGCTTTAACTCTGTTTACATGATGCTTGATTCTGGTGCTCGTGGTAGTAAAACACAGGTTAAGCAGCTCGTAGGTATTAGAGGTCTAATGGCTAAGCCACGTAAGAGTGGTAGTGCAGGATCTGAGGTAATTGAAAACCCAATCTTATCTAACTTCAAAAGCGGTCTTAACGTATTAGATTACTTTATTTCTACGCACGGTGCACGTAAAGGACTTGCGGATACGGCGTTAAAAACGGCGGATGCAGGTTACTTAACCCGTCGTCTAGTGGACGTTTCTCAAGACGTTGTTATTGCGGATGATGATTGTGGTACTTTAAGAGGTATTGCTACATCTGCACTAAAAGACAATGAAGATATTATTGAAGCATTAGCAGATAGAATTGAAGGTCGTACTTCATTACATAATGTTTACCATCCAGTAACGGAACAATTAATTATCAATGCAGGTGAAGAAATTTCATCTGATGTTGCTAAAGAAATTGATGAAGTTGGAATCGAATCAGTAGAGATTCGTTCTGTACTTACTTGCGAAAGTAAGCGTGGTGTTTGCGTAAAATGTTATGGTAAAAACTTAGCAACGGGTTACCTCGCTCAACGTGGTGACGCAGTGGGTATTATTGCAGCGCAATCAATTGGTGAACCAGGTACACAGCTTACACTTCGTACGTTCCACGTAGGTGGTGTGGCAGGATCTGCTTCTATCGAATCTACATTAGTAGCTAAGTTTGATGGTACCATTCAGTTTGACGGATTACGTACTGTTGAATCTGTTAACAATGAAGGCAAAAAAGCTAAAATTGTTATTGGACGTACTGGTGAAGTAAGAATCACGGATGTTAAAAACGACCGTCTCATGATCACCAACAACGTTCCTTATGGTGCAACCTTAAACGTTAAAGATGGTCAAGAAGTGAAAAAAGGTGATGTGATTTGTACTTGGGATCCATTTAACAACGTCGTTGTTTCTGAGCAAAACGGTAAGATCAAATTTGAAAACGTTCTCGAAGGTATTACCTACCGTGATGAGGCCGATGAGCAAACAGGTCACCGCGAAAAAGTGGTTATTGAAACAAAAGATAAAACCAAAATACCTACAATTATTGTAGAAGGAAAAGACAACAAACATTACAACTTACCAGTAGGATCTCACATCGCTGTAGAAGAAGGCGACGAAGTAAAAGCTGGTTTTGTAATGGTTAAAATTCCTCGTATTTTAGGTAAGCTCCGCGATATCACGGGAGGTCTTCCACGTGTAACTGAATTATTTGAAGCAAGAAATCCGGGTAACCCTGCGATTGTTTGTGAAATTGATGGTGTGGTTGCATTTGGTAGCGTTAAGCGTGGTAACAGAGAAATCATTGTTGAATCTAAAGATGGCATGGTTAAAAAGTACTTAGTACCATTAACACGTCAAATCCTGGTTCAAGATGGTGACTTCGTTAAAGCGGGTACGCCAATGTCTGATGGACAAATTGCACCTGCAGCAATCCTTGCTATTAAAGGACCATTTGCGGTACAAGAATACGTTGTAAATGAAATCCAAGAGGTTTACCGTTTACAAGGTGTAAAAATCAATGACAAGCACGTAGAAGTGATTGTTCGTCAGATGATGAAGAAGGTTGAAATTGTAGATGCTGGTGATACTAAATTCTTAGAGGAGGATCTAGAAGATAGATTTGACTTTATCGAAGAAAATGACCGTATCTATGATAAAAAAGTAGTTACAGAAGCTGGCGAAAGTACAACGTACAAAGCTGGTCAAATTATAACATTGAGAGAACTACGCGAAGAGAATTCAATTCTACGTCGTTCGGACAGGAAGCTAGTGGAAGTGCGTGATGCAAAACCTGCAACTGCTACACCAGTGTTACTGGGTATTACTAAAGCGTCTCTTGGTGTTAGAAGTTGGATCTCTGCTGCTTCCTTCCAAGAAACCACCAAAGTATTGAGCCAAGCGGCAATACAAGGTAAAAAAGACTTGATGTTAGGTCTTAAAGAAAATGTAATTACAGGTCATTTGATTCCTGCAGGTACCGGACAAAAAGAGTTCGAGAACATGATTGTAGGAAGCAAAGAAGAATATGAAGTATTAGCAACCACTAGAGAGGCGATGAGCTTTGATGAGGAAGAATAATATTTTATAGCCTTAGTATATTTGTAAAAGTAGGAAGCCAACACTTCCTACTTTTACTTTTTAATAGATAAAATGTATAAATTAGTGTCATGAAAAATATCAATACAATTGTAAATGTTGTTTTAGGAATTGCCGTTGCGGTTCTGTTTTATTTTCAGTTTACCGGTAACAAGTCTGCAGTAGCAACAGGTTCTAAAGCAGTTGCAGCTGGTGATTTCCGCATTGCTTATTTTGAAATCGATTCAGTAGAATCTCAGTTCAATTACTACAAAGAAGTGAGTAACTCTATTCAATCAAAAGCGCAGCAGAACAACAACGAACTCAATCAATTAAAAGAAGTGTTTGCAGCAAAATACCAAGAGTTGCAAAAAAATGGTCAGCGCATGTCTGAGGCAGAAGTAAATGCTAGACAACAGGAGCTCCAACAAATGGATAAAACTTTTAAAAGTAAGGAGCAAATGATGAACAATGAAATGCAGGATGAAAGCATGAAAAAATTACAAGACGTAAAGAAAAAAATTACGGATTATTTAGCCGAATACAATAAAGCTAAAGGTTATGCTTTTATTTTGGGCAACAATTCGGATATGCTTTCTATGTATTATAAAGACACTGCTTACGATATTACTGCAGACCTTGTAAAAGGTTTAAATGAATTGTATAAAGCAAAAAAATAGGCCTCCAATTTCTTATTTTTTTTAATTATCTTGAAGTTCTGTTTTAACCAACAGAACTTTTTTTATGAGTACAACTACACCCACTTTTAAACCATCTTTAGGTTTGCTGGATGCCACCATGATTGTTGCTGGTAGCATGATTGGTTCAGGAATATTTATTGTAAGTGCCGATATTACCCGTAATGTGGGCTCGGCAGGCTGGTTAGTGGTTGTATGGCTTATAACTGGCTTTATGACCCTTACAGCAGCTTTAAGTTATGGTGAGCTTAGTGCCATGTTCCCAAAAGCAGGAGGTCAGTATGTATACTTAAAAGAGTCTTACAATCCATTACTTGGGTTTTTATATGGTTGGAGCTTTTTTTCAGTAATTCAAACAGGTACTATTGCGGCTGTTGGAGTAGCGTTTAGCAAATTTGCGGGCTATTTTTTTCCAGCATTAGAAATGACGGATGCCAATATTATATTTCAGGTAGGGGTGCTAAAAATCTATCCAGCTCAGTTTGTTTCCATCGCCATTATTATTCTCTTAACCTATATCAATACCAAAGGGGTACAGGGAGGCAAACTCATTCAAACCACCTTTACGGTAACCAAACTTGTTTCTCTTTTTGGACTAATAGGCTTTGGGTTTTTACTCGCTGCTAAATCGGAAATTTGGAATGCCAATTGGCAGGACGCATGGTCTATGAAATCCATTGCCGCAGACAATAGCACAACGCCCGTTATTGGCCTAGCTATATTTGGAGCCATCGCGGCTTCCATGGTAGGGTCTATTTTTAGTAGTGACGCTTGGAACAACGTAACATTTATTGCAGGAGAAATTAAAAATCCAAAACGCAATATTGGACTCAGTTTATTTTTAGGTACACTCATTGTTACTATTATTTATGTGTCTGCTAACCTCATGTACATCAGTGTACTTCCATTAAATGATATTGCGCATGCACCCGCAGATAGGGTAGCCGTATCTACTGCCAATGCTATTTTTGGAAATATAGGCACTTATGTAATTGCAGTTATGATTATGATTTCTACGTTTGGCTGTAACAATGGATTAATTTTAGCAGGTGCAAGGGTGTATTATACGATGGCGCAAGACGGTTTGTTTTTTAAGAAAGCATCTACCCTCAATAAAAATGCAGTACCAGAATGGGCCTTATGGGCACAATGCCTTGTAGCTGCTTTATTATGTTTAAGTGGTAAATATGGCGACCTATTAGATATGGTTTCCTTTATTGTTGTGATATTTTATGTTTTAACCATTATAGGCATCTTTATTTTACGCAAAAAACGCCCAGAAATGGAGCGTCCATATAAAGCGGTAGGTTATCCTGTTTTACCGGCAATTTATGTTTTAATGGGGACCCTGTTTTGTGTATTATTGATCATTTATAAGCCTAATTTTACATGGCCTGGGCTCATTATTGCACTATTAGGTATTCCTTTGTATTACCTTGCAGTGCGAAGTAATAAAAAATAAACATGACAAATTTTGACCAACTTTTCATAGACTTTAGCAAGCTAAAAGTTGTAATCATTGGAGACGTTATGCTTGACACTTATTGGTGGGGTCAGGTAGACCGTATATCTCCCGAAGCGCCTGTTCCGGTAGTGTCTTTGCAGCGCAAAGAACACCGCGTGGGGGGTGCTGCCAATGTTGCTTTAAATACAGTAGCACTGGGTGCACAAACAACCATTGTATCTGTAATTGGTTCAGATGCAGATGGTGTTTTACTCCAATCATTATTTGAAGCAGAGCATATTGACACGAGTTATTTACTTACACATGCTTCCCGCATAACCACCAATAAAACACGTGTCATGAGCCGCAATCAACAAATGATGCGCTTAGATGCAGAAATTACAACGCCTATTAATAATGATATTCAAGCTGCGTTACTTCAAAAATTTACCGCTTGTGTAGATGCAAAAAAACCAGATGTTGTCATATTTGAAGATTATGATAAAGGGGTGTTAACGCCATCATTTATTCAGGCAGCCATTGCTGTTTGTTCTGCTCGAAATATTGTAATGTCAGTGGACCCTAAAAAAAACAACTTTTTAGCATACAAAGGTGTGACGCTTTTCAAACCTAATTTAAAAGAAGTAAAAGAAGGATTGCAAGTGCCTATCGCTTCTGTTACACTAGAAAATTTAAGAGCGGTACATGCGGCACTTCAAATGCATTTAAATCACCAAGTATCTTTAATTACATTATCTGAAAAAGGAATGTTTTATGATGCGGGGACTGATGCTAAAATTATTCCAACCCATGTCAGATCCATTGCAGATGTAAGTGGGGCAGGCGATACCGTTATTGCGGTTGCATCACTTGTATATGCTGCAACAAAAAATATTGAACTCGCCACCGAAATGGCCAATATTGCGGGTGGACTTGTTTGTGAAGAAGTAGGTACCGCGGCTATTAATAAAACGCGTTTACTTGCTGAATGTAAACTACTATTGGCTTAATTAAATAGTAAACTATGCAACAATTTTCTTTGGTTATACATGGAGGCGCTGGCACTATCTTAAAAGAAGATATGTCTCCCAAATTGGAACAGGCATACCAAAACGGTCTTCAAGAAGCTTTGGATGCTGGTTATGCCATCTTACAAAATAGTGGTTCTGCAGTGGATGCGATTCAGGCGTCTATTTTTACGCTAGAAAATAATATTTTATTCAACGCTGGAAAGGGCAGTGTGTTTACCAAAAAAGGATTGCAAGAAATGGATGCCGCAATAATGGACGGTGCAACATTAGAGGCAGGTGCTATTGCTGCTGTTCGCAATGTTAAAAACCCTATTCAGCTCGCAACAGAAGTGATGCGTAATAGCAATCACGTTTTTTTAAGCGGCAAAGGTGCCAATGATTTTGCGATTAAGCAAGGAGTGGTGTTAGCACCTGATGAATATTTTTATTCTCAATTTAGATATGATCAGTGGAAGGCTATACGCGATTCTGATTCCTATTCATTGGATCATACCAATCATCATTTAGAGGAATTATTAAAAGATAAAAAATTTGGAACCGTTGGTGCTGTAGCATGTGATAGTTTAGGAAATATTGCTGGTGCTACTTCTACTGGTGGCATGACCAATAAAAAATATGGACGTATTGGGGATAGTCCCATTATTGGAAGTGGTACTTATGCCAACAATAAAACTTGTGCCATTAGTTGTACGGGTCATGGTGAAATGTTTATTAGATCTGTTGCCGCATACGATGTTAGCTGCCTCATGGAATATAAAGGGCTTAGTTTACAAGCTGCTATGGAAGTAGTCGTGCATGAAAAATTAATGGCACTTAATGGGGAAGGTGGAATGATTGGTGTAGATGCCAAAGGCAATACGGCCATGGTGTTTAATAGTGCAGGTATGTACCGCGCATTTCAAAATAGTAAAGGCGAGTCTGCAATAGCTATTTATAAATAAATGACAATGAAAAAAACGGCTGTAATTGTTGCGGGTGGGTCAGGTGTAAGAATGGGTACGGATGTACCTAAACAATTTTTACATTTGAAAGGGAGGCCTATTATTTGGCATACCGTGCAACAATTTTTTTATGCCTATTATGATATTCAAATTGTACTAGTCTTACCTGCATCTTATTTAGAGGAAGCGGCTACTTATTTTGAACCTGCCCAGCTTTCGCATATTCAGTTTATATCGGGTGGGTCTACCAGATTTGATTCTGTAAAAAACGGTTTACAGGCTATTAAAGAGCCAGGGGTAATTTTTGTACATGATGGCGTAAGGTGCCTTGTTTCTAGTGATTTAATAAAAAACTGCTACGAACAAGCATTAGTATTCGGGTCGGCAATACCGGCCGTTACTGCCACCGATAGTATTAGGCTTATTTCCGGAGATACACACCAAGTGATTGATAGAAACCTGGTTAAAATCATCCAAACCCCTCAAACCTTTTTGAGTACCCTATTATTGCCTGCTTTTGAACAGCCCTACCAGGCTAGCTTTACAGATGAAGCTACAGTAGTGGAAGCTGCAGGGCATGCAGTTCGTTTAATAGAAGGGGAGTATAGTAATCTTAAGATTACACGCCCCCAAGATTTAATTGTGGCCGAATCCCTTTTCTAGAAAAAAAAGGGCTTTAGTGCTTAATATTTCTTAAATTTGTATCAATGATTCAAGTATTAAATAACAAGTGGTGGTGGCATACAAACTCTAATCGGGGAATGTAATGGCGCGTCCACTACTTTTTGAATAATTTCAAAAGCCCCGACCATAAGTCGGGGCTTTTTATTTATATCCTATGAAAAAAATTGATTTACGAACAGAAAGTAAAAGAATGTTAGCGGATGTGTATACACCCGTTAGTATTTACCTGCGTTTAAGAGACCGGTTTAGAGACACAATTTTATTGGAAAGTACCGACGCGCACGTTGCAGAAAATAGCTATTCCTTTATATGTATTAATGCTATTGGTGGTATTGAAGTAAGAGATTCAAAAACCATAGAACTTAAATATCCAAACCAAGATCCTATAAAAAAGGAGGTTGCGGGTGCACAAATTGATACTCAATTGTGGAACTATATGCAAGGCTATCAAGTGGTGCCCCATGCGCACGCAGCAACTAATTTCGCCCAAGGATTATTTGGATATACCAGTTTTGATGCTATTCCACTTTTTGAAACGATTTCGTTTTCTGAAGCAAAAAAAACAAATATCCCACTCATTCGTTACCGCTTGTATCAGTACGTTATTGTATTTGATCATTATAAAGACGAATTATTTATTTGTCAAAATTTACTAGCCAATGAAGCAGTTGATACCTCACTCATCGAATCGCTAATTCGAAATAAAGACGTACCTCAGTTTCCATTTACACCTGTAGGTGAAGAGCGGTCAAATATAACGGACGAGGCCTATAAAGCCATGGTAGAAAAAGGTATTCAACACTGTTTACGTGGTGATGTTTTTCAAATTGTACTCAGTAGAAGGTTTGAACAATCCTTTAAAGGAGATGAATTTAATGTATACCGCGCTTTAAGAAGCGTTAACCCTTCACCCTATTTATTTTTCTTTGATTACGGCGATTATAAATTAATGGGGTCCTCTCCGGAAGCGCAGTTAATTGTCCGAAACAATAAAGCAGTGATGCATCCCATTGCCGGAACTTTTAAAAGAACAGGAAATGATGAGGAAGATAAAGCGCTTTCTGCAAAATTATTAGAAGACGCCAAAGAAAATGCTGAGCATGTAATGCTCGTAGATCTTGCACGTAATGATTTAAGTAGGTCTTGCACTTCTGTAACGGTTAGTCAGTTCAAGCAGGTCAAATTTTATTCGCATGTGATTCATTTGGTGAGCGAAGTGGTGGGCACATTAGGGACTGATGCAAATCCATTTAGTGTTTTAGCACAAACATTTCCTGCCGGCACATTAAGTGGCGCCCCTAAATTTAAGGCCTTAGAAATCATTGACGGATTGGAGCCAACTGCACGCGGCTATTATGGTGGCGCTATTGGTTTTGTTGGCTTTAATGGAAATTTTAACCATGCCATCATGATTCGTAGCTTTTTAAGTAAAGACAATACGCTGTATTATCAAGCAGGGGCTGGTGTGGTTGTTTCTTCCAATCCGGACAGTGAATTACAAGAGGTTAACAATAAATTAAATGCATTAAAAAGAGCAGTGGTTTTAGCTGCTGGAATATAAAAGTAGTTGGTATGAAAATATTGGTTTTTGATAATTATGATTCATTTACATACAACCTGGTGCACCTCGTTGAAAAAATTACGAATCAAAAAGTGACGGTTGTGAGAAATGATCAAATTACCCTAGAAGAAGTTGCGGCGTACGATAAAATTATTTTGTCTCCAGGGCCAGGTATTCCATCTGAAGCAGGGCTGCTACTCCCTTTAATTAAGCAGTATGCTGCGTCTAAATCTATACTTGGGGTTTGCCTTGGTCATCAGGCCATTGGGGAGGCATTTGGCGCCACTCTCGAAAATTTATCTACGGTGTATCATGGGGTAGCTACTCCCATAAAAATCGATAACTCAAATTATTTATTCAATGGTTTAACAGATACCATCGAAGTAGGACGTTACCATAGTTGGGTTATTGCAAATAATAACTTTCCGGATACACTAAAAGTAACAGCGACCGATGAAAATGGATTGATTATGGCCATCGAGCATACTGCATATGATGTTTGTGGTGTTCAATTCCATCCAGAAAGTGTGTTAACGCCAAATGGCGAAACGGTTATTAAAAACTGGTTATTAAAATGAAAAAGATTTTACAATATTTATTCGAACACAAAACGCTAACTAGAGCAGCAGCTAAAGAACTTTTACTGTCTATGTCTTCGGGTGCCTATAATGATAGCGAATTGGCTTCTCTAATGACTGTGTTTTTAATGCGCAGCATTACCATTGCGGAACTACAAGGTTTTAGAGATGCCTTACTTGAGCTGGCTGTTCCTGTAAATTTAGAAACGCATGATTTACTGGATATTGTAGGTACGGGCGGTGATGGGAAAAATACGTTTAATATTTCTACACTGTCCTGTTTTATTGTTGCGGGTGCAGGACAAAAAGTAGCCAAGCATGGAAACTATGGCGCCAGTACTATTAGTGGATCTTCCAATGTAATGGAACAACTTGGTTATGTTTTTAAAAATGATGAAGCCAAATTAAAACAGGAGCTAGATGTAGCAAATATTTGTTTTTTGCATGCACCACTTTTTCATCCTGCATTAAAATTAGTGGGGCCTATTAGAAAAAACTTAGGTGTTCGTACTTTTTTTAATATGCTAGGCCCACTCGTAAATCCTGCTAAGCCTGCACATCAACTTATTGGTGTATATAGTTTAGAAATGGCCAGAATCTATCATTATTTATTACAAGAAGAAGGTATTAATTATACCATCATTCATGGGCTTGATGGCTACGACGAAATTTCTTTAACAAGTGATACCAAAATATTTACAGCAACAGGGGAGCGGATTGTTTCTGCAACATCGCTTGGCAAACGCATTGTTTTCCCAGAAGATTTAGTGGGAGGTGATACCGTAGAAGCATCAGCTGCTATATTCTTAAAAATTATAAAGGGCGAAGGAACGATGGCGCAAAATGCGGTAGTGCTTGCCAATGCAGCATCTGCATTATTTGCCACGCATAAGTATGCAACTTATGATGATGCCTATGCGGCGGCAGTTGATAGTTTAGACAGTCAAAAAGCAAATCAAGTTTTACAACAATTAATAGCGCTTCAATAATATGAATATATTAGAACAAATAATAGCGCGTAAAAAAGAAGAAGTAGCGCTACATAAAGCACTTGTTGCTGAAAGCGTACTAAAGCAAATGCCTTTTTATAAGGCGCCTGCTTTATCAATGGCTTCTTATTTAACAATGCCTGGCAAAACGGGTATCATTGCCGAATTTAAACGAAAGTCTCCTAGTAAAGGAATTATTAATGATAGTGCCACTGTAGAAGCAGTAACGGCTGGATACGCTGCGCATGGTGCGTCTGGACTTTCCGTATTAACAGATTCGGATTTTTTTGGTGGATCCTTGCAAGATCTAACGGCAGCAACGGTGCATGAAACACCCATTTTGCGCAAAGATTTTATGATTGATCCCTATCAAATTATAGAAGCAAAAGCACATGGCGCCGAAGTAATTTTGTTGATTGCTGCTTGTCTTACACCTGCTGAGGTTAAGCATCTAGCTGCAGTTGCAAATGATACCGGACTTGAAGTCTTACTTGAAATTCATACCAAAGCGGAGTTAGACCACCTATGTGATAACATAGATATGGTAGGTATCAATAACCGAAATCTTAAAACATTTGAAGTAGACCTTGCACATTCAATTGCGCTTGCTAAAATGTTGCCGGCTCATTTGCCTAAAATTGCAGAGAGCGGCATCAGTGATGTGTCTACGATAATAGAACTTAAAAAAGAAGGCTTTGATGGATTTCTGATGGGCGAAAACTTTATGAAAACAGTGGATCCTGCTGCAGCATTTGCTGCATTTGTAGCAGACTTAAAAAAACGTGAACATGAAAATTAAAGTATGTGGTATCACTAGTGTAGATGAGGCCCTTGCTTTACATAAAGATGGGGTTAACTATATCGGATTTATTTTTTATCCGGCTTCAAAGCGTTATGTTTTAAATAAGATTACACTTGAACAGATAAAGAATCTTCAAATACCTGGTGTTTTAAAAGTAGGGGTATTTGTTAATGAACCCATGGATCAGGTTATTGCTACGGCAACAGATGCAGGCCTTGATATGGTGCAACTCCATGGAGATGAAACACCCAATTATTGTAAAGAAATGGCCAATCAATATCCGGTTATAAAAGCGTTTAGAATTTCAGAAACAGATGATGTAGCGTATAAAATTGCCGAATATTTAGAAGAAGTAGATTATTTACTATTTGATACCGCTTCTAGTGTGTATGGTGGATCAGGCATTTCATTTGATTGGGCAAAGCTTGCTAATGCTACCAAGCAAAAGCCTTATTTTTTAAGCGGTGGCATCGGACCTGACGATGTTTCTAAAATCACTTCATTTGTTAAGTCTGATGCGGCAGGTAATTGTATAGCCCTAGATGTAAACAGTAAGTTTGAAACGGCACCCGGACAAAAAAATATAGCACAATTACAATCTTTTATACTAACAATTAAAGCCCTATAATGATGCAACAAACATTTACAAACCCCAACGAGCATGGTTATTACGGAGATTTTGGCGGTGCCTTTATTCCTGAAATGTTATTTGCAAATGTGGCACAACTTAAAAGCCAGTATTTACAAATAATGGACGATGAAGATTTTAAAAAAGAGGTGAACGATCTATTGCATCATTATGTGGGTAGGCCAACGCCTTTATTTTTAGCTAAACGTTTGAGTGCGCAGTATGGTACAACCATCTATTTAAAAAGAGAAGATTTATGCCATACAGGTGCGCATAAAATTAACAATACCATTGGTCAAATTATACTTGCGCAAAAGCTAGGGAAAACACGCATCATTGCAGAAACGGGTGCAGGACAACATGGTGTGGCTACTGCCACAGTGTGTGCTTTGAAGGGCATGGAATGCATTGTTTATATGGGTGAAAAAGATATTGAAAGGCAAGCGCCCAATGTAGCGCGTATGCGCATGTTGGGTGCAACTGTAGTACCAGCTACCAGTGGTAGTAAAACGCTTAAAGATGCTACCAACGAAGCCATTAGAGACTGGATCAATAATCCTACCGATACCCATTATATTATTGGGAGTGTTGTAGGCCCACATCCATACCCCGATATGGTGGCACGTTTTCAAAGTGTAATTAGTGCAGAAATTCGTAAGCAGTTGCTAGCGCAAACTGGTACTGAACTTCCTACACATGTAATTGCATGTGTGGGTGGTGGTAGTAATGCTGCAGGTGCTTTTTATCATTTTTTAGAAGAGCCATCAGTGCAAATTCTAGCGGTAGAAGCGGCAGGTCATGGTGTACAAACCAATATGAGTGCGGCCACTACGCAACTTGGTACACCAGGTATTTTACACGGTAGTAAAAGTTTATTAATGCAAACACTTGATGGACAGGTGATAGAGCCACATAGTATTTCGGCTGGGTTAGATTATCCTGGTATTGGGCCAATGCATGCAAACTTATATACATCAGGAAGAGGTTTGTTTTTAAGTGCCACCGATGATGAAGCCATGGATGCTGCCTTTCATGTTAGTAAAACAGAAGGTATTATTCCTGCCTTAGAAACAGCGCATGCTTTTGCAGCACTTGATCAAATAAAGTGGAAGCCAACCGATACCGTTGTTATTTGTTTGAGTGGAAGAGGCGATAAAGATTTATCTACGTACATGCAAAAATTAGATTCATGACAAGATTAAAAAAGCTATTTGATGTAAAATCATCAAAAGTATTAAACGTATACTGCACGGCGGGTTATCCAACACTAGATAGTACGCTATCTATCATTGCTGCACTCGAAAAAAATGGTGCTGATTTAGTAGAGATAGGTATGCCTTATTCAGATCCACTAGCAGATGGGCCAGTGATTCAAGAAAGTGGTGCCAAAGCCATAGAAAACGGTATGTCAATTGAGGTTTTACTGGAGCAATTAAAATCATTGAGAGCTACAAGTAATATTCCTGTGGTGCTTATGGGTTATATGAATCCAGTGTTGCAATTTGGTTTTGAAAAATTTTGTGCAGCAGCAGCAGCGGTTGGCGTAGATGGTCTTATTTTACCGGATATGCCAGCGTATGAGTTTGAAACAAAATACGGCGCTATCTTAAAAAAGCACCAATTAGATTTTATCTTTTTAGTAACGCCCGAAACACCAACCGATCGTATTCAATATTTAGACTCCCTAAGTTCTGGATTTTTATATGCGGTTAGTGCTTCTGCTACAACTGGCTCTGCACTTAATTTTGATGCGGTAGATGCTTATTTGCAAAAACTAAAACAGTTGCAGTTAAACAATCCCATTTTGGTTGGGTTTGGCGTAAAAGATGCAGTATCATTTGAACTGGCTAGTAGGCATACAGCTGGCGCCATTATTGGTTCTGCATATATTCGAGCACTTGAAAATAGTACAGATGTAACTGCTACTACCGCTCAATTTTTATCATCCATAATTGATCAGTCATAGTATGAATGTTGCGATTGTAAAATATAATGCAGGAAATATATTATCGGTTACCTATGCGCTTGAAAGACTTGGGATTAGTCCGGTTGTAACTGATCATATAGAGGAATTGCAAAAAGCGGATTGTGTTATTTTTCCGGGTGTAGGGGAGGCCAGTACTGCTATGCATTATTTAACAGAACGAAATTTAGATACCGTTATAAAAAACCTGGAGCAGCCAGTATTAGGCATTTGTTTAGGCATGCAGCTCCTATGCTCCTATTCGGAAGAAAACGACACCAACTGTTTATCTGTATTTGATGAGCAAGTAGTTTCTTTTTTACCCAATGGGACCGATAAAATTCCGCAAGTAGGTTGGAATACCATAAGTGATTATTCGTCAGGGTTATTTAACGACCTCCCTGAAAATGCTTATTGTTATTTTGTGCATGGGTATTATGCAGCCCTTGGGCCTGATACTATTGCGACTACTAATTATATCTTGCCTTATAGTGCGGCGTTACACAAAAATAATTTTTATGGCGTGCAGTTTCATCCCGAAAAAAGCGCTGCTGTTGGAGAAAAAATATTACAAAACTTTTTAGACATTGTATAAGATGCAAATCATACCTGCTATAGATATTATTGACGGGAAATGTGTTCGTTTAACCGAAGGTGATTATGCGCAAAAAACCATTTACAACGAAAATCCATTAGAAGTAGCAAAAGCTTTTGAGGCTGCCGGCATACAGCGTTTACATTTGGTTGATTTAGATGGTGCAAAAGCAGGCGCTGTAAAAAACTGGAAAGTACTCGAATCTATTGCGCTTAACACAAAACTAGTGATTGATTTTGGCGGCGGCATTAAAACGGATGATGATGTGGCGCTTGTATTTGAAAGGGGCGCGTCCCTTGCTACCATTGGTAGTATTGCGGTAGCCAATCCTGCACTTTTTTTAAGTTGGGTGAATGTATATGGTGCCGAAAGGTTTTTTTTAGGAGCGGATGTTAAAGACAATCACATAGCAGTTAATGGTTGGATGCAAACGTCAAATACAACAATAGAATCATTTATTGGCGATTATTTATCAAAGGGCATCACCAATATTTTTTGTACCGACGTTTCAAAAGATGGCAGACTAGAAGGCCCTTCCACTGCCCTTTATCAGTCACTTATTCGTTCGTTTCCCGATTTAAAACTTGTTGCAAGTGGTGGCGTGAGTTCGATACGAGATTTAGAAGATCTTGATAATATTGGTTGTGCAGCAGCCATTGTGGGGAAGGCAATTTATGAAAACCGCATTTCAATAGAATCGTTACAACAGTTTAATGCATAACTCATTTTTATGTTAGCAAAAAGAATTATTGCCTGTTTGGATATTAAAAATGGAAGAACCGTTAAAGGTGTCAATTTTGAAAACATCCGTGACGCTGGTGATCCTGTGGAGTTAGGCGCCTTATATGCAGCAGCAGGTATAGATGAACTTGTCTTTTTAGATATTACAGCAACCAATGAAAAACGTAAAACACTAGTAGATTTAGCAAAAAAAATTGCAGCGGTTATTAATATTCCATTTACAGTAGGTGGTGGTGTATCAAGTATCGAAGACGTTCGCGTGTTACTCCAAAACGGTGCCGATAAAATTGCAGTCAATTCAGCTGCGTTTAAAAATCCTTCACTCATTGCT
The DNA here is from genome assembly GCA_044341045.1 of Sediminibacterium sp. Classification (GTDB taxonomy): domain Bacteria; phylum Bacteroidota; class Bacteroidia; order Chitinophagales; family Chitinophagaceae; genus Sediminibacterium. Next base: position 63,853 of record JBIISK010000004.1, on the reverse strand, counting down.
AGTTTGGCAAAAGAATTTGGGAGTCAGTGCATTGTGGTAGCAATCGATACCAAACAAGAAACAGATGGACAGTGGTATGTTTATTTAAATGGCGGTACGGTTCCCACAACAACTACTTGCCTTGCTTGGGCTCAAGAAGCTGCAAAACTTGGCGCTGGTGAAATTCTATTAACATCCATGAATCATGATGGCACCAAAGCAGGCTTTGCTTTAGAAATTACAGCTGCCGTTTCTAAAGCGGTTTCAATTCCGGTCATTGCATCGGGAGGCGGCGGATTGATGGAGCATTTTGAAGCTGTTTTTAAGGCTGGAGCTGCTGATGCAGCACTAGCAGCCAGTGTTTTTCATTTTAAAGAAATAGAGGTGCATGCTTTAAAATCATTTTTATTAGACAAAGGATTGCCAATTAGGCTTTAATTTTTACATTTACACATCATTATGTTAGACAGTATTGATTTTTCAAAATATCCAGATGGTTTAGTACCAGCGATTGTTCAAGATATTGAAACCAGTAAGGTTTTAATGCTTGGTTTTATGAATGCTGCTGCCGTTGAAACAACCTTTTCAACTAAAAAAGTCACTTTTTTTAGCAGGTCTAAAAATAGACTTTGGACTAAGGGAGAAGAGAGTGGGCATTTTTTGAATTTCAAAGAAATGTTACTTGACTGTGATGCCGATGCGTTACTTGTAAAAGTTGTTCCAGTTGGACCTACTTGTCATAATGGAACGGATACATGCTGGGGTGAAGAAAACAATGCGGCTCATTTTTTAACCTATTTAGAAACCGTTATTGCAAGCAGGCAAAAGGAGAGTCCTGATAGTTCATATGTAGCTTCTTTGTTTGCAAAGGGTATTAATAAAATTGCGCAAAAAGTAGGTGAAGAAGCTGTGGAACTCGTGATTGAAGCTAAAGACGATAATGAGCTTTTGTTTTTAAATGAAGCCTCTGATTTACTTTTTCATTATTTAATTTTGTTGCAAGCAAAGGGGTATAGTTTACAGGATGTTATTGAAATATTAAAAAATCGACACAAAAAATAAGAACAAAAAATATAGTATGCAAAAACTAATTATATACACGCTTTTAGTTTTATTTTCTTTTCAAGCTGCCATAGCTGCTGATTTTACCGTTACTGGAAAATTTAAGGGATTAACAAATGGAAGTACAGCCACTTTAAAAAATGTATTTGACGGACAATCACTTGCTACTGCAAATATTTCGGATGGTGCATTTGTGTTAAAGGGTAATGTAAATGAAGGCATGTTATTGCAGCTTACATTTTCTGCGGCTCCTCAAATTAATATCGAAATGTTTATAGGTAATGAGTCAGTTTTAATTGATGGTGATTTAGCTGCTCCCGATCAAATTAAATTATCAGGATCAGCATTACACCAGACCTATGAAAAATTTAGACTTCAGTTTGTACCATTAAAAGACAAACTCAATACAATTGTACCGCTTATCCAAGCGGAAACGTCTCAAACTCCAAAGCGTGATTCGCTTGTTAGTTTATTCAATAGCTATAAGCAAGTACTTTTGAATGAAACGGTAGGATTTGTAAATGCAAACCCAGCATCGGTGGTAAGTTCTTTTGCGCTATATGCTGTTGGGCCTTTATTTTCTGGCCCTGGGGAACTTGAGAGTAAGTTTAATGCACTGCAGCCAGCTGCACAAAAAGGTTATTTTTCTGAAATGATTGTAAAATCTGTGAATGATGCTAAAATTGGACAAATTGGTTCTATGGCAACAGAATTTACACAAAATGATCAAAATGGGAAGCCTATTAAATTGTCTTCATTTAAAGGCAAGTATGTACTCATAGATTTTTGGGCTAGTTGGTGTAGACCTTGTCGACAAGAAAATCCAAATGTTGTTGCAGCATACAATAAGTATAAGTCAAAAAACTTTACCGTATTGGGTGTTTCATTAGATCAAGATAAAAATGGTTGGATTCAAGCAATTGCTACCGATAAACTTACCTGGACACATGTAAGTGATTTAAAATACTGGAGTAATGAAGTAGCGCAATTGTACCGTATTCAAAGTATCCCTGCTAATTTATTATTAGATCCTACTGGAAAAATTATTGGTAAAGATTTGAGAGGTGAAGATCTCTTACAAAAATTAGCAGCTATTTTAAAATAGGCTAGCATAGGCCTCTGCGTCAAATCCAATGGCTATAATTTTACCCTTTTTGGTTACAATGGGTCTTTTAATTAAGCTGGTGTTTTCTTGAAGTACGGCAACCGATGTATTTGCTTTTGCGCATTTAGCCTGATCTGCAGGACTTAACTTTTTGTAGGTAGCAGATTTTGTATTTACAATCAGCGTAAAATCTTGTTGCGACATCCAGTCTTTTAATAGCACAGCTGTTACACCTTCTTTTTTGTAGTTATGAAACACATAATCAATTTTGTGTTTTGTAAACCATTCTAAACTCTTTTTTACAGTGTCGCAATTGGGTATGCCGTAGATCGTTAACATGGTGGCCGATTATTTATATAAAAATAGCCAATTAGCACTTATTATTTTTCATCTTGCTAATAAAGATTTATTTTGTAAACGATACTATGAAGTCTTTTTTATCCATAATTGGGGCCTTATTTTTTTGTTTACAAGGCTATTGTCAGAAGCCTCCTTCTCAGGCCAACCGGTCCATGGGGCTTATTATTGGCAATGTATTAGATGCGCAAACAGGCAAACCTTTGTCTTTTGCAAGTATCCAATTAAAAAAAATGTATGATACTGTAGTGGTGGTTCAAGTGGTGTCTGATAAAAATGGGGCTTTTGAATGTTTAAATTTACCATTTGGATATTACAAGCTAAAAGCAACCATGGTGGGTTTCGCCGATCTTCAAATTGACAGTATTTATTTAAGGGAAGAGCGTTACGACTTTAATTTGGGGGATGTTAAATTATCTCTATCAGGCTCGGCTAGTTCTGAAGTAATTGTTTATGCCGAAAAGCCACTTATTGAAAATAAGGATGATAAAATCATTTTTAATGTGGGTGAAAGTGCTTTAAGTGGAGGTGCTACTACTGCCGAATTATTAAAAAATATGCCCCTGATTAATAATGATCCAACTGGTAAAATTTTATTAAAAGGAAAAGAGCCGCGTATACTAATTGATGACAAACCCACCGATTTAAATGCGCAGCAACTCCAAGACTTGTTAGAGAGTTTACCAGGCAATAGTATAGATAAAATCGAGATCATGACAACCCCGCCACCTCAATACGCAACAGAAACGGGCGGTGTCATAAATATTGTTACCAAAAAAGGAAAAATTGGATGGGTAGGAAGGGTAAATGTGAGTGCAGGTACAAGGGGCGAATCTTCAACATCCGCAAATGGCAGTTACCGCAATCAAAAATTAGTGTTGAATTTAAATGGCGGGGTAGGCGTAAGTACCATCACTGGTAATGGTTATTCAAAAAGAGAAAACATTTACAGAGATTCCATCAATTATTTTAATACGCAAAATAGGTTTACCAATTTTTCATCGAGGCCTAATTTTCGTGCGCAGGCCGATTATGAAATTGATAAGCAGCATCTTCTTTCACTTACGTATCAGCTCAATCCAAATTCATTTGATAATAATTCGAATAACACGTTTACCAATATTAACAACCAGCAACAAATTTACCGTTTAAGCAATCGGAATAACCATAGTGTGGGCGGTGGGTTAAACCATGTATTGTCTGGGAGTTTTAATATCAAACAAAAAACAGGACCTGGTTATTTACGCTTTATCGCAAATGCCAATTTATCGAGTTCTCATAATAATAGAACCTTTTTTCAGCAGTTTCTTTTTCCTGATAAAACACCAACGGGTGTAGATTCTACGCAAAGGCAATTATTTAACACAGATAATAATTCAGCGTCATTAAGAGTCGATTTTTTACGTCCCCTAAAAACCAAGCAACATAATTTTAATGGAGGCGTTTCTATTTTAAATACCTGGTATCATGGTCGTGTCAACACCCTATTTTTTCGAAAGTTGGATCAATTATTTGCTGTCAATGATTTGTTGAGTAACGATTTTACCAACGAACAGCTCATTGCAACAGCTAGGGCAGGCTTGTCTTACAATTTTAAAAGTAAGTACCGCTTATCATTTGGTGTTCAGGCCGAGTATACCAATTTGCAATTTGTTTTTTTAAAGGGGAATGCAAGTGACGTAGACAATGGCTATTGGAATATACTTCCCAATTTTACCCTGCGTAAAGAGTTCTCTAAAGAAATGAATACCACTCTTGTTTATAGGGCAACCATTAGAAGACCAGGTATAGGCGAATTAAACCCTAATGTAGACTATAGTGACCCCTATAATATTAGATTTGGTAATCCTTATTTAGAACCTACATTATCGCATAACTATGATTGGAATTTTAGTTATGTGAAAGGCAAATATTATGTAAATACATCACTAGGGTACAACCAATTGAAGCAGGTATTTAATAGTATCCGAACATTGCAAGCGGGTGGTAAAACCGAAGTTACTTGGAAAAACATTGCTGATAGAAAAGAATATGAGGCAAGTGCTTGGGGTGGTTACACATTTACCAAAAAGTTTAGAATGAATGGGAGTGCGGGTTATACATTTAATCAGTACGGGGCTGCAGAAAAATTATTATATAAATATAGGGATGGTGCCACTTTTTATACCAGTCTCAATTACAATTTTACGCCAAGTAATTTGCTAACTTTTGAAGGTACCGCACGCTATAATAATTTTGCAGATCCGCAGGGCAGAAGTAGGAGTAATCTAACAGTTAACCTAGGCGTGCAGCGCAAGTTTTTAGATCGCCGACTCATTGTTTCTATCAATATAATTGATCCTACCACTCAGCAGCAATTACAAACATTTGTGTATGGCGCTAATTTTAATTTAGAATCATTTAGCTCCAGTAATACAAGAAATTACAGAGTTGCCGTAAGTTATCAATTAAATAAAGTGGTTACTAAGCCGGTGAAACCCTTGCTGCGAGCCAGCTCTCGCTCATAGGGATCATCCAGTCTTGCATCAATTCTTTTTTTGTCCCAACTGTATTGTTAAAATAAATCGTATCGGGGCTGATATGATTGTTTGAAACGGCATATTTAATTTGCGCGAGGGGTAATAGTTGTATCTTTTCTTTTATTAAAAAGGCAAGCATTTGTCTATCAAATAAATTGACTTTGCATAGCGCCTCAATTTGCTTGATGATTCTGAATAAGCTGTCTGTGCTGCAGCCACCAACGGTGGCCTCCGTTTCATCGGCCATTACCACAATAAATTGGCCAAAAAATAAATTAGCATACCCTTTTACCGCATGTCCATGACTTTTCCAGGTGCTGCAATGCTCGTTTAAAATGCTTTCAATTTCAAAAGCTTCCGACATGGTAAACAACCTGCTGCTCTGAAAAATCCAAACACGTGCATGGTCGTTAAAATCTGAAGGTATATGTGCTTCTATAGAAAAATTCATGATTTAATAATTTAATTATGCCATGCTTTCTGCAATGAGTTCTGCTATATCTAGCACGGCCATTTCATTTTCTTTTTCTTTGTTTTTGATGCCGTCTGTCATCATGGTATTGCAAAAAGGACATGCAGCTGCAATAATTTGAGCACCGGTAGCCACTGCTTCTTCGGCTCTTTCTATATTGATTCTAGTAGTGCCTGTCTCTTCTTCTTTAAACATTTGTGCGCCTCCAGCACCACAGCATAGTCCGTTTGAGCGGCATCTTTTCATTTCAATAAGCTCCGCGTCTAAAATTTCTAACACTTTACGTGGGGCTTCATAAATATTATTAGCACGACCTAAATAACAACTATCATGGTATGATATTTTTTTGCCTTTAAACGCGCCGCCTTCTTTTAATACAATTTTACCTTCATTGATAAGTGATTGTAAAAGCGTTGTATGGTGTATCACTTCATAGTTTCCGCCAAGCTCCGGGTATTCATTTTTAATGGTATTAAAGCAGTGTGGGCAGGTGGTGATTATTTTTTTAACACCATAAGCATTCATTACTTGAATATTTTGGTAAGCCATCATTTGAAATAAAAATTCGTTGCCGGCTCTTCTTGCAGGATCGCCAGTACATGCTTCTTCTTTACCCAATATGGCATAACTAATACCTACTTTATCTAAAATAAGTGAAAATGCTTTGGTGATTTTTTGTGCTCGCTGGTCAAAGCTACCTGCACAACCAACCCAAAATAAGTATTCTGGCATTGTTCCTGAAGCCATCATTTCGGCCATTGTATTTACTTTCATAATAGTAGATGATTAGATTTCTTTTGCCCAGTTTTCTCGGTCTTCTGGCGAAAATTTCCAAGGAGCAAAATTGTTTTCAATATTTGAAAAAGTATTGTTCCATTCGGCTGGTGCATTACTTTCCTCCATAATTAATGATCTTCTTAATTCCATAATAATATCAAGAGGAGATAAGCTAACAGGACAGGCCTCTACGCAGGCATTACAAGTAGTACATGCCCTTAATTCTTCGATGCTGATATAATTGTGTAATAGTGTTTTTTGGTCGTCAACAAAATTGGTATTTTGGTTTATATTTTGTGCTACTTCTTCGAGTCTGTCTCTAGTAGCCATCATAATTTTACGTGGGCTTAATAATTTACCCGTTGTAGTGGCAGGACAAGCTGTAGAGCATCTTCCACACTCTGTGCAACTGTATGCCTCCATTAAACTCTTCCAATTTAAATCAAAAATATCCTTTGCGCCAAATGTTGTGGGTGGTGCAGCATCTGTTGGCGCTTTACTTGGATCCATGGCATACAACACTTCATTTTGTACCGACGGCATGTTTTTCATTTTCCCTGCTGGTTCTAATGCGCTGTAGTAGGCAGCTGGAAACGCCAATATAATATGTAAATGTTTCGAGTAGGGCAGGTAATTTAAAAAGGCTAAAATACCAATGATATGAAACCACCAAGCACTACGTTCTATAAGGATAAGTGTTTCTGTTGACAAGGCACTTAAGCTAGGCACTAACATGCTTGAAACAATAAATGATCCCGTTGGTGCATAATGAGGTGATTGTAAATTTTGTAATGCTTGATCGGCGCCATTCATTAAAAAAAACAAGCTCATTAAAATAATTTCAACCACTAGTATCAGATTTGCATCTGTTTTTGGCCATCCCGCTAAATCATTACTCGCAAGTCTTTTAATGTAAAGAATATTTCGGCGTACTAAAAAAATGACACATACAACGGTTACCCCAAAAGCGAGTAATTCAAATACATTGATAAATAGGCTATAGTAGCTACCAATAAAAGGTAAGAACACACGGTGCTTTCCGGTGATGCCATCAATAATAATTTCTAATACTTCTATATTGATAATGATAAATCCAGCGTAAATGATCAAATGTAGAAAAGCAACCAAAGGATTTTTAAACATCTTTTTTTGTCCGAGTGCAAGTAGTAATACTTGTTTCCATCTGCGACCAGGTTCATTATATTCGATCTCCGATTTGCCCAAAAAAATGGTTTTTTTTATGAGGGTGGCCTTTTTGTAAAAAAGGAAGCCTGCGGTAGCCAAAAGGGCTAAAAAAATCAGTGGGGCTATCATTTCCATGGTGCACAATTAGGGGGTAAAGATAAGTTGTTTTATTTAGTTGTCATTCAGTTCGTATTGTGCAAATATTCTTGTTACATTTGGTACTAAATCTGTGATAATGGAACCCCATAATTCTATTTTGTCTGCTGCTGCGGCTCAGCAAAAAATGCACCGTATGGCACTTGAATTAGCTGAAAATATTGCGCCTTCTACGAGGTCGTTAATACTTATTGGCATCCGAAATAATGGGGTGGTTATTGCACATAAAATTGCCGAATTATTGGCTCCGTATGTTCAGTGCAGTATTACCATTTTGGAAGCTTCGTTAGACAAGGAAATACCTTCAACAATTACCTATAGCGCGCCTGCTAACTTTACTGGAGCGCATATTGTTTTAGTGGATGATGTATCCAATAGTGGTAAAACACTTTTGTATGCCATCAAACCATTATTAGATTTTTATCCTGTGAGTATTCAAACTTTAGTACTAGTTGAAAGGATGTACCGCCTATATCCAGTAAAACCTGATTATGTAGGTCTTTCTATTTCCACTTCTTTGCAAGACCATATTCGAGTGCTCGTTGAGGGTAGCGAAATCGAAGGCGTTTGTGTAGAATCCAAGGCTTAATTTTTATTATTTTTGTAGTCTATTTAATCTTATTTTATGGATCATTCTATTCAAGACAAAGTTTCTGTATGGCTTTCTGGTAATTACGACCAGGCAACTAAAGATGCCATTAGCAGTTTACAAACAGATGAATTAGCCGATTCATTTTATAGAAACCTCGAATTTGGAACAGGCGGATTGCGTGGCATTATGGGCGTGGGTACCAACCGGATGAATAAATACACGGTGGGTATGGCTACCCAAGGTTTTGCCAACTACCTTAAAAAAACATATGGCAACGAACCCATGTCTGTCGTTATTGGTCATGATAGCAGAAACAATAGCAGGTTTTTTGCCGAAACCACTGCAGGTGTATTTGCTGCAAATGGTATTCAAGTTTATCTATTTGAGGCGCTACGACCTACCCCCGAATTAAGTTATGCAATTAGGCGTCTGGGTTGCAAGGCGGGTGTAGTTTGTACAGCTTCACACAATCCTAAAGAATACAATGGATATAAAGCTTATTGGAATGATGGTGGTCAGCTTGTCCCTCCACATGATAAAAATGTGATAAGAGAAGTGGAAGCCATTACAAGTGTTGATGAGGTGAACTGGACTGGTGGTGAAGCAAATATTTCACTGATTGGCCGTGACATGGATAAGGCATATATTAACATGGTTAAAAGCTTAAGCGTTTATCCCGAAGTAATTCAAGCCCAGCATGATTTATCTATAGTGTATACGCCCATTCATGGAACAGGTATTACACTCGTTCCTGAAGTGTTGTCTCGTTTTGGCTTTACCAATGTACATATTGTAGAAGCGCAAGCAACACCTGACGGTAATTTTCCTACGGTGGGTTATCCCAATCCCGAAGAAAGTGAAACCATGGCTATGGGACTTGCTATGGCAAAATCACTTGATGCCGATATTTTATTAGGAACAGACCCAGACGCCGACAGGGTAGGTATTGGCGTTAAAAATCATAAGGGTGAATGGGTGCTCATGAATGGTAATCAAACGGCAGTTTTAGCGTTTGCATACCTTATAGAAGCTCGTAAGGCAAAGGGTATTGCAAAACCCAATGACATGGTTATTTCTACTATTGTCACAACTGCTATGATTAATGAGGTTGCTAAACAAAATGGGGTAGCATGTTATAATGTACTTACTGGATTTAAATGGATAGCCGAGCTTATCAAAGAAAAAGAAGCCAACGAAAACTATGTAATTGGTGGCGAAGAAAGTTTTGGACTCATGATTGGCAATGAAATCAGAGACAAGGACGCGGTTAGTGCTGTTGCTTTACTATGTGAAATGGCTGCCTATGAAAAAGCAAAAGGGAAAAGCTTATTTGATAAGATGATAGAGCTTTACATGCAATATGGTTTTTACTATGAACAGCTTATTAGTATTACCAAAAAGGGCATGAACGGTCAAAAAGAAATTGCGGCAATGATGGAAGGTTTCCGCACCAATACGCCAAAGGCGATTGATGGATCTGAGGTGGTAGAAATGTTGGATTACGAACTGCAAACCGGAAAAAATTTACTAAGTGGCGAAACCTGGCAGTTGCAATTACCAAAAAGCAATGTGCTTCAATTTATAACCGCCGATGGTAGTAAAATTTCTGCAAGGCCATCTGGCACAGAGCCTAAAATAAAATTTTATTTTAGTGTGCATACGACACTTTCATCTAAAGAAGCATACGATCATACTTTTGCAGAATTAGATCAAAAAATTCAACGAATTATTAAAGACATGTCTTTGGCATAGGGTGTATCATGCAACAAAAATTAGAAGATAAACACGTACATAAGGGACTTCGTAAACAAATGGTGGACCTCCTTCGCCAAAAAGGCATTACCGACGAATCCGTATTAACGGCTATCAATGCCGTGCCTAGGCATTATTTTTTAGACTCAGCATTTGTAACACATGCTTATGAAGACCGCGCATTTCCTATTGGTGAAGGGCAAACGATTTCGCATCCACACACCGTGGCTTATCAAACACAGTTACTACAAATTAATAAGTCAGATAAAGTGTTAGAGATTGGAACAGGGAGTGTGTATCAAGCAACTATTTTGGCAGAAATGGGAGCGCGTGTTTATACCATCGAGCGTCAAAAAAAATTATATGACTTGCACATTGATTATGTTTTTAAAGCAAAGTATCCGACCATTAAATTTTTTTACGGGGATGGGTTTGAAGGGCTACCTACCTATGCGCCATTTGATAAAATAATTATTACTGCAGCAGCGCCTTTTATTCCGCCTAAATTGGTGGAGCAATTAAAGCCTGGTGGCATTATGGTGTTACCTGTAAATGAGGGAGAAGGGGATCAGCAAAGAATGATCAGAATTAGTAAAGACACGAACGGTGAAATTACCGAGGAGTCTTTTGATATATTTTCTTTTGTACCGATGTTAACGGGTAAGAACCGCTAACACCGGCAATCAAATATTTTTACTGCATCATATCCATTCCACCACCACTCTGATCTGCTTTTGTGTTTTTACGCTTGAAAAGCGCAGCATCAAACTTACCAAAACGGTAATTAAAATTCACCCTTAATACTTGTGGGTCTCTTCTACGCTCACTTGTTTGCGTGAAGAAGTTACTTTCAGAATATGATTTAAATAATTGTGTTCTTAAAAAATCGTTCATGCTAAGCGTTAAAGAACCGCTCTTGCCATTTTTCCATGTCCACTCTTTTCTGATGGCTAAATCAAGTCCATAACGTGGGAAATTAAAGCCCTGTGCCGATGTTTGTGCACCGCCACCAAACATGCCGCCCCAGCCACCACCGCCGCCACGGCCACCGCCACCTCCAACATTTGGAGAAAGGATGGTTTTAGCTTGGTAGTCGCCACTTAATTGAATAGAAAGTGATTTGTTTAATTTAAAACTACTGTTCATTTTTGCAAACCAGCTAACCTGTGCGTCGTTGCTGATGTTTTGACCTGGAATGGTTGCATTAATTTGTGAGCTAAATAAATTACCGCTTAAAGTTAAATCCCACCATTTTGTTACGGGTACTTTATTGCTTAATTCTAGACCAAAAATGATACTATTATCGGCATTGATATACGAGCTGTAATACACCGGCATGGTATCTAATGGGTTTAATTCGTTTTTACCAGTGTATACATACCTTGTAATAAGATCGGTGCTGTATTTGAAAAAAGCGGTTGCTAAAAAGTTAGCGCCTTTTTTGTACGCATTGTTATAAGAAAACTCAAATGAGTTGGTAAATTCTGGTCTAATGCCTGGGTCACCAACGCTGATATTTTGAGGATCAGAAAAATCTGGATAAGGAATTAATTGCCAGAAGTTAGGTCTGTTAATACGACGTGCGTAGTTAAACTGTAAATCTTCTTTTTCAGAAAGCTTATAGGTTAAAAATGCAGTTGGGATTAAGCTTAATGGATATTGTACTTTAAAGCTTGCAGAGTCTTTTCCGGTAGCTGTTAAAAGTGTACCAGTATAATTAGAGCTCTCTGCACGAAGTCCTAATTGATAGTTGAATTTATTAACCCTAAATGTATAGGTTGCATATGCAGCATACACCTGATCATTGGATTTAAAACTATTACTGATTCTAGAAATCATATCATATTTTGTAGTAACAGGATTGTATCTAAATTGATTGGATAAAGATTCATTTAAGCGAACAGTACCTCTTAATCCCATTTCAAGTTTGCTATCATCAGTAATAGGATTTTCGTAATCCAATTGACCCGTAATGTTGCTTGAATTTCCTGAACCGATGGTTTGTTGTAGAAGTGGAAATCCTTTTAGGGTATTATTGATAAAGTAAGTTTGCGTATTAACGTTTGAAGTGTTACTGCTGTTTCTTTCGTTGTAATTTACATCTGCAGATAAGCTCTCTCCATTTTTTGCATAGTTGTGTTTGAAACTCATTTGTCCTCCAAAACTATTAGAGGTTGAAGCATTGCCACTCAAAATTTGATTGTAAGAAGTATAAATACCTTTAATGGTAGAATCTGCTTTTTGATTATTTTCAGAATCAAAATTTCCTGTATTGTAATTACCTGCAAATGACAATGTGTTTCTGTTATCTATAAAATAATCAAAACCACCTCTCATAAAACTAAAGCCACCTTCATTAATGGATTTTGCAGTATTGCTAATGGCGCTAGCTGTAGAAAAGAAGTTATCCCTTGTGGTTGCGCTATTACTAATGGATTTAAACTGGTTTAAATTAGCAGATAAAAATGTGTTTAATTTACCTTGTCTAATATTAATATCTGCTCCTAAGTTTACTTTAGCACGAGAATCAATGCCCGTTCTTAAGCCGCCATTATAGCCAACTTTTTTATTCTTTTTTAAAACGATATTGATAATACCGCCATTGCCACCTGATGCATCAAATTTAGCAGATGGGTTGGTGATTAATTCCACGCGATCTACGATATCAGAAGGGATTTGATCCAGGGTTAGGGTAGTAGGTCTGCCATCTACAAAAATAGTGGGTGCCGAGTTTCTTAATGTTACATTACCATCAATGTCTACGTTTACAGAAGGAATGTTTTTCATAATTTCTGTGGCAGACTGTCCGGTACTCACTAAGTTTTTGTCGACATTAAATATTTTACGGTCAATACCCATTTCAAATTGCGGCTTACTAGACGAGGTTACTGTTACGTTACCAAGGTCTGTTGCATCTGCAGTGATTTTAATATTTCCCAAATCTTTATCGGCCATACCCATCATTTGCTGCATGTTAGGTGCTGCACCTGGCTGAGGCATTTTGATGCCAAAACTGATGGTTTGATCGAGTGTTTTAAAGCCAAGGCCTGAAACCTTTAGTTTGTAGTTACCAAATAATGATAGGTTTTCAAAGCTAAAATCACCGTTTGCCTTGGTGATTTGAGTGCTCAATACCACTTCTTTCATTTTTTTTGTTACTGTATCAAACTTGTTGCCTGTTAATTGAACCGTCATGGCATCTATGGCCTTATTTGTCTTGCTATCTACAATTTTGCCGTAAAAATGTCCAATATTTGTTTGGGCGCCAGTTGGCATACCGCCTGTTCTGGCACCAGGATATTGCGCTTGAAGGTTGTTAAAGCAAAATCCAACGAATAATGTTATTATTACTATTATTTTACGCATGTGATTTATTTATAATTATTTATGCAAAGGTCCATCAATTAATTGAATTCAATAAATCCAATGGACAAGCGGTAATATGACAATTTTTTTAGGGTAAAGTTTTGAAAACAGCCAAAAAGAGCAGTTTTTTATCGGTAAACGGCAAAATAATGGAGATTACCCGCCAATCCAGGTTATAAACACCTGAAGTATGCCAATCAAAAATCCTAATACCGCACCAATAATTTCAATAAACTTAAACTCTTTAGACATGATAGATTGAAGGATCTCTTCCAGTTTGTCGGAACTAAAATTGCTTACTTTTTCAGTTACAATGGCTTCTAAATCAAGCTCGTGCTTAAGTTTTTCCATATAACTAGCCATAAGTACTGGAAATAGGCTTTCTAACTCCTTCATAAACACGGATTTAAGCTGTTCGATGGTTTTATCGCCTATAAACATGCTAATAATTGGCATTTCGGTGGCCAATTTGTTGCGTAAAAAGTTGTCAATATGGGTTTCTACGAGGGGCATTACCTGCTTAAGGTTGCTTCCATCGGTTATTTTCGCCTCAATATCTTTAAAGGAAAGGAGCTCTTCACTTACCAGTTTGCCTAGTTTTTGGGCAAATTGATATTGTCTTTTCGGGAATATACCCTGAAAAGTTAGCCCTAGTATTTTAACGGGCAGCCTTGGATGAAATAACATTTTGATGGCGATCCAATTGGTAAACCAGCCAATAAACGCTGATATCAAAGGGATTGAAAGGATAAGTAAAGACATAATGTTGTTAATTTAAAAAACCTATAAGCAAATACTTATAGGTTTTAAAATAAGATGGGAGAACGATGGGTCTCGAACCCACGGCCTTCAGTGCCACAAACTGACGCTCTAACCTACTGAGCTACGCCCTCCGTCTTTTAGGAGTGCAAAAATAAGGTAATTGAGCATTTAACAAAATCTCATTTTGAACTTTCTTGTTTGCCGCTTATCAAAACCTTTGTTAATTTGGCTCAAATGCTGTTTTTTGGTGCTTCTTTTCAGTTATTTTTGAAACTTACCATATTTCCAGCATGGAAAAATTTAAAGCATTTATGAAGACAAAGAAAGGGATACTATTAGGGGGGATTGTTTTATTTGGCGCTATTTTTTTTGCATTTAAAGTAAGTAACAGTTCGCCTGAACTTCAGCCATCGCAGCGTCAGAAATTATTGGCAACTGTTGGTGCTTTATTGGAAGCACAACATTATAGTCCAAAAGCAATAGATGACGCCTTTTCTAAAAAGATTTTTACGGCGTATTTAAAAGCCTTAGATCCTGAAAAAACTTTGTTTTTACAGTCTGACGTAAATGGATTTAAGAAATTCGAAACAAGTTTAGATGATGAGATAAAAGGAGCGCCTATTGCTTTTGTTCCAGCTGTTAGTGCCATTTATACAAAGCGTTTGCAAGAAACAATTTTACTATACAAAGAAATTTTAAAATCACCTTTTGATTTTAATGCCAACGATTCAGTGCTTTTGGAAAATGAAAAGCAAGATTTTGCAACTACAGCTACTATTCGAAAAGATCGTTGGAGAAAGCAGTTGACTTATGCTGCACTTGAACGTTATGCAGATTATTTAGATCAAAGAGAAAAAAATAAAGGTAAAAAAGATTACGTTGCTAAGCCTGATTCTACACTTGAAAGAATGGCTAGAGAGCAAGTATTAAAAGCAACCAATAAGCGCTTTGATAGAATTCAAAAAACATTTAATGAAGACCAGCGGTTTACTGCATACATAAATGCCATCACTGGACTTATGGATCCCCACACCGATTATTTTCCCCCTATCGAAAAGCGAGCTTTTGACGAAGGGATGAGTGGTCGTTTTTATGGGATTGGTGCGCAATTAGGGGAAGATGAAAATGGCATTAAAATTGCATCGGTGCAACCGGGTGGAGCTGCTTGGAAGTCTAGAGAAATTGACGCCAATGATGTGATTTTAAAAGTAGCACAAGGAAGCGCCGAACCTGTTGATGTGGCTGGTTATGCCACCGAAGACGCTGTAAAAATAATTAGAGGAAATAAAGGAACAGAAGTTCGCTTAACCATAAAAAAAACCAATGGAACTGTAAAAGTGGTAACACTCATTAGAGAAGAAATTGTACTAGATGAAACCTTTGCAAGAAGTGCGATTGTAACAGAAGGGACTGATAAAATCGGATACATTTATTTACCTGAATTTTATGCCGATTATGAAAGAGAAGATGGTAATCGTTGTTCCGAAGATATTGCAAAAGAAATCGTGAAATTTAAAGCAGAAAATGTAAAAGGAATTGTAATTGATTTACGCAACAACGGTGGCGGGTCTTTATACGAAGTGGTTCAAATGGTAGGGCTTTTTATTAATCAAGGTCCGGTGGTTCAGGTTAGAGACAGAGAAGGCAAGTCTAATATTTTAAGTGATCGTCAATCTGGTACATTATACGATGGTCCTTTAGCAGTTATGGTAAATGAGTTTAGCGCTTCTGCAAGTGAAATTTTTGCCGGAGCTATTCAAGATTATAAAAGAGGTGTTGTTATTGGAAGTACGTCTACTTATGGCAAGGGAACGGTTCAAAGAAGTATTCCTTTTGGCAACCCCATAGATCAGTTTAGTGGCCGTACCGATATGGGTGCCGTTAAACTAACTTTTCAAATGTTTTACCGTATTAATGGCGCATCTACCCAGCTTCGTGGTGTAGAATCTGATATTGTTTTACCTGATAGTTATGAGTACTTAAAAATCAGAGAAAAAGACAATGAGTCGGCACTTCCTTTTCATAAAATTGCAACCGCACCTTATTTTTTATGGAGCCAGAGTGCGGTGTATGAGTCTGCTATTGCTGCCGAGAAAGAAAGGGTAGGAAAAGACGCTAATTTTAGTACACTAAAAAATAATCTTGCTTGGATCGCTAGCACATCTGAAGGGTATGCGCCATTAAGTTTATCTAATTATCAAGTGTTGCAAACTAAAATCAAAAAAGTAGTGGAGCAAAATAGTGCGCTTTTAAAAGTTACAAAACCTTTATCTGTCAAGCCGGTGGCTGTTGATAGTAATAAGTTCTTCAACAATCCTGATAAGAATAAAGGAGAACGCTATAAAGCCTGGCTCAATGCCGTTGCATCCGATATGCCAATTAGTGAGACGGTTAAAGTGATGAATAAAATGATACTAGCTAAATCTAGTTTTGTATTTAAATAATCGCTACCCTTATTTATATTTCTAAGTTTGAATTTTAGTATGGAGCAAGAGAAAAAATGGTATGCACTATATACCAAGCCAAGGTGGGAGAAAAAAATTGACGCGCAACTAAAAAAAAAGGGGGTGGAATGTTGGTGCCCTTTGCAAAAGATAGAAAAGCAGTGGAGTGATCGAAAAAAAATTATAGAAGAGCCTCTTTTTAGGTCTTATGTATTTGTACATATCGATCAAACGGAAGCCGCTAAAGTAAAAATGACAGATGGCGTTTTAAATTTCGTCTTTTATTTAGGGAAGCCAGCTATTATTAGAGAAGATGAGATTGATATGATCAAAAAATACCTTGGCGAAAAAGAAGCAACACTTCAATTAATTTCTGACGAAGGGTTTAGAGAGGATACAAAAATTAGGATCAATTACGGTGTTTTCATGGACAGGGAAGGTGTTGTTACCTATAGTGATAAAAAGAAAGTGTACGTTCGCTTACAAAGTCTCGGACAAGTAATGGTTGTGGAGTTTCCGCATTCACACGTAAGCCTTGTATAGTAATGGTTTTAGCGCATTTCCCAATCAATAATTTGATTGGCCCATTCGGATCTGTATGGAGTGGTAATTCTGATATAGTTATCCGTGTATCCTTCCATCATTCCATTTTTATTAAAGTCTTCAAAGAGTACTTTTCTAGAACTCCCAACGTGCTGAGATGTAAAATATTGAAGCTTCATAAAGGATAAATTACGAAGTGTTTTATTTCGTTCATTTCTGGTAGCAATAGGTACTACAGGATTTATTTCCAAAGCTTTGGTATTGTCTCTTTCTGAATACGTAAATACGTGTAAATAGCTTATGTCTAATTCGTGTAAAAAGTCAAAAGTTTCTTTAAAGTGCGCATCTGTTTCTCCAGGAAATCCCACAATGACATCAACACCAATGGCACAGTCTGGAATCATTTTTTTAATGAGTGATACCCTTTCTTGGTACAATTCTTTTTTATAGCGTCTACGCATGAGGCCTAATATGTCGGCGCTTCCGCTTTGAAGTGGTATATGAAAATGGGGCATGAACTTATTACTCTTAGCAACAAATTCTATAATTTCTGGTGTGAGTAAATTGGGCTCAATAGAGGATATTCTAAAACGCTCTATACCCTCTACGGTGTCAAGTGCTTGTATGAGGTCAAAAAAGGTTTCGGAATGTTTTTCTCCATTGGGTCCTTTTCCAAAATCTCCTAAATTAACCCCTGTCAATACAATTTCTTTAGCACCATTCGCTGCTACTGTTTTAGCTTGCTCAACAACATTAGCTACTAGATCACTTCTGCTTTTACCTCTAGCCATAGGGATGGTGCAAAAAGAGCAGTTATAATCGCAACCATCCTGTACTTTTAAAAAGCAGCGGGTTCTGTCGTTTTGAGAAAATGAGGCAGTAAAACCTGTTACATCTGCAATATCGCAACTGCAAATGGTGGTTGGATTTCCTTTGGATAGGGTACTTATATGGGCAGCTAAGTTAAACTTTTCGGCAGCGCCTAGTACCAGGTCTACACCAGGAATTTCTGCTATTTGTGCAGGTTTTAACTGTGCGTAACAGCCCGTAATAACTACAAAACTTTCGGGGGCTCTTTTTTGAATGCGACGCACAATTTGCCTACATTCTTTGTCTGAATTGTCTGTAACAGAACAGGTATTGATGACATATACGTCGGCTAGGTCTTCAAACTCTTTTTTATCAAAGCCTTCTTGTTCTAGCATTCTAGAAAGGGTAGAAGTTTCTGAAAAGTTAAGTTTGCAGCCAAGTGTATGAAAGGCAACGGTTCTGTTTTGACTCATGAGCACACAAAGATAGGCAGGATAAAGGATTTTTTGAGCCAAAATAGTATCTTAAAATTCGAAATAATGGCTTTTTGGCTTTACATTTTACGATTAAAAAGTTATGTTTGTCTGTCTTTTAAAACGAAGAATTATGCTTTTTACTAGAATTAATAATTTGATTGGGTGGGTTGTGTTTTTAATCGCCGCTACAGTGTACATTTTGACCGCAGAAGCTGGGGGTAGTTTATGGGATTGTGGCGAGTTTGTGAGCAGTTGTTTTAAGGTTCAAATTCCACATCCGCCCGGAGCTCCATTATTTGTAATTATTGGTCGTGTTTTTATTGTACTTTTTGGTGATAATCCATTAACAGCAGCAAAGGCTGTTAATATTATGAGCGCACTTGCTAGTGCTTTCACTATTTTGTTTTTGTTTTGGACCATTACGCATTTTGCGCGCAAAATTATGGGTCTCAAAACTTCAGAAACCCTATCAACAAGTCAGATCATATCTGTGATGGGTGCTGGCGTAGTTGGAGCACTTGCTTATACATTTAGTGATTCATTTTGGTATAGTGCTGTAGAAGGTGAAGTATATGCGCTGTCTTCTTTTTTTACCGCTATTGTTTTTTGGGCGATTTTAAAATGGGAAAATCAAGCTGATGAAGCGGATGCTGATAAATGGATTGTGTTTATATTTTTTATGATGGGACTATCTATTGGGGTTCACTTATTAAATCTATTAACCATTCCTGCCATTGTAATGGTGTATTATTTCCGCAAACAAGATCGTTTCAATTATGCACTTATTCGCAAGTGGTTTGTACGTATTATTGGTGTTGGGGGTGTATTTGCTTTTATTGGCGGACTCGTTGTTGCAAATGCTGAAGTAAATCCAGAGCGAGGTGTTGAAATGGATAGTACACTTGGAGGCCTCATGTTGCTTGGTACTATAGCTGCCATTGGTTTGTTATATTACCTAGAATCTTTAAATAAAGGCACCAAAAAAACATACGCAGGCATCTATATATTTTTTGTAATTGCTTGTGCTATTACTG
Source organism: Sediminibacterium sp. (assembly GCA_044341045.1). Lineage (GTDB taxonomy): Bacteria > Bacteroidota > Bacteroidia > Chitinophagales > Chitinophagaceae > Sediminibacterium. The sequence continues at coordinate 44,462 of JBIISK010000004.1, read as the reverse complement.
GGGTTGTTCAGGTGGGTGTTATTCAATACACCGTAAAATTTGCGGGTACATTTGACCGCATTTTTGTAAATAATTTTAGCTTACCATTTTTTACAGGATTTGCCACATTCTTTATTTTAATTGCTTGCCTTATTGGGTACGGATTAAAAGTTGCAGCTGCAAAAGGATGGTCTATGCTTAGACTTGGAATTTGGTGTTTAACCTTTATGTTAATTGGTTATAGTAGTTATGTAACCACCATGATTCGAAGCAGTGCCAATCCATCTGTTGATATGTACAATGTAGACAATCCTATTAGCTTGGTGGGTTATTTAGGTCGTGAACAATATGGCGATTTTCCACTACTCTATGGTCAGAAATTTAATGCTAGACCTATCGATGTAAAATCAACAGGTATGCGTTATCAAAAGTCTACATCTACATATATTGAGCTAGGAGAAGACCGTAAATATGTTTTTGCAGCAGAAGATAAAATGGTTTTTCCGCGAGTTTGGGATTTAAGTAATGATCAGAACCATGCAGATTACTATGCTTATTTTTTAGGTATCAATAGACTTCAAGATGGTACTTATGAGCGTTCTCCCAATCAAGTTGATAATATTAAATACTTTTTTGGGTACCAATTAAATTGGATGTATTTCAGGTATTTCATGTGGAACTTTGCGGGTAAGCAAAACGACAACCAAGGTTTGTTTGCAGGTAATGTAAGAGATGGTAACTGGATTACTGGCATTACACCCATAGATACCATGATTTATGGTGATCAGTCTGCTATGCCTGATAGCTTAAAAAATAACAAGGCACACAATACACTTTTTGCGCTTCCATTTATTTTAGGACTTCTTGGTATGTATTTTCATTACAAGCAAAAGAAATCAGATTTTGGTGTTAACTTTTTAATGTTCTTCTTTACTGGTTTCGCCATTGTGCTTTACCTAAATCAGGCAGGGTATCAACCACGTGAGCGTGATTACGCATATGTTGGAAGCTTTTACGCCTTTGCTGTTTGGATTGGATTAGGTGTACTCATGGTCAAGGAATTATTAAGTAAATCAATCAATCAAACTACAGCTGCTGGACTCGCTACCATCATTTGTTTATTAGCAGTACCTGCTTTAATGGCAAGTCAGGAGTGGGATGATCATGACAGAAGTAATAAAGTTATTGCTAGAGATTTAGCGAAAGATTATTTAGAAAGTTGTGCGCCCAATGCTATTTTATTTACGTTTGGAGATAATGATACCTACCCACTTTGGTATGCTCAAGAAGTTGAAGGTATTAGAAAAGATATTCGTGTTATTAATTATAGTTTACTTGGTATAGATTGGTATATCAATCAACTCCGTTATAAAGTAAATGAGAGTCCAGCTATTGATGTAATCTGGTCAGCAGATCAAATTGAAGGCAGTAAGCGTGATTATATCGAGTATAAACCAAATGCATCTATGCCAGATGATAAGTTTTACAACTTATACGACGTAATGAAAAATTATGTAGGCAAAGACAATCCAGATAATGATTACAGTTTCCCTGTAAAAAATGTAACAGTACCTGTAGACGTTGCAGCAGCTATCAAAAATGGCACTGTAAATGCTACTGATAGTATTGTTTCTTCATTGGACTTTTCGTTACCACGTAACGCTTTAATGAAAAATGAATTAGCAGTATTAAATATTATCGCTGCTAACAATTGGAAACGTCCAATTTACTTTACCAATGCTGGTGCAGAACTTGGCTTTGATCAGTATTTGAGAAGAGATGGGTTAAGTTACCGCTTAGCGCCTGTTAAAAATAGCAGGGTCAATACCGATTGGATGCTTGATAAACTAACCAATAAGTTTGCATTTGGTAATGCGGATAAAGCGGGTGTTTATTTTGATGAAGAAAATAGAAGACACTTAGGCGGAATCAGATCTGCGTATGCAGAACTTGCGATTGATTTGGCTGCAAAAAATAGAAAAGAAGAAGCTAAAACGGTACTTAATAAAGCGGACAAAATGATGCATGAAAGCAATTTTGGATACGGCTTAACGAGTAGGGGTAATTTACACAATAGAAATTCTTTATTGTTTTTAGAAGCCTGTTATTTAGCAGGAGATCAGGCACTCATTCAAAAGGTAAGTGCGGCTGTTAAAAAAGATTTGCAACAGCAAGTAAACTATTACAATACACTTTCTGGACAAAAAGCCGATAATATGGCACAGGAGAAACAAACGGCAGAATCTTATTTGCAAACTTTGGTGCAAATGCAAGCCATGTACAACCCATCTGTTGAGATTCCTGGAAAAGTAATGTCTAAAGAAGCTAGTAAATAAGTTTAAATCATTTCCTTTAATCGGGCAACCACAACATCAATTTCATTTTTGGTGTTGTGTTTGCTAAAGGAAAATCTGACTGTTGTAATGTCTGGGTTATTATTGATGGCCCTGATTACATGTGAACCAGCATTGGCACCACTGCTACATGCGCTTCCGCCACTCGCACAAATATGATGAATATCTAAATTAAAGAGGAGCATTTCGCTTTTACTAGAAGCTGGAAAGTTTACACTTAAAACGGTATACAATGAATTTCCAAGCGGGTCTCCATTAAAGGTAACGCCTACAATATTATTTTGAAGCTCGTCCATCATATACTGCTTAAGCTCACCAATATAAGCACTGTCTTTTTCAAATTGTTCTGTAGCAATTTCAAGTGCTTTTGAAAAGCCAACTATTCCGTATAAGTTTTCGGTACCTGCACGCATATTGCGCTCCTGGGCGCCGCCGTGCACAAATGGCTTTATTTTGATGGATTCGTGGATATATAAAATACCCGCACCTTTTGGTCCGTGAAACTTATGTCCAGCTCCAGTAATAAAATGAACAGGTGTATTTTTTAAATCAAAAGGGAAGTGTCCAACCGTTTGTACCGTGTCACTATGAAAAATGGCATTATAGGTATTACATAAATTACCAACCTCATGCAAATCTAACATATTGCCAATTTCATTGTTGGCGTGCATAAGGGTTACCAAACATTTGTCGGTACTATTTTTTAAAAGGGATTCTAAATCTGAAATGTCTATATGTCCATTTGGCAATAACCTGACATAACTTAATTTGGCAGCACCCATTTTATTCAAATGCTCAACCGTATGACTGGTTGCATGGTGTTCGATTTGGGAAGAAATAATATGGGTACAGCCTAAATCATAGACAGCTGCATGAATTGCGGTATTGCTACTTTCAGTACCGCCACTTGTGAAAAATATTTCAGAAGGGCGTGTATTTAATAAGGCAGCTACTTTTTTTCTTGCATTTTCGATAGCTAGGCGTGTTTCTCGGCCATAGCTGTAGATAGAGGAAGGATTTCCAAAATGGGTAGTCAAATAAGGCATCATGGTCTCTAAAACCGCTGGGTCTAATGGGGTAGTGGCCGCATTGTCTAGGTAAATCCTTTCCATGCTATCAAAGATAAGAATTTGTTATTTATTGAGTTGAAACACCTGCTTCTTGGATGTCCTTCATTAATTTTTGGGCAATATTGTCGGCCACATTTTGAGAATTACTTTCGGCGTAAATTCTAATAATAGGCTCTGTGTTACTTGATCTCAGGTGTACCCAATCATTTTCAAAATCAATTTTTAAACCATCTTCTGTGTTGATAGAGTGGTTTTTATACTTTTCCTTAAGGTTGTTAAATATTTTTTCTAAATCAAAACCCGGGGTAAGTTCTATTTTATTCTTGCTCATAAAATAGTCGGGATAGGTATTTCTGAGTTGTTGTACCGTTTTTTTCTCTTTTGCCAAATGCGACAAGAATAAGGCGATACCGATAAGGGCGTCTCTTCCATAATGTAATTCAGGAACAATGATACCGCCGTTGCCTTCTCCACCAATTACAGCATTAGTCGCTTTCATTTTAGCAACCACATTTACTTCGCCAACTGCACTTGGCGTGTATATGCCACCATGCTTTTCGGTTATATCTCTTAATGCTCTTGTAGAAGACATATTACTTACCGTATTGCCTTTTTTGTTTTGCAATACATAATCCGCAACAGCAACAAGTGTGTACTCTTCACCAAATAAGGTTCCATCTTCACAAACAAAGCAAAGCCTATCTACATCTGGGTCTACAGCGATACCCATACTAGCGTTTTGCTTTAACACTTCACTACATAAAGCCCTTAGGTTTTCGGGTAGTGGTTCTGGATTGTGAGCAAAACGACCGTTTACTTCTTCATTGATAACGGTTATTTGCGAAACACCTAGCGCGGTTAATAATTGAGGCACTGCAAAAGCCCCTGAACTATTAATGGCATCTACAACAATTGAAAAATTGCTTGCTGTAATTGCAGCTATATCAACTAACGGATGCGCTATAATTGCTTTAATATGTTCGTCAAGCGCCGTTTCATTTTTTGTTACTGTTCCTAAATGATCTACACTAGCAAAATTATAGTTGTCTGCCTGAACAATTTCTAATAAAGTAGCTCCATCTGATCCACTAATAAACTCACCTCTATGGTTTAATAATTTAAGGGCGTTCCACTCTTTTGGATTATGACTTGCGGTTAAAATGATACCGCCAGCTGCTTTTTCAAAAACAACGGCCATTTCTACAGTGGGGGTGGTGCTAAGGCCAAGATCTATAACATCAATGCCTAAGCTCAAAAGTGTATTCACAACCAGTGATTGAACCATTTCGCCACTGATACGGCCATCTCTTCCAATTACTACTTTTTTATTGCCATCCGAACTTGTTAAAAGCCAAGAACCATAGGCAGCTGCAAATCTAACAATATCTAGCGGACTCAACGATTCACCAGGTACGCCTCCAATGGTGCCTCTAATGCCTGAAATGCTCTTAATTAATGCCATATCTATTATTCATTAAAGCTGCAAACATAAATCAAATTTGTTGCTTTGCTTACCCTAATTTCGCATGAGTTTTAAACATTTATATGCGCAAAAAGGGTTGGTTTTCAGACTGGTTTAATTCTAGCTATTATCATACATTATATCAACACCGTGACGATACGGAGGCTTTGCAGTTTATTCATAATTTAATTGCTTACTTGAAGCCAATGCCGCATGCAACGATGCTTGATATTGCTTGCGGAAAGGGACGACACAGTAAGGCGCTTTTTGATGGGGGTTTTGATGTAACAGGCATTGATTTGTCGCCAGCTTCTATTGAGGCGGCATCAGCAATGATAACTAATGGTTTGACCTTTTCTTGTCATGATATGCGGGAAACCTTTAAGGCTAACTATTTTGATTATGCATTCAATTTTTTTACAAGTTTTGGTTATTTCGATACAAATGATGAACACCAATTAGCCATCACTGCCATGGCAGCAAATTTAAATGAAGAAGGTACGCTTGTGTTAGATTATTTAAATGTTGGTATTGTTGAAACATCTTCTGATGTAGATGCTGTAACTCAAATTGATACATTTATATTTCACACAAAAAAGAGGCACGACAACTTGTTTTTATTCAAAGAAATCAGGGTTGTTGATGCGGTTTCTAGTGAGGTTTTAGGCGTTTTTGAAGAACGTGTGAGAAAGTATAGTTTAAATGATTTTACCGTATTTATGCAAAATGCGGGACTTGAAATTATAGAAACCTTTGGTAACTATCAACTTCATGCTTACCAGCCCGAACTGTCTGATAGGCTTATTATGGTTGCTAAAAAGCATTCAATTTCTTAGTATCTTTAATTATTAAGTTATTGTTTATGCCGTCTGTTTTTGAATCCATACAATCATTTGATCAATCTTTGTTTGTATTTATCAATAGGGTAGCAACGCATCCTTTTTTGGATACCATCATGCCTTTTTTTAGGGAATCTACTTTTTGGATTCCACTCTATTTATTTATCATTGTTTTTGTATTTGTAAATTTTGGTAAAAAAGGGTGGGCCTGGCTTTTATTTGCGCTTCTTACAGTTTTACTAACCGATCAAACAAGTAGTGGACTAATAAAAAAATGGGTACAACGCCCAAGGCCATGTTCAGATCCTGAATTTTACAGTCAAGTGCGGCTTTTACTTGACCACTGTTCGGGCGGCTATAGTTTCACTTCTTCCCATGCAACCAATCATTTTGGTATTGCTACATTTTTATTTGCCACCCTTGGTCGTTATTTTGGTCATTGGAAGTATTTATTATTTATTTGGGCGGCAGTCATTAGTTATGCGCAGGTATATGTTGGGGTACATTATCCACTCGATGTTTTATCTGGGGCATTACTTGGTCTAAGTTTGGGCAGTTTTGTTTACTGGGTATTTCAAAAATCGGATCCTTTATATTTTTCTATATGAGTCAAAAGTATTTCACTTTCGCCTTAATAGCAGCCTGTATTGTATGTTTGATAGGGATGCTTGGCATTCCATTAATTGATATTGATGCTGCGCAGTATGCGTCAATGTCTCGTGAAATGGCCAGCACAGGTAATTATTTACAACTCTATGATTTAGGAAAAGATTATTTAGATAAGCCGCCATTATTATTTTGGTTATCCTCCATTAATATTCAACTATTTGGTGTCCATGATTGGGCGTACCGTTTACCTTCTATACTTTGTTTAGGCCTTGCCTTATGGTCTACCTATAGGTTTACACTTTTATACTATAATACTTTAACAGCACAGCTTGCAACACTAGTGCTTGCTACATCACAAGCGTTTATTTTAATGGCCCACGATGTTAGGTGTGATACCATGCTGATGGGTTTTGTGATGTTTAGTGTTTGGCAATTGGCGGCCTGGTACCAAACTAATCTGTGGAAACATTTTGTGCTGGCTTTTATGGGTATTGGATTTGGCATGTTAACCAAAGGACCTATTGCGATTGTGGTTCCGGGTGTAAGTTTTGCGATTCATTTTTTATTACAGCGTAATTGGAAACAATTTTTTAGGTGGGAATATATACTGGGTGTTCTGATAGTAGGGGTACTACTAATTCCAATGAGTATTGGACTCTACAATCAGTTTGATTTGCATCCAGGCAAAATTATACATGGGGTACCCATACAATCGGGTCTTCGTTTTTATTATTGGACGCAAAGTTTTGGTAGGTATACTGGAGAAAATGTATTCAATGAAATGAATCATTTTACATTTTTATTGGAAAATATGCTCTGGAGCTTTTTGCCTTGGATTTTTATATTTTTAATTGCACTCGTAGTGTCTATAAAAGATGTAGTTAAATCCGGATTTAAGTTGCAAAACAATCAGGAGTTTATTGCTGCAGGTGGTTTTGTTTTAACATATTGCATGCTTGCTAGAAGTCAGGCACAGCTCCCGCATTATATTTTTGTAGTACTGCCTTTTGCTGCAGTTGTTACAGCTAAAGGTTTACAGCAAATATATTTTTCGCAAAGCTATGTAAAGCTTCAAAAAATACTCCTCTATTTTCATGGATTAATATTTTCAATTTTATGGATTGCTATTGTAGGGATTGTTTTTTTGGTGTTTACAGACATGCCTCTTTATTTTAAAGTATTAGCGATCATTGGCGCTGGTTATTACTTTTTTGTTTTGCTTTTTAAACAAACGGAAACCCCAATGTTTATTTCTCTTGCCCTCTATACCATACTTGGGGTTAATTTTATATTAAATACGTCTTTTTATCCAAGACTTTTAAAGTACGAACTTGGTGTTTCGGCGGCTGCATTTATCAATCATAATAAGTTGCCCAAAACGAGTGTTTACTTGTACGAGATTGATGAGAGTAGGGCCCTTCATTTTTATGGCAATCACTCTTTTGAACGCATATTTGATAGCAGCCTTTTAAAGCCGCAGCAAATTGTCATCACTAAAGCTTCGAGCTACCCAGCGCTCCAACAACAATTTCCAGCATCAACCATTTTATATCAAAATGCTTATTTTGGGGTAAGTATGCTTACACTCCCTTTTTTAAATCCGGCCACAAGAGATAAAGAAGTAACCCCGTATATTATCGTAACTTTGGCAAAGTAGACCTACACCAAATCACAATCAATCAATGACAGAGATTTTTATAATTTTAGGGCTGATTCTAATTAATGGGTTCTTTTCAATGGCTGAAATAGCACTCGTTTCAGCGCGAAAGGCTAGGTTAGAGGCACAGGCAGACAAAGGAGATCTAGATGCAAAAAGAGCGCTTAAATTAGCCAACCATCCTGATACATTTTTATCCACTATACAAATTGGCATCACACTTGTTGGCGTTTTAACAGGTATATATTCTGGTGGAACTTTTAAAGAACCCCTTTCTAATTGGCTCTTTCAATTTGCAATCATTGCGCCTTATGCGGAAACAATTGCAACACTCATCATTGTAATATTGTTAACTTACGTTTCATTGGTGCTTGGCGAACTTGTTCCCAAGCGCATAGGACTCAGTAATCCTGAAGGTATTGCAAAGACTGTGTCAAGACTTATGCAATTGTTTTCTGTAATCACGCATCCATTTACATGGTTTTTAAGTGCATCATCTCATTTAATCATGCGCATCTTGCGTATGAAGCCCAACGACAATCAAGTAACAGAAGAAGAAATTAAGGCGATTATTAGTGAAGGTACCGAGCAAGGTACGATAGAGGAAGCGGAGCAAGAAATTATTGAGCGTGTGTTTCACTTAAGTGACCGAAATATTACTTCACTCATGACACACCGAAGTGATATTTTATGGCTTGAATCTACCAAAACAGTTGGGGATATTAGGGCAAATATGCCTCAAGGTTTGCATTCGATGTATCCAGTGTGTGAGGGAAGTATCGATCAAATTAAAGGGGTCGTATCCCTAAAAGATTTATTTGTAGCGGATGGCGCACAACTCGTTAGTGCGGTAGCCAAAGAGGCAAAGTATGTTCCTGAAAATAATTCGGCATACCAAGTACTTGAAAATTTCAAACAATCCAAAATCCACCACTGTTTTATTGTGAACGAATATGGATCTATAGAGGGCTTAATTACCCTAAATGACATACTAGAGGCTATTGTAGGGGATATTCCACAACAAGAAGACCATGATTATGAAATTTTGAAAAGGGCCGATGGTACTTATTTAATTGATGCGCAACTTCCATTTTATGATTTCTTAAGTTATTTTGATAAAACAGAATTCATGTTGCAAGGTGATCAAGAATTCGATACACTAGCAGGTTTTATTATTCATTCTTTAGAAAAAATTCCTACTACTGGAGAAATGCTTGTTTGGAAAACTTTTACGTTTGAGATTGTAGATATGGATCAGCACCGTATTGATAAAATTCTTGTAACACTTACCGAAGAAGACTAATTAAAATACAAAGTTTGCTGTTTTGTTGGGGTAATCTAATTTGTAGGTTTTTTCTGTTCCTTTAGACTTTACATGTATGATATTGACTTGTGTATTTTCAAGGTCGTAGAGTATGTCACAATCAATTCCAACAGTGTTGGCACTATTAATATTTTGTGCTTCAAAATAACACCAGGTACTTTCTTTTTGTTGTTCAAAGCCAATTAGTTTATAATTAACGAGTTTGCCATTTACGATAACGGTTAGGTGTTTCGAAATGTATTTTTGAATTTGTTCATTTACAAAATCTCTATTAGTTGGTTGTAGGATATCAATTTTGGTAGTCGTGTACTTTTGAAGTGTTTTTTCTAAATCTTCATTAAAAATGCGCACACTCATTTCTAAACTTCTCTCTTTTGGGTTGTGGGTGATATCTATAACGGATACAAAAAAGGGGTGCAAAATGGCTAGAAGGCTGGTGAGCGTCCAATGAATTAGTATATTTACCATAGTATCCTGATCTTGACAACAAATGTCTGACTAAAATTTGATTAATATGCATGAGTTTTGGATGTATGCCCAAATAGGATTCAATCATATCGCCAATTTGTCCGGCATGGATCATATTTTATTTGTGGCAGCTTTATGTATCCGGTATCAATTTTCGGACTGGAAAAAATGGTTGATATTGATTACAGCATTTACCATTGGGCATTCGATCACCCTTGTTTTGAGTGTGTTTAATTACCTTGATTTCTCAACGAGTTGGATTGAGTTTCTTATTCCGGTGACTATACTTATTACATCAATTAGTAATATGTTTGTTAAGAAGTTTAAGTTTAATGCTAAGTTTCCGGCCATTTACTTTTTTGCCCTATTTTTTGGCCTGATTCACGGTCTCGGATTTAGTTTCTACCTAAAAAGCTTGTTAGGATTGCAGCAAAATATAGCCCCAGCCTTACTGGCCTTTAATTTGGGACTTGAAATAGGCCAAATTCTAATAGTGATGGCTATTTTAGTTATTTCATTTATATTCGTAACGCTTTTAAAGGCCCCTCGAAGAGACTTTATTTTGATTGTCAGCGGTGGCATTCTTGCAGTTTCTCTTCAAATGGCTATTGAGCGGTATTTTCATCTTTAATCTATTATGCTATGAAGCAATTTTTTGCATTTTTAATGTTTGTTGCAGTGAGCACTGTTTCAATTGCGCAAAACATTCAAAACAACCCAACCTCAAACCACGGAAATAAGTTTGAGCAGTTAGGAACTATTTTATCTACGCCCAACGAGTATCGTACAGCGAGTGGTGCACCAGGGCCAAAATATTGGCAACAACGTGCCGACTACAATATCAAGTGTGAGCTTGATGAAGCCAACCTTTTATTAAAAGGAAGTGAAACCATTACTTATTTTAACAACTCTCCGGATGCGTTAACGTATTTATGGTTACAGCTGGATGAAAATGAGCATAGTACCGTAAACAAAGCTGATTTTCAGGACGGAAGTTCACTTCGTCAAGTTTCTCAGTCTTCTATTGCAGCATTAGAAGATGCAAAAAAAGACAATGGTTATGGTCATATCATTTCAAAAATTACAGACGCTACTGGTAAGGCTTTAAAATACACCATCAACCAAACAATGATGCGTGTTGATTTACCAACAACTTTACAGCCGGGTCAAAAATTTGTTTTCAATATCACTTGGTCTTATAAAATTTCTGATCGTTTGGTATTTAGAGGTAGAGGTGGTTACGAATTATTCCCTGAAGATGGTAACAGTGTGTTTACTATGGCACAGTGGTTCCCAAGACTTTGCGTATACTCTGATTTTCAGGGTTGGCAAAACCACCAATTTACAGGTAGAGGCGAGTTTGCTTTAACCTTTGGTAATTACAACGTATCTATCACTGCACCTGCAGACCATGTTATTATGGGAACAGGAGAGTGTCAAAATTATGCACAGGTTTTAACACCTGCACAGTTAGCGCGTTGGAAAACGGCGCAAACTGCAAAAGATGTTGTAGAAGTAGTAACACTTGAAGAAGCAAAAAATGCAGAGAAGCAAAAAAGCACTGCTAAAAAAACTTGGGTGTTTAAAGCAGACAATGTGCGTGACTTTGCATGGACAGCGAGCCGTAAGTTTGTTTTTGATGCGATGCCAACTTATGTAGAAGGTAAGAAGGTAATGTGTATGAGTGGTTATCCTAAAGAAGCGTACAATTTATGGAGAAGATATTCTACTAAAGTCGTAGCGCATACCATTCGTTCTTATTCTAAATTTTCTATCCCTTATCCATATCCTGTAGCTCAAAGTATTGAAGCTTCTAATGGTATGGAATATCCTATGATTTGTTTTAACAATGGTCGTACCAACAAAGATGGTACTTACAGCGAAGCAACAAAGCTTGGCATGATTGGTGTGATTATTCATGAAGTAGGTCATAATTTCTTCCCAATGATTGTGAACTCTGATGAGCGTCAGTGGTCTTGGATGGATGAAGGTTTAAATACTTTTGTTGAATATTTAACCGAAGAATTATTTGACAACAAATATCCCTCTCGTAGAGGACCTGCTTTTGGTATTGTTGATTATATGAAAGCGCCTAAAGATCAATTAGAGCCTATCATGACCAACAGTGAAAACATTATTCAGTTTGGACCAAACGCGTATTCTAAACCAGGTACAGGTTTAAATATCTTACGTGAAACCATCATGGGTAGAGAATTATTTGATTTTTCATTTAGAGAATATGCTAGACGTTGGGCATTTAAACATCCAACCCCTGCTGACTTATTTAGAACCATGGAAGACGCAAGTGCTGTTGATTTGGATTGGTTCTGGAGAGGTTGGTTTTATAGCATCGAAGCTTGTGATATCGCTATTGATACGGTAGCTCATGCGGTATATGATGCTACTGCTCAGCCACGTGCTGGTGGCATGGGTGCAAGAGCAGGTGGAATGAAAATGTCAATTGATAAGCCAACCCTTAATAGTTTTGAAGACATTTCTAAAATTAGAAATAGAGAAGACAAGTCAATCATTTTTGCTACCGATGCGGATACTTCATTAAGAGATTTCTACTGGCGTTATGCAAGAGGTATCGAACCTTATGATGCTGAAACCAAAAATAGCATGCCTTCTTTTGGTACACCAGAAGCGTTGTCTGACGCAGAAAAAGCGAACTACAGCAATGTGCATTTATATGAAATCACCTTTAGCAATAAAGGTGGACTTGTAATGCCAATTATTGTTGAGTTTACCTATAAAGATGGTACCAAAGAAACAGAACGTATGGGAGCGCAAATTTGGCGTAAAAATGAGAATAAAGTATCACGCGTATTTATGTCTCGTAAAGAAGTAGCGAGCATTAAACTCGATCCAATGCGTGAAACTGCAGACATCAATGAAACCAATAATTTTTGGGGTAACGTAAGTGCTGAGCCTAGTAAGTTTACTTTGTTCAAGCAACGTGCTCTTGGTAGAGGTCAGTCATTTGGTTTAAATCCAATGCAGGCTGCACAAGAAAATAAAAAATAAAAAAAGATCAGTCATATTAAAGCCACTTGAATTATCTTCAAGTGGCTTTTTTTATTAAACCATCCTTATGAAAAATATTGTTTCTGTTTTTGTTTGTTTATTTTTTGTAGTTGTTTCAAATGCTGCACGCGTTGATACGATAGTCGTATACAGTAATGCCATGCATAAAAATATAAAAGTAGCTGTAGTTATTCCTGATAATGCTGCTGGTAAACCAGGTATTAAATTTCCAGTTGTTTATTTATTGCATGGATTCAGTGGTAATTATGGGAGTTGGTTAAAAGATGCGCCACAGTTACAATCTAGAGCTGATCAATACCAAGTTATGCTTGTATGTCCGGATGGGGGATATGGTAGTTGGTATTATGATAGCCCAATTAATGATTCTATAAAATATGAAACATTTATTACCAAAGAATTGCTACCCTACATTGATTCAAATTTTCCAACAAGTACTAGTAAAGATCACCGCGCTATTACAGGGCTAAGCATGGGTGGTCATGGTGGCCTTTTTTTAGGCATACGCCATTCTAATTTATTTGGTAATGCGGGTAGCGTTTGTGGTGGTGTTGATATTAGACCGTTTCCAAACAGTTGGGATATTAAAAAATCATTAGGTACCATTATTGAAAATCCTCAAAATTGGACCGATTATTCGGTGGTTACGATTGCAAAAAATCTAAAGCCAGGTCAGCTTAATATCATTTTTGATTGTGGCGTATCTGATTTTTTTATAGACGTTAACAGGTCGCTCCATCAAGTGCTTTTATCAAATAAAATTGATCATGACTACACCGAAAGACCGGGTGGACATAACAAAGCTTATTGGAGCAACAGTATCGATTATCAGTTACAGTATTTTGCAAAAAGCTTTATGGCAGCTATCAAGTAAGGGATTAGCCACCGGTTTTACCGTCCACTATTTTTTTGCCTTTGTTTTTCTTTTGGAATTCTAGTACTTCTTTGGGAATTATTTTTTTAGTAGCCGTATCTGATTTTGATTTGGGTGCGCTAGTGTTAGTTAAACTACTGCTCATATCAGCAGGTGTTTCTTTTTTTGCATTGGGGTCTTGCAGAACGTCTAATATCCAGTTTTCGGTTCTTAATTTCTGACCAGTATAGGGGTCATATATTTTCCAGGTGCCATGCTTTAAAGATGCACCCGTAGTTTTGACAATAACCTTTTCATACAAATTAGGATTGTTGATATCCTGCACGTCAATGGTATCATAGGGCTTAGAAGGGTCAATGGCTTTCCAAGATTCTTCTCTTTCAATACCCTGAATGGTTAAATAGGTGCAAACCCCATTTTTTAAACCCCATTTATAATTTTCTATGGCCATGGGATCGCCCATTAAATTAAAACGGCGCCAAGTACCTTCTTTTTTATCATTCACAAAAACACCTTCCTCAATGTAGCCTCTTTCGCCTCTAATTGGAGGGAATTCCATTTTCCATTTGCCTCTTTTTATCCCAGTAGCTTCTGTGCAATTAAGGGTATCGCCTTTTGATGTGATTCTAAAGGTTTTACACTGCCCATAAGCTGTGCTGTAAAATATTATGGAAAAAAGGACAAAAAGAAGGCGCATTTTCTTACATTTAATCACTTAAAAATACAAATTATAAGTACGATTATGAGAAAAATACTCAGTTTTTGCCTTTTGCTAACATTGTCTTTGTATAGCACAGCTCAAATTAAACCTACGCCTGCATCCGAAAGGTTATCCTCTATCGAGCAGCGTAAAAAATTAATTGAAGCATCCACCATTAACGGAACAGCCTTTAGAAATATTGGACCAGCAGTTATGAGTGGAAGAGTCGTAGATATGGCGGTTAATCCAGAGGATCCCACAAACTTTTATGTGGCTTATGCTTCCGGCGGTTTATGGCATACCACCAACAATGGTCAAAGTTTCACACCTGTATTTGACTCTGAAGCCATACTTACCATTGGTGCAGTAGCCGTTAACTGGAAACACAATATTATTTGGGTGGGCACTGGTGAGGTAAATAGTAGTAGATCATCCTATGCTGGTATTGGTGTTTATAAATCTAGTAATGGAGGAAAGTCTTGGGATTATCTTGGATTACCTGAAAGTCATCATATTGGCAAAATTGTAATCAATGAGGCGGAGCCTAATACTGCATGGGTTGCTGCGTTGGGTCATTTGTATTCTCCTAATAAAGAGCGTGGTGTTTACAAAACAACAGATGGTGGTAAAAATTGGAATCAGACTTTATATGTAGATGCTAATACCGGTGCCGTAGATCTAGATATTGATAGCAAAAACCCTTCTGTATTGTATGCTGCGATGTGGTATAAAACTAGAACGGCTTCAAATTTTGAAGAGTCTGGTAAAACAAGTGGTATTTATAAAAGTACCGATGGTGGAAATACTTGGAAGCAAATCAATACACCAAGTTCTGGATTTCCAAATGGTGATGGTGTGGGTAGAATTGGTTTAGCGGTGTATCCACAAAATCCGTCTACTGTATTTGCTGTTGTAGATAATAATTTTCATCAACCAGAAACGGCATTAAAAAACACTACCGATACTACAAGATATGTTTTAAGAGATTTTAAAGATTTAAGTAAAGAGGGATTTGCTGCACTTGATGATAAAAAATTAAATGCATTTGTTAAATCACCGCGTAACCAACTGCCTACAAAGTATACAGCTGCTAGTATTAAAGAGGCTGTTCATAATGGAACTTTAGCACCCACTTGTATTTGGGATTATTTATACGATGCCAACACCGCTTTATTTGAAACACCTATTTATGGTGCTGAATTATACCGAAGCGATGATGGTGGTGCAAGCTGGAAAAAAACACATGATAAAACCATTGGTATTTACAGTACCTATGGATATTATTTCGGTAAAGTATTTGTAAGCCCAACCAATGACAATAAAATTGCATTAACGGGTGTGGGTGTTGTGTTAAGTACCGATGGCGGCAAAACGTTTAAAGAAATTGGTAAAGAAAATGTACACGCAGACCATCACTATGTTTGGATGAATGGTAAGCGTGATAGTCATATGATTATTGGTAATGATGGAGGTTGTAATATTACCTACGATGATGGTGAGCATTGGTTTAAAGCCAATACACCTGCTGTTGGGCAGTTTTACAATATTGCTTTTGATATGGCGAAGCCTTACAATGTATATGGAGGACTTCAAGACAATGGTACTTGGTATGGTTCAAGTTTAACCAAAGAAAATTATGATTGGTACGATAGTGGACACAATCCATTTACTGGTATTGGTGGTGGAGATGGTATGCAAGTGCAAGTAGATTTTAGAGATAACAAAACCATTTATAGTGGGTCTCAATTTGGTGCTTACTCTCGTCAAAATTTACTAACCAAAGAAAGAAAGTCTGTAAGACCTTCTCGTGACTTAGGCGAAACAGCACTTCGTTATAATTGGCAAACCCCAATTTTATTAAGTAGACACAATCAAGATGTGTTTTATTACGGAAGTAATAAATTTCACCGCTCATTTAATAGAGGTGATAGTTTAGTAACCTTAAGTGCTGATTTAACCACCAATCCGGCGCAAGGCGATGTTCCATTTGGAACGCTTGCAACCATGAGTGAAAGCCCAATCAAATTTGGCCTCATTTATGTTGGTTCTGATGATGGAAATGTACAAGTTACCAAAGATGGTGGGTACACTTTTTCTGTCTTAAATAAAGGCTTGCCAAAAGGATTGTATGTTAGCAGGGTAGTGGCAAGTGCTTTTAATGAAGCGCGTGTATATGTTACCTTAAATGGCTACCGTAATGATCATTTTAATGCTTATGTATACCGTTCTGATGATTATGGCACCACTTGGAAGCAAATTATGAAAGACCTTCCTATGGAGCCTGTAAACGTTATTAAAGAAGACGTTGCCAATGAAAACATTTTATATGTTGGTACAGATGGTGGCCTTTATGTAAGTGTGGATGGTGGTAATAGTTCTATGATGTGGAACAAAGGACTTCCTGCAAGTGTGCCTGTACATGATATTGCAGTTCATCCGCGTGACAATGAAATTATACTGGGTACGCACGGACGTAGCTTATACATAGCTCCATTAAGTGCATTACAAAAAGCAGCGGTAAAGAAGTAAATTATTGATTGAGATTTAAATAAAACACGCACTATTCGGTGCGTGTTTTATTTTGTACATACCCGCTCCATTTTTGAACAGCTGCATGCATATCTTCAGGTATAGCAGCTTCAAATTTGATAAATTCGTTGGAGGTGGGATGTACAAATCCAAGTGTCGTAGCATGAAGCGCGCATCTTGGACAGGCGTCAAAACAATTGTCTACAAACTGTTTGTACTTGGTATAGATTGTGCCTTTTAAAATGCGGTCTCCTCCGTATTCTAGGTCATTAAATAAAGTATGACCAATATGTTTTAAGTGCACCCTAATTTGATGTGTTCGGCCGGTTTCTAACACACAACTAATGAGGGTTACATAATTGAACCTTTCAATAACGCTATAGTGTGTAATGGCGTGTTTACCAATATCGCCTTCTGGATAGGCGTCAAACATTTTTCGGTTTTGTTTATGACGCGCAATATTTGCAACAATGGTTCCGGCGTCTTCTAGTACATCACCCCAAACAAGTGCCGTGTATTTTCTTTCAACGGTATGGTTAAAAAACTGCTTTGCTAAATGCGCTGCTGCTTCTGCAGTTTTTGCAAGTACAATTAGTCCCGTTGTATTTTTATCGATGCGGTGCACAAGACCAAAACGAGGCAAAGATTGTTCGTCTATATTTGGATTTTGTTGTTGCAAATAATAGGCAACACCGTTCAGTAAAGTGCCTGTATAATTGCCTACACCCGGATGAACCACCATATTTGGTGGTTTATTGAGTACCATCACTGCGTCGTCTTCAAAAACAATATTGAGTGGAATATTTTCTGCTTTTAAAACATGCGTTTCTGGATTTACAAGACTCATGATTAAAATCTCGTCTCCGGGTCTTACTTTATAATTGCTTTTTACATTTTTTCCGTTCACCGTTAAAAAACCTGCCTCTATACTTTGTTGAACCTTGCTTCTGGTAGCGCCTTCCATATGCGTTTGCACCCATTTGTCAATGCGAAAGGGTTCTTGCCCCTTGTCAATGACAAAAGTTTTTCTTTCGTAGAGGGTTTCTGTGCCTTCTTCATTAAATAAATCGATATCCGGTTCCATAGTTGCAAAAATAGCCCCAAACCTTCCTACTTTTGTGCAATGCAGCAGGAAGTTTTTTTTGAGGACTTAGGTAACCGCAAGTACAAAGAGGTTTGGGCCTACCAAGAGTCTTTGTTGAGTGAGAATTCGGCTATTAAGGCTAGTTACCGTAATCAAAATGAAATTCCAGTGCAGGATTGGCCTACCAAAAATCATTTATTGTTTGTAGAACATCCGCCGGTGTACACGCTTGGAAAAAACGGAAATGCGGCCAATGTGCTGATGACCACCGCTTTTATGGAAGCCAATGGCATCGATTATTTTCATATCAATAGAGGAGGAGATATCACTTTTCATGGACCGGAGCAATTGGTGGGTTATCCCATACTAGATCTAGAAAAGTTTAAAACTGATTTAGGTTGGTACCTCCGAAGTTTAGAAGAAGTGATTATTCAAACACTTGCGCATTATGGTATTGCTGCTGGAAGAAGTGCTGGTGAAACGGGCGTTTGGTTGGATCCTGACAATAAAAAATTAGCGCGAAAAATTTGTGCGATGGGTATTAAATGTAGCCGTTGGATTACGATGCATGGATTTGCACTCAACGTAAATACCGATTTGTCTTATTTTAATAATATTGTTCCTTGTGGAATACCTGATAAGCAGGTTACGTCATTGCAAAAAGAATTAGGGCGAGAAGTGCCCATGCAAGAGGTAAAAGATTTAGTCAAACAAAAATTTGAACAAATTTTTGCTGCTACTTTAATAGCGTAACGGTTAATTTTTAAAAGAGTAATGTTCCTTTTTTAAATGAACGGTTGCCTTGTAATCCGCCTGAATGTATCAATAGTATTTTTGATGAGGGCTCAAATTTTCCTTTGCTAGCAAGGTCTAGAACCCCATAGATTAATTTAGCTGTGTACACAAAATCTAGCGGCAGTTTTATTTTTTTGTAACAATCATTCATAAATTCAATAAGCGTTGGTGTGTATTTTGCATAGCCCCCAAAATGATAATCATGTAAAATTTCAAAACTTTTGTTGACTTCTTCTTCGGTTAATAGCGCTTTTATTGCTGCGTCAATAGAAATGTTATTTTTTAAAACGGAAAGTCCTATTATTTTTTGATGTGTTGCTGCTGCTTTGATAAGTCCTGCCATCATGGTGCCAGTACCTACTGCACAAATGATGGTATCGTAACTGCTGGTGTCTTTAATGGTTAGCATTGATTTTGCACTTTCTGCGCCAATAATCCCATAACCACCTTCAGGTATCCAGGCCCAACTTGGATCTTGGTTTTGCGATATGATCTTTTCTTTTTGCTCAAAGTCTTCCCTGGTAATAAAATGAAGCATCATGCCATTTTGCAACGCATCGGTAAGGGTAGGTGAAAGGGTAGTTGGTTTTTCACCTCTAATAAAACCAACTGTTTTGAGTCCCATGGTAGCGCCATATTTTGAAGTGGCGATAATATGGTTGGAATAAGGGCCACCAAAAGTGGCAAGTGTAGTTTTGCCAGCTGCTATTGCGTCACGCACATAAATTTGTAGTTTAAACCATTTATTGCCACTTACAACAGGATCCAGCATATCGGCTCTTAATATATTGATATTCAATATATTATTAAAAAATGCGCTGATATCTTGTATATAAATATTATCTATATTCATTTGTAATATGTGTCAACTATTTTAAAGAATGATTTAGCTTCGCAGCCCTTAATATTCTCTTATGAAACCAACTTTAGTGATTCTTGCTGCCGGTATGGCAAGCCGTTACGGTAGCATGAAACAGATTCAGTCTTTTGGACCTAGTGGCGAAACTATCATGGATTATTCAATTTATGATGCGATTGAAGCAGGGTTTGGTAAAATTGTTTTTATCATTAGAGAAGAATTTAGTGAGCAATTTAAGTCAATTTTTGAACCAAAGTTAAATGGCAAAATTGCTACTGATTATGTTTACCAGCATCTAGCTGCATTTACGGAAGGTAAAAATGTAACACCAGAGCGAGTAAAGCCTTGGGGTACTGCGCACGCAGTACTTTGTTGTAAAGGAAAATTAAATGAACCATTTGCTGTTATTAATGCCGATGATTTTTATGGTAAAGATGCCTTTGTACAAGCGGCTGCTTTTTTAAACAATGAGTGCAATGATCAAACCTATTCTATAATTGGATATGAGTTGGGTAAAACACTAAGTGACAATGGAACGGTAAGTAGAGGGGTTTGTAGTGTAGATGATAGCGGTAATTTAATTGACATTAACGAGCGTACTAAAATATTTAAGAACGAAGACGGTGTTATTGTTTATGAAGATAATGATCAGCTATTTCCATTAACTGCTGATACCATTGTTAGCATGAATTTTTTATGTTACCCTGCTAGTTTTGTAGCATTATGCGAATCAGAATTTTCTAAATTTTTAGACGCGCAAGGGTTGGAATTAAAATCTGAATTTTTCTTGCCGTCTGTAACCAAGCATTTTGTGAATGCTAAATTAGGCAATGTAAAAGTGGGCACAACTTCTGCGAGCTGGTTTGGTGTTACTTACAAAGAAGATGCGCCTGTTGTACAAGCGAGTATTTCAAATCTCGTAGAAAAGGGTTTGTATCCTGGTAATTTATGGGGACAATAAGTAAGCGACCGCTGTTAATTATTTATCAAAAGACTTTACATAATACACGCAAGACTCAAGCGTTGAGATTTGCTTTTTGCGTGACATGCGGCTGATATTTGAGCGGGTAGATATTTTTATGTCTTTACCGCCATCGTTCATTTCGTTATAATCGCGTACTACTTTGTAAATATTATTAGACTTAAGTGCAAATACAACACCCTCAAGCTGGGCTTCTCTAGTACTCAATACGCCAATTACTTCTCCAGCATTATCAAATACGGGAGCACCAGAATTACCAGGGTTGGCGCTCATCTGTAATTGATAGGAGAGTGAGTCGCCTTCGTAACCACTTCTAGCACTTAAATAACCGGTTCCATAAACAATTTCGTTTCTTGGATATCCGAGTGTAAATATTTCTTCTCCTAAATCGGTGGTTGATTTGCGAATAGAATAAGGGAGTGATTTTTTAGAAGTAAAATCTGCGTCGTCAATTTTTAAAATCGCTAAATCTTTTTCTTGATCGATTAAAGCAATTTGAGCAACGTATTCTTTGCCGTTGTTATCAACCACAATGGCGCCAGTTCCTTTAAGAACGTGTGCATTTGTAACAATAAAACCCTTGGCGTCAATTAAAAAACCTGAACCACCGCTGATAAATTTTACACCAGCAGGTAATTTACTTTTTACCTCGTTAATAAGTTTTCCTTGGTATTGCTGACTTTTTTTAATTGCAGCGATGTCGTTACTTAGTTGTTGTATTTGGTTGATGTGGCTTACTGGAGAAATAAATAATGCAAGGCCACTAATAAATAAAGCAATTACACCGCCAACAGATGCTGCGATTGCTGCCACTCTTTTATACTTGTGAAATAATTGTATAACCTGCGCAGCTCTTGAAACGTTTTCGCTATTTGAGATCTCGCCACGCTCCAATAAACTTTGGTGCGTTTGAGTAAGTGTTTGTTTAATAGATTTAATGGCGCTATACTGGTTTATTTGCTGCAAGAACATGGCATGCTCCACCACCATCTGGTCAATTTCGGGGGTATTTTTACGAACCAATTCAAAAGCAGTTTTTTCTTGTGCATCCATTTGGTTGCTCAGGTACTTTTCGATGGTTTCTATTAAAATTAAATCTTCCATTTTTACTTATTCTGTGTTGCTTACTCTCCAATATTGTATTGCGCAAAAAACAACTTTTTAAGGCGCATTAAACATTTGTATTTCTGGTTTTTGGCGTTGTCAGAATTGGTATAACCAAATTCGGCTGCCAAAGCTTGCATGTCCATTTTTTGAAGATAGTAGCCTTCCAATAGACTTTTACAAGGTTCGCCTAAGCTTTTCAATGCCCGATCCATGATGGCGTAGGCAGCGTCAAGCTTAGCGTGCTGTTCAAGATCATCCTCCACAGAAATGGTTTCTTCCAAATTGTCAACTGGGTGCGAAAAGCGCCCCATTTGTTGGAGTTTTTTGAGCCATAGTCTGCGACAAACCGAGTATAGATACGTTTTAATTTGACAGGTTAAAACAAAGGACCCTGATTGTGCTTTCTCAAATAGGGTAATCATTGCTTCCTGAAAAACGTCGCGAGCATCATCATAAGAGCCATTGTTAGCCAAAATAAAGGCTTGGATGGTATTGAAGTTCTCTTTGTAGAGTTGATCAATAACGGCGGAATCATTGCCCGCCAAACCCCTTAATAATGCTTGTTCGTTACTCGTAGCTTTCACTAAATACTGCTTTTAATACGCTTTAGGGTATAAAAGTAACCCAATATAGCCCGAAATCTTTTTTTTCAAAAAAAAAGGAGGTTGGCGGGTTACCTTTTTACCCCTTCTGGTATTAATAAGCACATTCATTCAAACAAAAACCCAAAAAAATGAAAAAAGTATTCGCAATTTTAGCTGTAGTAGCTTTCGTAGCATGTAATTCAGGTGAAAACAAAGAAGCAACTGCAGATACAACTGCTGTTGACACAACTGCAACTGTATCTATGGATACAACTGCTGTTGATACAACTGCTGCTGCTGTTGATACAACTAAGCACTAATTCGTAAAAACATTAGCTAGATTGTTTAGGCCTTAAACGACCAAAACTAGCTTGCCGGTTTCAACAATCTTCAAGATTTTCATAGGGCAAGCAATCGTAAATAGCCTTCTTGTTTCTACAAGAAGGCTTATTTTTTAGATAGTAATGTAGATTTTGTATGCGGTCTAATCGCCAAAGTCTTTAATAACTAAAGTTTGTTAGCATATTTTTTTGATCTCTTTTTAATTTAAGCAATTTTTATACTTATATTTGAATAGATATGAAAGCTTTGTTTTTAAATACCTGGTTTAGTTTCTATTACTATTACTTCTTTACAAAAAGGAGCCGGGTATTATATGTATTAGCGTAACAAAAAATTTTTACATACTATCCCGGCCAAATGGCCGGGATTTTTTTTAACTATATGCCAACAAAAACTAAAATAACAAGAAAGCCTGTAAATGAATTGGGCATTGCCATTCAGGGTTACGAAGGAAGTTTCCATCAGGTAGCAGCGCGCACTATTTTTGGTGCCGATGTAGAAGTTTTGCCTTGCGCAACATTTAGAGCGCTGATCAAAAAAGCTGAAAATAAAAAAGAATCGGCGGGCGCCATGATGGCCATCGAAAATTCTATTGCGGGCAGTATTTTACCCAACTATAATTTATTACTTGGTTCTAAATTAAAAGTGACTGGTGAAGTGTATTTGTCTATTAGTCAAAATTTGCTCGTTAATAAAGGGGTTCAGTTGGCAGATATTAAAGAAGTACATAGTCATCCCATGGCGCTATTACAGTGTTTAGATTACCTCGAAAAAAACAATTGGAAATTAGTAGAGTCAGAAGATACGGCGCTAAGTGCAAAACACCTGCAGCAGCATAGGTCTAAGCATGTGGCTGCAGTAGCTAGTAAATTAGCCGCCGAGCTTTTTAATTTAGACATCATTGGGCCGGATATTCAAACTGAAAAAAATAATTTTACGCGGTTTTTAGTGTTGGAAAGAATAGCAGATGTTGTAGAGGATCCGCTGGCCGATAAAGCGTCTATTTACTTTCAAACCAACCATACCAAAGGCGTGCTCGCTAAAGTGCTAACACAAATTGCAAAGTTTGATGTTAACTTAACCAAGTTGCAAAGCATGCCTATTCCAGGAAGTAATTTTAAATACGGATTCTATGCCGATATGGAATTTGACAAGCGTAAAAAACTGGATCAAGTACTTGCTGCTATAACGGGGTTAACCAATAGTGTAAAAATATTTGGCGTTTATCAGAAAGGAAAATTGCAAAAGGGGTAATACAAAAATTTGATTCTTATGAACATGCAAACATCAAATAGATTAGATGGAATTGGTGAATATTATTTTTCACAAAAGCTCCGTGAAATTGAGCAGCTCAATAAAGCCGGTAAACAAATTATTAATTTGGGTATTGGTAGTCCGGATTTAGCACCTCACCCAGATGTGGTAAAGGCTTTACAAGAAGCGGCTGCTCAAGATAATGTACACGCCTATCAATCTTATAAAGGTGTTCCAGTTTTGCGAAATGCCATTGCTGCATTCTATCAAAAATGGTATGGGGTTACGTTAGATCCTGACACGGAAGTACTTCCACTCATGGGTAGTAAAGAAGGCATCATGCATATTTGTATGACCTATTTAAATGCAGGGGATCAGGCTTTAATTCCTAACCCTGGTTATCCAACCTATAGCAGCGCTGTTAAATTAGCAGGCGGAGAACCCGTGTATTACGATTTAACCCTTTCTGGAAATTGGGAGCCAGATTTAGAAGCACTAGAAAAAACAGATGTATCCAAAGTCAAATTAATGTGGGTGAATTATCCGCATATGCCAACTGGGCAACTTCCTACGGATCATTTTTTTGAAGCGCTTATTGCATTTGCAACGAGGCATCAAATATTAATTTGTCACGACAATCCGTATAGTTTTATTTTAAATGAAACACCTAAAAGTTTACTCGCTGTTAAAGGTGCTAAAGAAGTGGTAGTGGAATTAAATTCACTCAGTAAAAGTTCTAATATGGCTGGTTGGAGAGTGGGTATGTTGGCCGGGAAAAAAGAACGCATCGAAGAAGTGTTGAGATTTAAATCCAATATGGATAGTGGCATGTATTTACCTATACAACTCGCTGCTGCAAAGGCGCTCAGCTTAGGTAAAGATTGGTATGATAGCATCAACGTTATTTACAAAGAACGTAGAGAAAAAGTTTTTGAACTACTTGACTTATTAAAATGTACCTATTCAAAAACGCAGGTAGGCATGTTTGTGTGGGCAAGTATACCTGCGACTTACACGGATGGTTTTGCGTTAAGTGATAAAGTGTTATACGATGCAAATGTTTTTATTACGCCGGGGGGCATTTTTGGAACAGGTGGAAATACATTTATAAGAATTAGTTTATGTGCGCCCGTAGAGCGTTTTGAACTTGCTATTGAAAGGGTTAAAAATGCAGGTATTGCATTATAAATTATAGAACAATGATTGTAACGATAATTGGTACGGGTTTAATTGGTGGGTCGATGGCGCTTACTTTAAAAGAGAAGGGCTTTGCCACAAAAGTGATTGGTGTAGATGCGAGTGAGCAGCATTTGGCCCAGGCACTTGCACTTGGTATTATTGAAGAAGCGCATGCTTTACAAGATGCAGTTGTGCTTTCTGATTTAATTATTATTGCAACACCCATTAATGCCGCCGAAAATTTACTGCCTCAAGTACTTGATATCGCAACGAGTCAAGTAGTAATGGACGTGGGTTCTACTAAAAATAATATTTGTAAAATTGTTGAAGCGCATCCAAAAAGGGGCCGTTTTGTGGCAACGCACCCCATGTGGGGTACCGAGTACAGTGGGCCGGAAGCTGCTGTAAAAAATGCATTTGCAGATAAGGCTACGGTTATTTGTTCTAAAGAAGCCAGCGACCCAGATGCTGCTGCCCTGGTGGAGCAGGTATATCATACCCTGGGTATGCACCTTTTGTTCATGGACGCTGATGCTCATGACGTACACGTTGCATATATTAGTCATATTTCTCATATAACATCTTTTGCGCTTGCCAACACAGTTTTAGAGAAGGAAAGGGAAGAAGATGCCATTTTTGAACTGGCAAGTGGTGGTTTTGAGAGTACCGTTCGTCTGGCCAAGAGTAATCCAAGTATGTGGGTTCCGATCCTCATGCAGAATAAAGAGAACGTTTTAGACGTTCTTAATGAGCATATCTCTCAATTAAGAAAATTTAAGGCAAGCTTAGAAAAGGAAGATCCTGATTATTTGCTTGAATTAATTGAGAAAGCCAATGGAATAAAGCGGATTTTAAAGTAGCCCGCTTTGTTAAAAACAGGCTTAAAACAAAGAAAAAACAGGCAAAGCCCTACCTTATAAGTACCTTTGCCGCAAATTTTAATACATGACGACATTTGAAGAGTTGGGAATTGATGCTAGATTGATTCAGTCAACTACAGAACTAGGGTACGTGAACCCTACAGCAATCCAAGAACAAGCAATCCCGGTTTTACTTAGTGGAACCAAGGATTTTATTGGCTTGGCACAAACAGGAACAGGAAAAACAGCCGCTTTTGGACTACCTCTATTACATATTATAGATGAAAAGGCAAAATACCCGCAAGCACTAGTTGTTTGTCCTACCCGAGAACTTTGCATGCAAATTGTAAAGGAAATCGAAATATTTAAGAAATACATGACCGGTATTTCTGTGGTAGCCGTTTATGGCGGTACCTCTATTGGTTTACAAATTAGAGACTTGAAAAGAGGTGTACAAATTATTGTAGCAACCCCTGGTCGTTTAATTGACTTGATTGAGCGTAAAGCAATCAACCTAGAGCAAATACAATATGTTGTTTTAGATGAAGCGGATGAAATGCTAAACATGGGCTTTCAGGATGATATCGAATTCATCTTAAAAAATACACCACAGCGCGAAAGCACTTGGTTATTTAGTGCCACCATGCCACCAGAAATTAGAAAGGTGAGTAAGCGTTACATGAAGGATCCTGTAGAAGTAACTGTTGGTAAAGTCAATACCTCTAACAAAAGTATTGATCACCAATATTATGTTACCTCGGCGCAACACCGTTACCAAACACTTAAAAGAATCATTGATTTTAACCCGGGTATTTATGGTATCATTTTTACCAGAACTAAAGTTGATGCGCAAGAAATTTCTGAGCGTTTAACCCGCGAAGGATATGATATTGATGCTTTACATGGCGATCTTACACAAGGCCAGCGTGACAAAGTAATGGGTCAGTTTAGAGATAAAACTTTACAACTCCTTATTGCTACAGACGTTGCTGCTAGAGGGATTGACGTACAAGGTATCACACACGTCATCAATTACGAATTACCAGATGATGTAGAAGTATATACGCACCGTAGTGGTAGAACTGGACGTGCGGGTCTTCAGGGTATTTGTATTTCAATTGTACACTCAAAAGAAATGTACAAGTTCAAACAAATTGAACGCATCAACAATTCTAAATTTTCTAAACTAGATATTCCAAGTGGTAAAGACGTTTGCCGCAAACAATTTTTCTCTTTCATGGAAAAATTATTGTCTGCAGATATTAGCCACGGTGATTATGAAACCTATGTTCCTATGCTTGCAGAAAAATTTGCTGATGTAAGCAAAGAAGATGTGCTTAAGCGTGTGGCTGCCATGGAGTTTGATCGTTTCCTTAAATATTATGAAAACGCAGAAGACCTTAACCATAGAGATAAGGGCAGACGTGAACAAAGTGATGCGCCAGATCAAGCAAGACGCAGAGATGGAAGAGACCGTGATGGTGGAAGAAGCCGTGATGGAGGAAGAGAACGTGACGGTGGAAGAGGCGATAACAGAAAAGAATTTGCAAGAGGCGGTGGTAATGGATACAGCCGACTTTTTGTAAACTTAGGCACCAAAGACGGTTTTTATAAAGCAAGTTTTTTACAATATATTCTAGACATGAGTGATCTTAAAAAAGACGCACTTGGTAGAATAGATATGAAAGACATGAACTCTTGGATTGAAATTGAAAAAGGAGCCGCTAAGCAAATGGTGAATGCGCTTGATGGTAAAAGCTACAATGGCAGACGCATTCGTATGAATGATGCCGATAGTGGTGGTGAGCGCAGACCAAGAAAAGGAGAGTAATTTTATATTTTGGTAAAATATTTTTATGGAGCAAGCAATCGAAACAAAAACAGGAGTGGAAGCGCTTCTACAAAAAAGACCTTTAATTATTTCTGGACCCTGCAGTGCAGAAACAGAAGAACAAGTAGTACAAACAGCAACCAGGCTTGCAGCTACTGGTAAAGTAGATATTTTGCGTGCTGGTATTTGGAAGCCGCGTACACGTCCTGGTAGTTTTGAAGGTATTGGTACCAAAGGGTTGCCTTGGTTGCAGCAAGCAAAAAAAGAATCTGGACTGCCTGTGGCAGTTGAGGTTGCTACTGCTAAACAAGTAGAAGATGCTCTTCATTTTGGTGTCGATGTTTTATGGATTGGTGCAAGAACCACCGTAAATCCTTTTAGTGTGCAAGATGTTGCAGATGCACTCAAAGGGGCCGATGTTCCCGTGTTAATTAAAAACCCCATCAATCCAGATTTAGAATTATGGATTGGTGCTGTGGAGCGCGTTGCAAATGCGGGCATTAAAAATATTGGTTTAATCCATAGAGGATTTAGTTCTTATGGTAATACCGAATACAGAAATGCACCGATGTGGCATTTAGCCATCGAAATGAAACGCCGTAACCCAGGCATGTTGCTTATAAATGACCCATCACATATTTGCGGTAGAAGAGATATTTTAATGGACGTTGCTCAAAAAGCAATTGACCTAGACTTTGATGGTTTAATTATTGAAAGTCATATTGATCCTGATAATGCCTGGAGTGATGCTAAACAGCAAGTAACACCAGAGCGTTTAGGTGAAATGATTGGTTCTATCATATGGAGAACAGAAGAAATTGATTCTGAAGAACTGCATGCTGTAATGGAAAAAATGCGTCAGCAAATTAACCAGCTCGATGATGAATTATTACAACTCATTGGTCAGCGTATGAAAGTTGCCGATAAAATTGGTCAGTATAAAAAAGACAATAACATTACCATTTTACAAACCAATCGATGGAATGCTATTTTGGAGCGTGCATACCAAAGAGGCGATAAGCTTGGATTAAGTCAAGAATTTATTACCAAATATTTTGATGCGGTGCATATGGAAAGTATCAACCATCAAAATAAAATCATGAACGCCTAATCAGGAGCGCTTGCATAATATTTTACTGATGAAAAAAAGAACTTTTCATTTTTCGGGCAAACCGGTTAACTATTATTTTGATGCTTCTTTTGATGTGTTAAAAAAGTTAGTGCCTGTCGAATCGGCTGTAATCATTACAGATGAAAATGTTTTTGAAGCGCATAAAAAAAAGTTTAAAGGTTGGTCTACCATTGTATTAAAACCCGGTGAGCAGTATAAAGTGCAGCAAACTGTGGATGTAATCATTGATCAACTTATTGAACTTGGTGCCGATCGTCAAACCAGTTTAATTGGTGTAGGAGGCGGTGTAATCACTGATATTACTGGCTATGTAGGAAGTATTTACATGCGGGGTATTGCAGTAGGTTTTGTGCCTACTTCTTTACTTGCCATGGTAGACGCTTCTATTGGCGGCAAAAATGGAATAGATGTTGGTGTCTATAAAAATATGGTGGGTATTATTCGCCAACCTAATTTCTTACTTTACGATACCAGCTTTTTAAAATCATTACCACTAACAGAGTGGCAAAATGGCTTTGCTGAAATCATCAAGCATGGCGCTATTAAAGACGCAGCGCTGATAAAACAATTGGAGTCACATACACTCACTTCCTTTAAAAAGGACATGTCTTTAACTGCAAAACTAGTGGAGCGAAATGTAATGATCAAAACCAAAGTGGTACTTGCAGATGAGTTTGAAAAGGCTGATCGAAAACTTTTAAACTTTGGTCATACCCTTGGTCATGCATTAGAAAATTCTTACGAGTTGAGTCATGGACAAGCCATAAGTATTGGTATGACGTATGCTGCCGTAATTTCAGAACAGCTATTGAATTTCAAAAATAGACACACGCTTGTTGCACTTTTAGAAAAGTATGGGTTACCTACCTATGCTTCCTTTAATACTGATAAGGCTATTTCTATTTTGCAAAAGGATAAGAAAAAAACAAAAGATGCAGTGCATTATATTTTGTTAGAAAAACTAGGTAAAGGGATTATTCATACCATTCCATTTGCAACACTAGAAAAAATATTTAAAGCATTTAAATAAACATGAAAGCGCGCGTTTTTCCATCAACCATTACTGGAAACATAGTAGCACCTGCTAGTAAAAGCAGTATGCAGCGTGCTTGTGCAGCTTCTTTAATTAGAACTGGAGAAACGATTATAAAAAATCCGGGCGTTAGTAATGATGATTTGGCAGCACTTGATGTTATTCAAAAGCTAGGCGCTGTTGTTACCAAATTAGAAAACGGAGATTTACATATCGTTTCAGGCGGCGTAAACCCAGCAAGTAACAATATTAATTGTGGAGAGAGTGGACTTGGTATTCGCATGTTTACACCCATTGCTGCGTTAAGTGACAACCTTATTACAATAACGGGTATGGGTAGTTTAACCACTCGGCCCATGCATTTTTTTGATGAGATATTACCACAGGTAGGGGTGTCTATCGTTTCAGACTCGGGTAAATTACCACTACAAATACAAGGACCCATTAAGCCACAAAATATTACGGTAGACGGTTCACTTAGTTCTCAATTTTTGACAGGTTTATTAATGGGGTATGGTGGTGCTGGTGCAAAAGGTTGTACCATTTCAGTGACCAATTTAAAAAGCAAACCCTATATCGATCTTACACTTGCGGTGATGCAGCATTTTGGTTGGAACGTCGAGTGTATCAATCACGAGCAATTTGTATTTACTACACCTAATAATGCGCTTGACAATACCACTATTACCTATAAAGTAGAAGGAGATTGGAGTGGCGCTTCTTTTTTACTCGTTGCAGGTGCTATTGCTGGAGGCATTGTGCTAGAAGGGTTAGATCCATTTTCTACGCAAGCAGATAAAGCAGTTTTACAAGCATTAATTGACTGTGGTTGTCAGATTTCTATACAGCCTACAAAAATTGAAATTGCGCCATTACCATTAAAAGCTTTTCATTTTAATGCTACTGATTGTCCCGATTTATTTCCACCACTTGTTGCACTTGCATCTTATTGTACGGGTAAAACTGTGATTGAAGGCGTGACTAGACTTGCTCATAAAGAAAGTGATAGAGCGCTGACACTTCAAGAAGAGTTTGGAAAACTTGGTGTAACTATTACGCTACAAGATGATTTGATGATTATTGAAGGAGGCAAGGGTGTACGTGGAGGTATTGTTCATTCGAGACATGATCACCGCATTGCCATGGCCTGTGCTGTAGCTGCTTTAAAAGCAGATGGCGTTGTTGAAATTGAAGATGCGGATGCGATAAATAAATCGTACCCTCATTTTTTCAAAGACCTTTCGTATCTTAATGCCGCGGTTGAATACAAGTAAACGGCATCCATAAATTATAAACCCATGAATACTTTTGGACATTTATTTCGAGTACATATTTTTGGCGAATCGCATGGCGCCTGTGTGGGTATTACTATTGATGGATGTCCTGCTGGATTGCCATTACAAGAATCAGATTTTTTAGAAGACATCGAAAGAAGAAAAGGCGGTGTTCAAAAAGGTACAACGCCCAGAAAAGAAGATGACTTGCCTATTTTTAAATCAGGCATTTTTAAAGGATTTACAACAGGCGCACCTATTACTATTTTATTTGAAAACAACAATACTAGATCCGAAGATTACGATAAACACCGTGAAGTACCACGTCCTGGTCACGCAGATTTTACGTCACACGCAAAGTATGGTGGGTTTGAAGACTACAGAGGAGGTGGACATTTTAGCGGCAGGTTGACAGTATGCTTGGTAGCCGCCGGTGTTATTGCAAAAAAATTATTGGCTATAACAGGAGGCGTACAAGTGCATTCTAAAATTTTAGAAATAGGCGGCCACACAGATTTGGAAAAAGGCTTGCAAGTAGCCATTGATGCAAAAGATAGCATTGGTGGAATTGTAGATTGCACGGCTTCTAATTTACCGGTTGGCCTAGGAGAACATTTTTTTGATTCGGTAGAATCTATGTTAACCCACGCAGTTTTCTCGATCCCTGCAGTTAGGGGTATCGAGTTTGGAACTGGTTTTGCTGCTGCTAAAATGTTTGGGGTAGACCATAATGATGCTATTTTGGATGCATCAGGTAAAACAAGTACCAATCATGCTGGCGGAATTGTAGGTGGAATCACCAACGGAAACGACCTCTATTTTAAAATTGCTATAAAACCTACAGCTTCAACTCCCAAAGTGCAGCAAAGCTGGAACTGGGAGCGCAATATAGTAGAGCCTTTCTCCGTTAAAGGAAGGCATGATTTGTGTATTGCACTTCGTGTACCTGTTGTTTTAGAAGCTGTTACTTCCATGGTTTTGGTAGATTTAATGCTTCGCGCGCAGCAAATGCCCTTGATTTTCAAGGATTAAATGATCATTATGGAATCTAGTTACATCTATCATATTACAACGACGGGTGCTTGGGAGCAGGCCCTACTTGAAGGAGCTTATACCGCCGATAGTTTAGCAATCGAAGGATTTATTCATTGTAGTACCGCCGATCAGGTTGCCGGTGTTTTGGACCGATATTATAAGGGTCAAACTAATTTAGTAAAACTTACCATTGATAAATCTAAGGTAACTAGCCCCCTTATTTTTGAGTTAGCAACCTCCATTAATGAGGTTTTCCCGCACATTCACGGACCAATTAATGTTTCTGCGGTTGTAAAATCTGAATTTATCTAAAATATTGATTTACATTTTATTGTGAATCTTATTTCAATTTTTAATTGAATATTTACACTTTCTAATTTCGTATTTTTTTACTATTCAGCCTAATTTATTGTAACTTTAAGGATATGCCTAACGTCTTTAAATACCTTTTCCTTTCACTTCTAATTGTCCCATTTATAAGTTTGCAGGCGCAAGAACAATTAGAAATTGACAGTTCTGAAATTGTGTTTTTTGAGGAAACTAATTACAAGATAGTAGGCCCCATTAAAAAAGGAACTGCAAGTTATTATAGTCTCAAGTTTGAAGGTAGAAAAACGGCAACTGGAGCCATATTTAGCCACGCCAAGTACACTGCAGCTAGCAATCATTTTCCGTTAGGCATCTATGTAAAGGTTTTTAATCCCAAGAATAATCAATTTGTAGTAGTTAAGATTAATGACCGAATGGGGAAATCTATGTCTAAAAAGGGTAGAATTGTTGATTTAACTAGGACAGCAGCAAAAAAAATTGGCATAATCAAGCAAGGAATAGGTAAGGTTTTGGTTCAAAAAGTAGAAAAACTGGCCAATAAGTAGTTTTTACACCGATTGGGATAAATTAATACCTTAGTTTTTGATTAATTTTTTCTCAAAATCAGTTTCAGCTTGTATTTTTGCAATAATTAATAAAAAACTGTTTATGAAGAAATTACTCTTTTCTTTAATCGTGATTGGAATGGCTGTTTCTGCAACTGCCCAAACTACCCCAATCAGTTATAAAAAAAGACCCTCAATTGGATTCCATTTTCAATTGCAAGATGTAACAACTCCAGGTTTAATTGGTGCAGGTTCAGCGTCATCTGTAATCACCAACAACCAATGGGCAAAAATCAAAGATTTAGATCCTGGCGCGTCTTTTCAATATGTAGAAGGTCTTAATGAATATATTGATTTACAAGTTAGCATTGGAGGTTCTTTTGTAAGATATCCTTTTAGAGCTAAGTCAGGTATCACTGTACCATCAGCTAAAAGACTTTTACTTGAAACAGATGTTGCTATTAACGTTAAAATGTTAAAAGACAATTATCTTATCGTTCCTTATTTTACAATCGGTGCTGGAGCATCCATGTACGGTGGTACTTATTTTGCAACGTATGCTCCTATTGGTCTTGGACTACAAATTAAGTTAGGTGATGACAATTTCCTAACTACAAGTTTTGTACACAGAACTGCTATGTCAAACTTAGCTTCAAATCATCTCACATATAACATTGGTGTCGTTTCTCCATTAAAGGATAGACCTGTGCCAGTAAAGGTAACTCCTCCACCACCACCGCCTGCTCCTGAAAAAGATAGCGATAATGATGGATTGGTTGATAGTAAAGACAAGTGTCCTACTGTCCCTGGTGTTGCAAAATATGATGGTTGCCCAGTTCCTGATACTGATGGTGATGGTGTAAATGACGAAAACGATAAATGCCCAACTGTAAAAGGTTTAGCTAAATACCAAGGTTGTCCAATTCCTGATACTGATAAAGATGGTATCAATGATGAAGAAGACAAATGTCCTACTGTCTATGGTGTTGCACGTTATCAAGGTTGTCCAGTTCCAGATACAGACAATGATGGTGTAAATGATGAAGAAGATAAGTGTCCAACACTTGCTGGTCTTAAAGAAAACAATGGTTGTCCTGCAATCAAACAAGAAGTAGCTAAAGCAGTAACTGATGGTGCTAAAAAAATATTGTTTGCTACTGGAAGTGCTAAATTAATGTCTAGTTCTTTTAAAGGATTAAATAAAGTAGCTAAAGCCTTAAACGAAGATGCAAATTTAAAATTAACTGTAGAGGGCCACTGCGATAACACAGGTACTGATGTTATCAATGATCCATTATCTGAAAACCGTGCTAAAAGCGTTCAAACTTACTTAACTACAAAAGGTAAAGTAGATGCAGCTAAAATTATGGTAGTAGGATATGGTTCAAAGCAACCAATTGCAGACAATAAAACTGTAAAAGGTCGTAACGCAAACAGAAGAGTAGAATTAAAATTAAATTACTAATACGTAATTGAACTCTATATTAAAAGAGCTGCCGTAAGGCAGCTCTTTTTTTTGTCAAAATTTTTTTAGAGCGGATCTACATTTATAACAATACGCACCGATCTATATCTTTTGTTGGTTTGCAGAATCATAATTTGTTGTTGCAACCTATTTTTAAAGGTACCAATACTTACTTGTTGTTTTGGAATCTTGCAAAGGAGTTCCCACAAATATTGGTTTCTAATTCGGTCTACAACGGGTTGTGCAGGCCCTGTAATAAATTTGCCATAGCTGCTACTTAAACCGCGCATTAATATATTAGCGGCCTCCTGTGCTATGTTTTTATCTACGTGCTTACAGGTAATAAGAATAATACGTGAAAACGGAGGATAATTAAACGCTTGCCTATTGTGTATTTCAAAATCAAACAGCGCTGGATAATTGTGCCCTTGCACAAATTGAAGCACAGGATGGTTTGCCTGGCTTACCTGAATCAGTACTTTACCTTGATCATCTTTACGTCCGGCCCGGCCACTCACTTGCTCCATCAGTTGATAGGCTTTTTCATTGACCCTAAAATCTGTGAAACTTAAAATGCCATCGGCATCTATAATGCCTACTAAATTTACGTGTTCAAAATCAAGGCCTTTAACTACCATTTGCGTGCCTACTAAAATATCAATGGCGTGTTGTTCAAATAATTTAATGAGGGCGTCGTGTTCATTTTTTCCTTTTACACTATCATGATCCATACGGGCAATACGTGCATCTGGTAATAGTTCCGATAAGAGTTCTTGTATTTGCTCTGTGCCAAAATTCTTTTGCGTAAACTGATTGCTACCGCAAGCGGCGCACTGATGCACAACCGGATAATTGCTACCACAGTAATGGCAGGTTAACGTATTTTTTGCTTTATGGTAGGTGAGGGTTACGTCACACTGCTTACACTGCGGAATCCAACCGCATGTATCACAAATCATATAGGGTGCATAACCTCTTCTATTCTGAAATAAGATGACTTGTTTATTTTTTGCAAGTGTTTCTTGTATGGCTGCAATAAGTGGTTCTGTGAGTGCAACTTTTCCTTTTTTAGGTAATTTTTGAACATTGATAATGTCAATGGTAGGGAGTGTTGCTGCGCCAAAACGTTCTTGTAAACTTACGAGTCCAAATTTTTGTTGAAGCGCATTGTAATACGATTCGATAGAAGGTGTTGCACTACCTAATAATACTTTGGCATTAAAGAGGGTTGCATAATAAATAGCAGCGTCTCTTGCATGGTAACGTGGTGCAGGATCTTGTTGCTTGTAAGATGGGTCATGCTCTTCGTCTGCAATAATGAGTCCTAAGTTTTTAAACGGCAATAATAGGGAAGACCTAGCACCTAGTACAATTTTTATTTGTCCCGAATTTACTTTGTTCCAAATTTCTACACGCTCGTTGGCATTAAATTTAGAATGATATATAGCAATTTTGTCGCCAAAATAATATTGTAAACGGCGTATCATTTGCGCCGTTAATGCAATTTCAGGAAGCATGTACAAAGCCTGTTGATCCTTTGCTATAAAGGATTCTATGAGTTTTATATAAATCTGCGTTTTACCACTAGCCGTTACGCCATGCAGCAAGCAAACAGGTTTAGTATCAAACAAGGTAACGAGGTTGTTGTATGCATTTGTTTGTGCTTCTGATAGGGTGTAGGTGTTTTCTAATTCGGTATTATTAGTTCCGTAATTGAAACGGTCAACCGCTTTTTTTTCGGATATCAAAATTCCTTTTTCGATAAGTCCATTTAATTGTGAAGCACTGGCACCAGCTTTTTTTAAAAGTTCTGATTGGATTACGGTATCCTGCGTTTTTTGCAAATGGATAAATGCAAGTAACAGTTCCATTTGTTTGGGTGCTTTTGTCCAGTTGTTTAAAAGCATTTCGATACTTGCTTCACTACTATAGGTTTCTGATAGCCGAATAAATGTTTCCCTTTTTGCTTTGTATTTATCTTTTAAGGCTTCCCAAATAAAGCATACTTCTTTTTCAATAAGTTTTTTAATGAGCGGATATACATGTGAACTGTCCACTAATTGTTGTACTTCAGAAAGTATTAATTCCTTTTTGATGTGCAGCGCTTCGGCTATCACATATTCGTTATCAGTTAAATCTGAAAAATCGAGTGTGCGGTCTTCATTCCAAATTAAAATACTTTCGCTGGTCAATTTTAAATTGGCGGGCACAGCTGCTTGCATTACTTCCCCTTCTGTACACATATAATAGGCCGCAATCCATTCCCAAAATTCCAATTGTGTAGGGTGTAGGATGGGGGTTTCGTCTATAACTTGTAAGATTTCTTTCGGTTCAAAAGCAGCAGGCTTTTCGAGGGTAATTTTTTTAATGATGCCTGCATATTTTTTGTTACGTCCAAGTAATACTTCCACTCTAATACCAGGGCTTACGAGTGCCTGAAACCTAGCAGGGATAGCCCATGTATAGTTTTTAGGTAAGGCAAGTGGTATAATTATTTCTGCAAACAAGGGCCCAATTTTGTGCTAAAATACGCTTAAAACGGTTGGGTATTTGCGGTATCTTTTTAGGCCTTCTTCCATTAATTGATAGGCTTTTGCTTTTAGTGCTGGCAAGTCTTCCATGGTTAAACCTTCTACTGGAATATCCGCTAAATAAACCACCCTGCTTTTGCCTGGGGTAATGGAAAAAACTGAGCTAAAATGCATACGCTCGATGGTGTCAATAAATAGTAGTGGCTTGATGGGGGTTTGCGTTTCAATGGCAATTCTGAAAGCGCCATCAAAAAATGATTTAAGGGGTTGTTCCAATTCGTTAAAAGTGCCTTCTGGAAACAAAAAAATAGATAGCCCATCAGTTATGGCCTGCTTTAATGCTCTAACACTTTGGGATCTTCTTTCGGCATTACTTCTGTCAACAAGAATGACAGCCTGTTTATACATCCATCCAAATACCGGGATTTTTGATGATTCATATTTACCTAATATTCTAAGTGGGCTATGTTTAAGTAATACAATGGGCGGGATGTCCATGTAGGAATTGTGGTTGGCAATAAAAATATATTGCCTGGTTTTTTCATGTTCTATTTCATGAATTTCTTGGTGTCGTACGCCTAAAAAAACATACCAAACCGAGGCCCATATTTTGCATAAATGATAAATATAATTCCCGCCTTTTACCCGGCCAAAAGACAACGATAAAAATACAAAAGGCATTAACACAAGCATTACTAAAATAAAAGTGAATAATGCGTAAATGCTATAGATATATCTGATTGTTCGAATCCCCCAATTCATGGAGCTAACTTAAGCATTGATTTCTGCTTCCCCAATTATATTTTATGTGGGTTCCTGCCATATTTTTCGTCGTGTTGTGTGGCATCTAAACCAATTTCTTCCTCTTCTTGACTTACGCGTAATGGAAGCATGAGGCTAATTACTTTAAAAATACCTAGCGACAATATAAAACTGTAGGCTACAACAATAAATAGCGCTTTTAATTGCGTCATAAAAAAATCGGTATTGCCATATAGTAAGCCATCTGCACCGGCGCCATTTACAGATTTTGTAGCAAAAATGCCAGTCATGATCATACCTACCATGCCACCAACACCATGACATGGAAATACATCTAGCGTATCATCTAATTTAGATTTTGATTTGTAGTAGACTGCTAAATTTGAAATGATCGCTGTTATAAATCCAATAAAAATACTTTGTGGCACTGCTACAAATCCTGCCGATGGTGTTATGGCAACTAAACCAACTACGGCGCCAATACAAAAACCAAGTACCGATGGTTTTTTACCGCGCATCACATCAAAAAACATCCATGATAATCCTGCAGAAGCTGCTGCTGTATTGGTTGTTACAAAAGCGGTAACGGCGAGTTGATTTGCGCCAAGTGCAGAGCCTCCATTAAAACCAAACCATCCAAACCATAATAAGCCTGTACCAATTAATACATAAGGAATATTTGCCGGTGGAATTTCCCTTTGTTCAACATGCGCTTTTCTTCTTTTTAAAACAAGCGCCCCTGCTAGTGCAGCACAGCCTGCCGATATATGAACGACTGTGCCACCTGCAAAATCTAGTGCGCCCATTTTAAATAAAAAACCCTCTGGATGCCATGTCCAATGTGCAATAGGGGCGTACACGAAAAGGCTAAATAAAACAATGAATAAAATGTATGATGTAAACTTTACTCTTTCTGCCACAGCACCTACAACAAGTCCGGGCGTGATAATTGCAAACATGAGTTGAAACAAAGCAAATAAACCAAGTGGAATTGTTGGTGCTAAACTCCAGGGCGATCCGCTCATTACGCCTTTCATAAATAAATGCGTGGTTGGGTTTCCAATCCAGCCACCTATCGAATTTCCAAAGCACAAACTATAGCCAACCGTTACCCAAATAATGGTAACAACACCTGTTGCCACTACGCTTTTAATCATGGTAGAAATCACATTTTTACGGTGCACCATGCCACCGTAAAAAAAGGCAAGTCCTGGAGTCATTAAAAAAACAAGGGCAGTAGCCATTAATATCCATGCAATATCCGCTGCATTGTAAGCGCC
Source organism: Sediminibacterium sp. (assembly GCA_044341045.1). GTDB lineage: Bacteria > Bacteroidota > Bacteroidia > Chitinophagales > Chitinophagaceae > Sediminibacterium. The sequence goes on along the minus strand of JBIISK010000004.1, from coordinate 5,288 downwards.
AGTTTTGTCTTCAAAACTTAACTCGGGGGGTGCAAAAACTGCTAGAATGGCTACTAAAAGTAAAACTAAAAAGGGGGCAACATTATATACGTTTAGTTTCTTCTGATACATATGTAATTACTATATATATTATAATTACACCAAATTATCTATTTAATTTCTAATTTAATAATCTTAATATAAACATTAAATTTTCCTTAATGTGTATAGTATTTTGAACATAATGATCAGATTATAGGCTTAATTATAATTATACGCATTAAAAAAGCCTGATTTACTTAAAAATCAGGCTTTTGGCATAATATATTATAAAATATATTATATATTAATTAAGTAGCTTTTGTCTTTAGATTCTAATGAAGAATACCCCATAAGGTACTCATCTACCTTTCTAGCACACTCTCTACCTTCACAAATAGCCCATACCACCAATGATTGCCCTCGTCTAGCATCGCCGGCGGCAAATACTTTATGTACGCTTGTTTCATAGTCTGTCTCATTGGCTGCAACATTGCCTTTAGCATCAAGTTCTACACCCATTTCATCAATAAACCCTTTGTGTTGTGGATGCATAAAGCCCATCGCTAAAAACGCTTTTTGACAAGGGATAATTCGGGTGGTTCCTTCAACCTCTTCAAATCTTGCCGGCTTATCTATAGTTGCGGCTTTCCAAATAATATTTACAATTTCAATCCCTGTAAGTTTACCTGCTTTACCAACAAATCGTTTGGTAAGCACCGCCCATTCTCTATTGGCACCCTCTTCGTGCGAACTAGTTGTTTTTAATGTCATAGGGTAGGAAGGCCATGGCATCATTTCTGTTCTAACATCTGGCGGCTTTGGCATAAGCTCTAATTGTGTAATAGAAGTAGCGCCTTGTCTATTAGATGTTCCTACACAATCGCTTCCTGTATCACCACCGCCAATAACCACAACGTCCTCACCCGTTGCAAAAATGGGTTGTCCAATAACTTCTTTATTACTTACTCTTTGGTTTTGCTGTTTTAAAAAATCCATCGCAAAATAAACGCCTTCTAAATCTCTACCCGGAATATCTAAATCTCTTGGGATGGTGGAGCCTGCAGCAATCACAACAGCATGGTGTTCTCTAATAATTTCATCCATTTTTATTGTAACACCAATATTGGTATTGCACTTAAAAATAACACCTTCTTGTTCAAGTAATTGTATGCGTCTATCAATCACCCATTTTTCTAATTTAAAATCGGGGATACCATATCTTAAAAGTCCACCCGGTGCATCATCTCTTTCAAATACGGTCACATGATGTCCTGCATAATTTAATTGAGCAGCAGTGGCAAGTCCTGCAGGGCCTGAACCAATCACAGCAATTTTTTTACCCGTTCTAATATTTGGATTTTTAGGCCTCACAAATCCTTTTTCAAAAGCGATTTCAATAATATGCTTTTCAATTTCTTCGATAGCAATAGCGGGTTGATTGATACCTAGTACACAAGCAGTCTCACAAGGTGCAGGACAAATGCGTCCGGTAAATTCAGGAAAATTATTGGTCACACTTAATAGTTCATACGCCTCTTCCCAATTGCTATTATAAACGGCGTCGTTAAATTCTGGAATGATATTACCTAAAGGACAACCGTTATGACAAAACGGAACACCGCAGTTCATACATCTTCCAGATTGCTCTTTTAGTTTTTGATCAGCATAACGCTCTACAAATTCATTGTAGTCTTTCACTCTTTCTTTTGGCGCCCTTTTATTTGGAAGCTCTCTTGTAAATTCAATAAATCCGGTAGGCTTACCCATCTATAAAAATTTTAAATCGCTTGTTGATTGTTTTTTTCTTTTTGTAAAAGCACTGCTTTATAATCTCTCGGAAATACTTTTACAAAATGTGCTAATTGGTTGTCAAAATCAGACAAAATAAACTGCGCTACTTTGCTTTCTGTTAAAGCAGCATGCTGCTCAATCATTTTTTGTAAGTAGGTTTTATCTGATGTGTCTAACGGGTCTAAATCCACCATTTCGGTGTTGCATGTATCTGCAAAATTTCCAGCTATGTCATAAATGTAAGCGACACCGCCACTCATGCCCGCTGCAAAGTTTCGGCCCGTTTCTCCTAATATAATAGCTTTACCACCCGTCATATATTCGCAACCATGATCACCTACACCTTCTACTACAACTTCTGCACCAGAGTTTCTTACGGCAAAACGTTCGCCTGCTTTACCTCTAATAAAGGCCTTGCCAGACGTTGCGCCATAAAGAGCTACGTTTCCAATAATACTATTATGCTCTGCAACAAATTTTGCAAGCTTACTTGGATAAATAATTAGTGAAGCGCCACTTAAGCCTTTACCAAAATAATCGTTGGCGTCGCCTTCTATTTCTAGGGTAACACCTTTTGTGTTAAAGGCGCCAAAACTTTGCCCTGCAGTACCCGTAAATGTGTAATGAATAGTACCATCTGGTAGACCAGCAGCTTTATATTTTTTAGTAATTTCGTTGGATACAATCGTTCCGGTAGTTCTATCAATATTGGTGATGGGAAAAGACGCTTTAACTTTTGTGCCACTAGCAATGGCATCTTTTGCGGCTTCTAATAATTTCCAATCTAGAACATTCGAAAGTTGATGATCCTGCGCTTCTTGTTTGTATAAACCAGTAGACGCGTCTGCAGGTTCTTTGTATAAAATACTTGATAAATCTAGTTTGCTATATTTCCAATGGGTAATATCGTCGCGCATTTCAAGCGCATCAACTTGACCCACCATTTCATCAATGGTTTTATAGCCAAGTTCTGCCATAATTTCACGGAGTTCCTCAGTAATAAATGTAAAGAAGTTGACTATATGGTCGGGGTTGCCCGTAAAGCGTTTGCGTAATTCAGGATCCTGTGTCGCAACACCAACAGGGCAGGTATTTAAATGACATTTGCGCATCATAATGCAACCTTCCACAATAAGTGCAGCTGTGGCAACACCCCATTCTTCGGCACCTAACAGCGTAGCCACTGCAATGTCTCTACCCGTTTTCATTTGGCCATCTGCTTGTACCGTAATTCTAGAACGCAATTTATTTTTTACAAGGGTTTGATGCGTTTCTGCAAGGCCTAATTCCCAAGGGAGTCCAGTATGTTTAATAGAACTAATGGGAGAGGCACCCGTGCCACCATCATGTCCTGCAATGAGCACCACGTCTGCTTTTGCTTTAGCTACACCTGCTGCAATGGTACCAACGCCCGCTTTTGATACAAGCTTTACGTTAATACGCGCTCCGCGGTTTGCATTTTTTAAATCAAATATTAATTGAGATAAATCTTCGATTGAGTAAATATCGTGATGGGGTGGTGGTGAAATTAATCCAACACCAGGTGTTGCATTTCTTGTTTTACCAATCCAGTCATCTACTTTATGACCAGGCAGTTGACCTCCTTCACCAGGCTTGGCACCCTGTGCCATTTTAATTTGTAATTCGTAGGCTTCTGTTAAATAATAACTATCCACACCAAATCTTGCACTGGCAACTTGTTTGATAGAAGAACGCATCGAATCGCCATTTGCAAGTGGGGTATAACGCTGTTCGTCTTCACCACCTTCGCCGGTGTTACTCTTGCCGCCTAAACGGTTCATGGCAATAGCAAGTGTGGTATGTGCTTCCCATGATATAGAACCAAACGACATAGCACCTGTTGCAAAACGCTTGTAAATATTTGCTGCAGGTTCCACATCATCTATTGAAATACTAGGTCTAACTTTTTTAAATTTAAATTGACTCCTAAGCGTTGCTGCTTTTTCTGATTGATCATTAATTAGCCTTGCGTATTTTTTATACACTTCAAAATCGTTAGACTTGGTAGCATGTTGTAACAAGTGAATGGTTTGTGGATTAAACAAATGAAATTCACCTTTGCGTTTCCACTGATAAACACCGCCTACGGTAAGTCTATTAACAGAAATTTGTTTTTTAGGAAATGCAAAATAATGTTTCGCCATTATTTCTTTAGCCATTTCGTCGAGGCCCATGCCTTCTATACGGGAAGTGGCGCCTGTAAAATACGTGTCTACTACTTTTTTATTGAGGCCAATAATTTCAAAAATTTGCGCGCCCTGGTAAGACTGTAAAGTAGAGATACCCATTTTTGAAAAGACTTTTAAAAGTCCATCATTAACGGCTTTGATATAATTTTTCTTGAGCTTGTCAATTTCTAATGTAGTATCTAGTTTGCCAGCAATTTTCATGTCTCTAATACTAGAGAGTGCTAAGTACGGGTTAATGGCTGTTGCGCCAAATGCAACCAGGCATGCAAAATGATGCACTTCCCAAATGTCACCAGCTTCTACAATAATACCTACTTGGCCACGGTATCCTTTTCTGATTAAGTGATGATGCACTGCTGCAGTAGCAAGTAAAGATGGAATTGGTGCATGATCTGAATCGACAGCTCTATCTGTTAAAATAATAACTTCAAAACCATCTTCTACGGCGTCGACAGCGTAACGGCAAAGTCTATCAAGGCCTGCTTTTAAAGAACCAGGTTGATTGTCTGCTCTAAAATAGGTTTGAAGTGTTTTAGCCTGAAATATGCCCGTATCAATACTTCTAATTTTTTCTAAATCGTGATTGGTAAGTATCGGATGCTTTAATGCAACGCAGTGGCAGGCCAGTGGATCTTCCGATAAAATATTTGCATTGCTACCTGCAAAGGATGCAAGTGACATGACCATACGTTCTCTGATAGGATCGATAGGTGGATTGGTTACTTGAGCAAATAGTTGTTTAAAATAACTACTTAAATGTTGTGGCTGATCGCTTAAAATAGCAAGTGGCGTATCGGTACCCATCGAACCAATAGGTTCTTTACCATCCATAGCCATGGGCGCAATAATGGTATTTAAATCTTCGGTAGAGTAGCCAAATACTTTTTGATATTTAAAAACTTGATCGGGCTCGAGATGCGTAAACATCACACGAGGCTCCGGTAATTCTTCCAATTTAATTTTATATTGGTTGAGCCAATCGCCATAGGGCTGCTGGCTACAAATTTTTTGTTTGAGTTCTTCATCACTAATAATGCGGCCCTGTTCCATATCCACTACAAACATTTTGCCTGGTTGTAGTCGACCTTTCTCAATAATTGTTGAGGGGTCAATGGGTAGCACGCCCGTTTCAGAAGCCATAATTACACGGTCATCATTGGTAACACAGTAACGTGATGGTCTGAGTCCATTTCTGTCTAGTGTGGCACCAATCATATTTCCATCTGTAAATGAAATAGAGGCTGGACCATCCCATGGTTCCATAAA
>JBIISK010000063.1:0-8338 GCA_044341045.1 Sediminibacterium sp. | reverse complement strand
TCGCGTAGCGTATTATGATGGCAGTGGCGGTAACGAATTAACGGCTACTATACAATTAGAAAACACACCAAAAAATACATTAAACAGTAAACTCATTTGGACAAAAAAATAAAACATGAAAAAAATAATATTGATTGCCGCTATTTTATTTTTTGCAAAAGCAAATAATAGCATTGCGCAAGAGCACACAGCAAGTTTAAAATATACATTACCCGCTGATGCTAAAGTGCGTGAAAAATTAGCAGCTTGGCAAAAAGTAAAATTTGGATTACTCATGCACTGGGGCACCTACAGCCAGTGGGGCGTGGTAGAAAGTTGGAGCATTTGTCCAGAAGACGAAGGCTGGACGCAGCGCAGGGGGCCCTATTCGGCGGATTGGTATACCTACTTGAAAGCGTATGAAAATTTGCAAACAACTTTTAATCCAGTAAAATTTAATCCAGAACGTTGGGCAGCTGCTGCAAAAGATGCAGGTATGAAATATGTTGTTTTTACAACCAAGCACCACGATGGTTTTTGCATGTTTGATTCTAAAGAAACAGATTATAAAATAACCGGATCAAAATCACCATTTGCAAACAATCCAAAAGCAAATGTTGCGAAAGAAGTTTTTAGTGCTTTCAGAAATCAAGGCTTCATGACGGGCGCTTATTTTTCTAAACCCGATTGGAATACCAAAGATTATTGGTGGCGTTATTTTCCACCAAAAGATAGAAATGTTTCTTACGATCCAAAAAAATATCCGCAGCGTTGGGAAGATTTTAAAACATTTACCTACAACCAAATTCAGGAGCTCATGACGGGTTATGGTAGCATGGATATTTTATGGCTTGATGGTGGATGGGTAAGACCTAAAAGTAGCATTGATACCACTGTCGAATGGCAAAGAACCATCACCCACAATCAGGATATTGATATGCCTAAAATTGCCGCGATGGCCAGAACACACCAGCCTGGTTTACTTGTTGTGGACAGAACGGTGCATGGTGAGTATGAAAATTATGTGACCCCAGAGCAACAAGTTCCTGCCACTTATTTGCCGTATCCCTGGGAAAGCTGTATCACACTTGGAAATTCATGGTCTTATGTGCCCGGAGATCAGTACAAGTCGTCTCGAAAAGTGATTCATATGCTTACCGATATTATTTCAAAAAATGGAAACCTCCTTTTAAACGTGGGCCCAGGTCCCGATGGTGAGTGGGATTCATTAGCATACAACCGTTTGGAAGCGATTGGAAAATGGATGAAAATCAATGGTGAAGCGGTATACGACACAGAAGCGGATCCTAATTTACCCCGCCAGGGCAAGTGGGCTTTCACCAAAAAAGGCACAAATATTTATGCCATTTATCAGGTTGCCGAAAATGAAATGGTTGAAAATTCACTCTCAGTTAACTTACCAGCAGTTGTTAGAGTTAAAGGCGTATCGGTGATTGGCGGCCCACAAAAGGTAAAATTCACGCAAAATGGCGGGCAGGTAGTTTTGTTTACCACTGATAAATCGATTGTTAAACAAACCGAAGCCCTTGTTTTTAAGATAGTTACGGAGTAAAAAGGGGGATTTTACTATGTACATTTTACACTAAGTTGATTTTAACCCCAAAATGCAAAGAATATGTTAATAGAATGCTATAAATTGATTATTTTATCGAATATTTTAGTCTAAATATGACTCAACTTTAATAAGCTAAAATTTAGCTCCGGTCTATTGTAATGGTAGTCTGGTCAAAGATTTTTATTTAACCAAAATTCTAAACAATGAGGACAAAAATTCGTTTACTGACACTCCTTGTATTGATGTTTGCGGGCACTACTTTATTTGCCCAAGACAAAGCAATATCGGGTGTTGTAAAAGACAACACTGGCGCAGAACTTTCTGGCGCTACAGTGTCTGTTAAAGGCACATCAAACAGTGTCATGACAGATGCACAAGGTAAGTTCACAATCAAGGCAAATGCAAAAGCAACACTTGTTGTTTCTTTTGTGGGTTTCGAAAGCAAAGAAGCTGTAGTTGGCGGTCAAACAACCGTAAACTTCTCTTTAGCGCCAGGAACTAGTGCCTTAAATGATGTAGTTGTAACTTCTCTTGGTATTTCTAAAAAGCAAAAAGCGTTAGGTTATGCTACAAGTACTATTAGTGCTGAGCAAATCACTGATGCTGGTACACCAAACTTTGCGACTGCCCTTTATGGTAAGGCGCCAGGTGTTCGTATCGCTGCTACACCAGGTGGTGCAACTTCTGCAGTAAACATCAACATCCGTGGTATCAACTCTATCACTGGTAAAAACGATCCTCTAATTATATTAGATGGTATTCCAATCCGTAACGGTGAAGTTAGAAATGACAACTACTGGGGTGACCAACGTTTAAGAGGTAATGGTTTATTGGATCTTCAAACAGAAGATATCGAAAACATTTCTATCTTAAAAGGTGCATCTGCTGCAGCGCTTTATGGTTCTGAAGCTGTAAACGGTGTTGTATTAGTTACAACAAAACAAGCAAGCAAAAATAGAAAAGGCTTAGGTGTAGACGTGTCTACTAACTATAGCATTGATAAAATTGCTTTCTTACCAAGATATCAAAACGTTCGTGGTTATGGTATTTCAAATTTAATTTCTAATGGCGGACAAGATGACGCTGGTTTCTTATATCATGACTTAAATGGTGACGGTATCAGAGAAACTAGAAGCTTAGGTAATTTTAGTATCAACTACGGTCCTAGATTTGATGGTCAACCAATTTTAAATTGGGACAACCGTGTTATTCCTTACTCTGCTCAACCTGATAACTATGCTGGTTTATTCCAAACAGCAACGAACTCAAGCATCAACGTTGCGGTTTCAAAAGCAACTGAAAATGCGAGCATTCGTTTCTCTTTAACTAGACAAGCAAACGAAGGTATCAGTATGAATTCTGGTAGTGAGAAAAATACCATGAACTTAAATACAAGTTTTAAATTATCTCCTAAGTTTTCTACCGATGTAATGGTTAACTATATCAACCAAACTATCAACAACCGTCCTTACTCTATTGATCGTATGATCAACAACTTTACGGGTATGATTGGTCGTTTTGATAATGGTGAGTGGTATATGAACAAAGCAGTAACTTCTAAAGGTTACAGATACCGTGTTGGTACAGAACAAAGCGCTACACCTTCTGAAAATATCAGATCTGGTATTGGCTTTAAAGGCGATATCGCTGATTATGCATACCGTGTAAAAATGCACCAATTATTAGAGGTGAGTAACCGTGTAATTGCGAGCATGACAAATAACTATGCTATCTTACCTGATTTAAAGTTACGTACGCGTATCGCTACAGACTTTACTTCTGCTAAAGATGAAACTAGACAACCAAATGAAGTTCCTTTAGCTTTTGGTAACTCTGGTTACTTTGGTTTAGGTCAAACACAAAACACCACACTATATGGTGACGTGTTATTAACCTACACTAAAAAAATCAACAACGATTTAGAAGTGAGCGCACTTGGTGGTTATACTGCAACAGACGAAAGTATGTTACGTATTACCCGTGGAACTTCTGGTGGTTTAAGTACAGAAAATTTATATGACATCGCTGCGTCTATGAACGTACCTGGTCAAGGATCTAACCGTATGGCAATTACTAAAGATGCCTTCATTGGTACTTTCAATGCTAACTACAAAGATTATTGGTTCTTAGAAGCTACTGTTCGTAGAGACCGTACTTCTACTATGAATCCTAATAACAACAGCTTTGCTTACCCTTCTGTTAACACAAGCTATATCTTCTCTGATGCGCTTAAAATGCCATCATGGTTATCATATGGTAAATTACGTGGTTCATGGGGTATCGTGGGTAACTTCCCTGATCCATACTTAGCAAACGTTGCGTATGGTCAAAATACATTAGGTAGCCAAGGTGGTAACCCAGTATTGTTTACAAACATCCCTTCTAACTTTGGTAATGATGCAATCAGACCAGAGCAAAAGAAAGAATTTGAATTTGGTATTGAAACAAGATTGTTCAACAATCGTGTAACTTTCGAAGCAAGTTATTATAATGCACAAGTTGTTGATCAAATTTTACCACTTTCATTACCATCAACTTCTGGAGCGACTTCAATTTTAGCTAACGTTGGTACCCTTAGAAATACGGGTCTTGAAGTTACTATTAGTGGTTTCCCAATCAAAAAAGCAAACTTTAGCTGGGAAACTGGTATCAACTTAGCCCAAAACCAAAATAAAGTAGAGCAATTAGCACCGGGTTTAACGGAGTTATTGCACGCTGATTATGATGGTAACGCAGCTCAATTAAAGTCTGTTGTTGGTCAACCAATGGGAGATTTTTATGCGCACCCTGTATTAACAAATGCTAAAGGTGAGCAAATTGTTAGACCTGACGGTATCTATGCTGTAGATCCTAACACGATGTACAAAGTGGGTAACGCAATGCCTAAATTAATTGGTGGTTGGTTTAACACTGTTAAGTACAAGAACTTTACTTTAGACGCGATGATCGACTTCCGTTATGGTGGTTATGTTATGCCAACTGGTATTAACTGGATGATTAGCCGTGGTTTATTAGAAGAGAGCTTACAGTTTATGGATAAAGAAAGCGGTGGTTTATCTTACTACAAAGACAAAACGTCTGGTAAGTATACACAAACCAATGCTTCTGCTGGTCCTCAAGGCGAAAAAGTATTCCATGATGGTATGTTGTTAGCGGGTGTTAAAGCTGATGGTACTAAAAATGATAATATTGTTCCTCAATCTTATTATTTCTGGAATACCTACAACTGGGGTGGTCCTCAGTACAGTGCATCTCGTTATGATTTATACATCGTAGAGAATTCATATGTTAAAATGAGAGAAATTACAATTGGATATAACATGCCATCAAAAGTTGCTAGCATGATTGGTGCGAAAAAATTACAGTTCTCTGTATTTGGACGTAACTTATTTTATCTATATCGTACACTTAAACACATAGATGCGGAGCAAACTACTGCAGGTTCACGTTGGGCGCAAAACCTAACCAATGCCGGCGGTAACCCTTCAACTAGAAGCTTTGGTGTTATGTTAAGAGCTTCATTCTAAGGTTTACATTTCTCTGAAAATTTTAAATAAATTATATGAAAAAAATATTATTCATTTCAAGTTTAGCAGTTGCGCTTGTTGTTTCTTCTTGTAAGAAAGCAGACTTCGCTGATAGCTATACCGATCCTTCTAAAATTGCGGTATCTTCTGTAGAGAAGCAATTTTCTGGATTCGTGAACTCAAACCTTGGCTTTATCATGCCAGGTTACTGGAACTACTTTGTGGTTCAAAGAATTACCAACAACCGCTACACACAATCTGTAGGTTGGGCTAATGCAACAGGACAGTACATACCAGGTGGTGGTGCTGTTTCTGATCATTGGAATGCTTATTACAACTTTTTGGCTCAGTACAAAGAGTTGGTAAAAATCAACAAAGCTTTATCTCCTGCTGATCAAGCTGAGAGAAGAATTTTTATGATCGCTGCTACTATCTATTTCTATGATTACACACAGAAAATGGTAGACGTTCATGGAGATCTTCCTTGGTCTGCTGCTGGTATGTTAAGTGCCAACGGTGGAGATTATTTAGCTTCTTTACCTAAGTATGACAAAGCACAGGACATCTACACTAAAATGTTAGATGATTTAAAAGCTTTCTCTACAGAGTTAAACGGTTTAACAGTTCCTGCTGCTATTCAAACAGCGTTTAATACCCAAGATTTTATCTTAAAGGGTAGTAGAGTTGCTTGGACTAGATACTGTAATTCTCTTCGTTTAAGAATGCTAACGCGCGTATCTGGTTCTACAGAATTTGCATCAAGAGCTACTTCTGAGATCAATGAAATGGCAACGGCACCTGCTACATTCCCATTGGTAACTTCAAATACAGAGAATATCCAAATCAATGTATTTAGTTTAAACACACCAGTTGCTGGTAGCAACTTCCAAGGTGGTTTAGAAGATTGGAATGGTAACCTAGCAAGTAAATCAATGATTGACCATATGGTAACTAATGGCGATCCACGTTTACCAGTTTTATTTGAGCCAGGTACTGCTGCAGGTACAACTTACAGAGGTATCGACCAAATGGCTGCGGCTTCTGTAACAGATGCATTAATTTTAACAAATACCGTAGCGATGTATAACCGTTCTACTACAAGTAGAAATTTTTTCTTCCCTGGTATTTTAATTAACGCTGCAGAAGTATCATTCCATTTAGCGGAAGCACATTTAAAAGCTGGTAACTTAACAGCTGCTAAAGCTGCTTACAACAAAGGTATTGAGCAATCTACTGAGCAATATTATAATATTCGTAAATTAACAACTAACACAACCAGCCCTGCTGTAGTGCCTTACACTGCTGCTCAAGTAACAGCGTACCAAACTGCTGCAGGTATCAACTGGGATCTTGCAACAACTGCTGCTGCAAGACAAGCACTTATTTCAAATCAACGTTGGTTACATTACAATGTAATTCAACCATTTGAAAACTTTGCTGAAGTTAGAAGAACTGATTTACCAGCATTAAGATTCTGGGCTGATGATGCAACTCCAACAAACGTAGCTCCGCCTACAAGATGGATGTATCCTTCTTCAGAAAACGTGTATAACAAAGCGAATTACGCTGCTGTTAGCGCAAATGATAAAGCAACTGCTAAAATTTTCTGGGATAAGTAATTGATCTACGAAAATTTTTCGCAAAAAAATAGCCGCTCGTAAGAGCGGCTATTTTTTTATTTATCAAACTGTACTCTAAAAGCTTTCGGACAACAGTTTTTTGTTTCTTTAAATAGTTTATTAAAATTTGAAACCGACTTGTAACCGCATGCATAGGCTACTTCAGAGATGCTCCAATCTGTTTCAATTAAATATTTGCAAGCTTGTGCAATGCGCATATCATTTAAGTACTCAACAAATTTTTTCTTATTTCGTTTTTTAAATAACCTGCAAAAAGATTGTGGTGTTAAATTAGCAAGCTCTGCTACTTGATTTAAAGAAATAGGTTGTTTAAAATTTTCATGTACATATTTATATACACTCGCAAGCCTGTCGGTACCATCTTTGCTTACCGGTTTTGTATAGCCTTCGGTAGTGATGAGTTCATTGTCTTTTGCTGTAGAAATTAAATGCAACACTTCAAAAAGTCCAATAACGCGCTCAAAATCTTTTTGCGCTAACATCTTTTCTAATTTAGCACCAATTTTTTTTCTGGTATCATCACCTATTTTAATTCCTCTTTTTGCTTTTTCAAATAAGGTTTTGATATTACTAGCTTCGTCTAATTCGTAAAAATCAGTCCCAAATAGATTTTTATTGAAGTATACCACTATGGCTTTGGCTTTATGGTTTTGTTGCCCATTGTAGTAGGTTTCATCATTTAACCATACATGTGGGAGGTTTTCTCCAATAAAAACCATGTCATCTTCTTTAAATGCCTCTATTTTATCACCAATAATGCGCTTTCCATGGCTCTCTTTTACCCATACAAGTTCTAGCTCGGGGTGGGCGTGAAAAGGAGCCATAAAATGTGGCTCATCTCTTTCTAGCACAGAAATATAACTACTAGGGCTTTGTGTTATTTGTGTTTGAAGCAGTTTCATATAAAGTGGCTTTCAGTGTAAAACATTGAAAATTATCTTTGTAAGCAAATCTTAGTTAAATCTACCTCAATTTTAACAAACAAATTAAATTTATATTAACTATAAATTCCTTAATATTAACATGCCTATTAAATTAATTTAACGATATTTATCAGTTATTTTTATGAATTTGCGATTAGTGGGAAGCAGGTTAACAATAAGTGCCCTAAATATTAAACTGTATTTAATTTATGATGCAAAGATTTTTGTTGCTATGTAGTTTTATTTTTTTTACACTTGCCTCTTTTGGTCAGCCTATTTTTGAAGCACCTAGGTGTGGAGCAGATATGTACCAGCAATTGCTTCGTAAAGACCCACTTTATGTTTCTAGAGAAAATGTGATGAATGAAAAAATTAGAGCTTGGGTGCTTCAAGCTGCAGGACAGCGTAGCATTCGTATCTCTGTAAATAACGAGGCCAACAATAATGTAGTCGTTGCGCCAGCATCTGTTCCTGTGGTAACAATTCCTGTTGTCTTTCACATTGTGAATCAAAATGCAGCTAGCATTACTGATCAAATGATTATTAATGCTGTAGCCGAGTTAAATAATGCATTTGCGCATATTGGTATATACAGCACAGATCCAAAAGGTGTTGATACGCGCATTCAATTTTGTTTGGCTACGCGCACGCCAGATGGTGGAAAAACAAATGGTATAGACCGGATTAATAGCT
>JBIISK010000003.1:0-80386 GCA_044341045.1 Sediminibacterium sp. | reverse complement strand
TTTACTAACCATTAAATCAAAAAAACATGGCAACTGCAAAAAAAGCTGCTAAGAAAGCTGCTCCTAAGAAGGCTGCTGCTCCTAAAAAAGCTGCTAAGAAAGCTGCTCCTAAAAAAGCTGCTAAGAAAGCTGCTCCTAAAAAAGCTGCTAAGAAAGCTGCTCCTAAGAAAGCTGCTAAAAAAGCTGCTCCTAAGAAAGCTGCTAAAAAAGCTGCTCCTAAGAAAGCTGCTAAGAAAGCTGCTCCTAAGAAAGCTGCTAAGAAAGCTGCTCCTAAGAAGGCTGCAAAAAAGAAGTAATCTTAGTTTAGCTTTAGCTAAAATAGATTTAGAAGTCCCGCAATCTTGCGGGACTTTTTTTTGTACTATATTGAGACCCAATTATAAGCCAATGACCAACGAAGCAATTGCAGATAATTTCTCCCTCCTCTCCAAATTAATGGACATACATGGCGACGACGCCTTTAAGGCCAAATCCTATGCCAGCGCGGCTTTCACAATAGACAAACTAGAAACAGAATTGTCTACCCTAGATCCGCAAACCATTTTTTCGCAGCGTGGCATTGGTGCAACAACGGGTAAAAAAATTATTGAGCAATTAGAAACCGGACAGCTCGAAATATTAGATGACTACATTCAAAAAACGCCAGCAGGTATTTTAGAGATGCTGCGCATTAAGGGTATTGGTCCAAAAAAAATTGCAACCATTTGGAAAGAATTAGAAATTGAAACACTTGGTGAACTTTTGTATGCTTGTGAAGAAAACCGACTTACCTTATACAAAGGGTTTGGCGAAAAAACGCAGGACAATATAAAAGCCTCTATCGAATTTTATTTAAACGCACAGGGTAATTTTTTATACGCGCAAATGGAACCCGTGGTGGAACTTTTGCAAGAAAAATGGACTGAACATTTTAATGGATCGAGCTTTTTTGTGACAGGTGCATTTAGACAGCAACAGGAGGTGATTACCATTTTGGAGTGGGTAACGGACCAAGAATTAGCCCCCCTAGAAAGTTTTTTTGAAGAAAATAATTTCGAAATTCAGTCCAGTACCCAGGGTTATTTAGAAGTTACTTCTCCAGAAAATAGCACCCTCGGATTTCATATGGTAGATACCCAAAATCTGGTAGCGACCCTATTTAAAACCAGTTGTACCCCTTCTTTTTTCGAAAAAATAAACGATTTGGTGCCCGGAGGGCTTTTACCAAGCTATATTTCAGAAAAAGACATCTTTGCTGCAGCCAATATCCCATATATCGAGCCTTATTTAAGGGAAGATGGTACCATTATTGATTTGGCGACTAGTAAGGGCCTTCCTACCGTTATTGTGCCCTCCGATATCAAAGGCATTATACATAGCCATAGTAAATGGAGCGATGGTTCAAATACCCTTTCAGAGATGGCAATGGCTGCAAAAGCAAAAGGGCTTGAATATTTAGTGATTAGTGACCACTCAAAATCAGCATTTTATGCAAGCGGCTTACAAGAAGATCGAATTCTAGCGCAGCACAAAGAAATTGATCAGTTAAACGCAGCCTTAGCCCCTTTTAAAATATTTAAAAGCATTGAAAGTGATATTTTAAATGATGGGAGCCTCGATTATGCTCCGGTTATTCTACAAAGTTTTGATTTAATTATTGCCTCCGTGCATTCGAATTTAAAAATGCAGGAAGAAAAAGCAATGCAACGGCTTATCACGGCCATCGAAAATCCGTACACCAATATTTTAGGGCATTTAACCGGAAGATTATTATTGAGCCGAAAGGGATACCCCGTTGATCATCAAAAAATTATTGACGCCTGCGCTGCTAATAATGTTGTTATAGAATTAAACGCACATCCTCGGAGGTTAGATATTGATTGGCGTATGATTGGAAAAGCGCTTGACAAAGGCCTACTTATTTCTATTAATCCGGACGCACATGCCATCCAAGGCTTTGAAGATTGTAAGTATGGCGTTTTAGTGGCTCAAAAAGCGGGTCTAACCAAAGAAAACAACCTGAGTAGCTATACTTTGGATGCCTTTGAAAAATGGGTTGCTACACAGCAAGCGAAAAGAAAATAGAAATAAGAAAAAAGCAATTAGATGTTGATGGTTATTTGGTTTTGGCTTCGTTCCATAGCAGATCCATTTCAGCTAATGTCATATCCCCTAAACTTTTACCCTGTGCGGTAGCCTGCGCTTCCATATACATAAAGCGGGTTCTAAATTTAAGGTTTGTTTTTTCGAGGGCCGATTCTGGATCTACACCCACAAAACGTGCATAGTTGACGAGACTAAAAAGCACATCACCAAATTCGTCTTCTATTTTTGAAACATCGGCACTAGCAACCGCTTCTTGAAGTTCTCCCATCTCCTCTTCAACTTTATGCCAAACCTCCAAAGTTTCTTTCCATTCAAAGCCTACCTGCTTTGCTTTTACTTGCATACGCGTCGCTTTTACGAGTGCAGGTAACGATACGGGCACGCCACTTAGTACGGAAGTTTTTCCTTCTTTTAATTTTAATTTTTCCCAGTTACGTTTAACGTCTTCTTCATTTTCAACTTTTACATCGCCGTATATATGCGGATGTCTGTCAATTAATTTTTTAGCAATACCATCAATCACTTCTTGTAACTGAAATTTATTTTCTTCTTTCCCAATACGCGCATAAAATAAAATATGTAGTAGTACATCCCCAAGTTCTTCTCTAATACCATTCCAATCTTTATTTGTAATTGCATCGGCTAACTCATAGGTTTCCTCTATGGTCATAGAGCGGAGCGTATCAATGGTTTGCTTTTTATCCCATGGACACTGCTCCCTTAATTCATCCATGATGGTTACCAGTTGTAAAAAGCTAGATGCGAGCGGATTCATAAAATAAATTTAGTCGTTGTATTTGCGTTTCTTTTCTGGCTCGTAACTGAGCTGTTCTTGAAAAGACTGAGCGTTTGGATTGGTGGTAACCGAATACGCAACTTGTAGTAGCAGCACATAGCCAATAACCGAAAATAAAAGTTCACCCCATCCTATCCAATACCCCCAAAAGGTATATACAGCAGCAGTTTCGGGCGTTGCGGTTTCGTAAATGACAGTTACTTTTTGTCCAATTTTAATTGGCCTTAAAAAATAACGCGCATCGGTTTGGTACCATGTACCCCCTGCCTGATATACAGCAACAGGTATGGTTTTTTTAGTCGCTGAATCGTATACGTTTTGGATTGTTGCGGGCGCTTTTTCTCCATCAAAATAATCTGGCTGGCGTGTAAATAAAATATAACACCCAAAACAAATTAAGTAGAGTATGAAAACCGACCTTAACAACCGCTTTAATTAGTGAGGCTTCTAAAGTCTACAGGTACAAGCTTACTTACACCTGGCTCTTGCATCGTTACTCCATAAATAACATCTACCGCACCCATGGTTTGCTTATTGTGTGTTACAATAATAAACTGTGAGTTATCGCTAAATTTCTTAATCATCTGTGTAAACTTACCTACGTTGGCATCATCTAATGGCGCATCCACCTCATCCAAAATACAGAATGGTGCTGGCTTAATTAAATAGATAGCAAATAGTAATGCAGTAGCCGTTAATGTTTTTTCTCCTCCACTAAGCTGTGTAATAGATGATGGACGCTTACCCTTAGGTTTAGCCACAATATCAATACCCGTATCAGCAAGGTTGGTAGGATCTACAAGTACCATGTCGGCGGTATCTTCTTCGGTAAATAAAGCTTTAAATACTTTTTGGAAGTTTTCTCTTACTTTATTGAAGGTTTCAAGGAATTGTTGGTTAGCGGTTGCTTCTACTTCCTGAATCGTTTGAAGTAAAGATTCTTTAGCAGACACAAGGTCATTCTTTTGCTCTAATATAAAGTCGTAACGCTTGCGCATTTCTGTGTAGGCCTCAATAGCGGTAGGGTTTACCTCTCCCATATTTTCGAGGCGCTTACGCATACGCTCAGAAGTATTTTGAAGTTCTTCAAGTGGCGTTTCAGAAGTACGCGGCTGATCTAAAATATCATCTAACTCAACTTTAAACTCTACACTTAAGCGTTCTTTCATACCCGCTAACTGCAATTTCAAGTTGTTTAATTTGTCTTTGATTTCTGTAACTAAATGATCAATCATTTCCTTACTCTTAGACTTTAAACGAAGTTCACTTTCTTTTTCTTGAAGTGCGTTTCTTAAGTTATAGTATGACTGATCTGCCTCATTTAATTTTTGCTCTTCTACTTCTTTTTGTTGCATAAGCTCCAATAAAAGTGATGCTGATGCAGCTAATGCTATTGCACCTTCTTCTATTTCGGTAGAAGCTTCAGATAACTGCGAAGTATTAGAATCGATTTGCGCAATAAGTTCACTTAACTGATTTTCTTTGAATAACAATTCTTGCTTGAGTGTAGTGATCTTACTTTGCTGACGCGTAAACGTAATGTTTGTTTCGTTGTAAGCAGCAGATGCCTCGTTGTAAGCTTGCTCGGCTAATTGATAATCCTGTTCTACCAAGCTAACTTCTGAAGCCGTTGCTTGCAAATCTTGATTGAGCTGAATTAATGCAGCCCGCGTTTCAGAAATAGCATCATGCTCGTCTCCTAAACGTGCTTCAATGTCTGCTATACGTTCTGTAGCAGTTAAACTTGCCGCTTGTAAATTTTCAATTCTATTTTTAGCAGCAAAAACTTCGTTGGTGAGTTGGTTAATTTCAGATTCTGTTTGCTTGATATTGCCTTCTTTTAATTGATCATTAAAAGCAATCACTTCATTGTGCTTGAACTGAATATCTGATTTTAATAAATTAACTACAGACTCTTGATCGGTAATATCTTCTGCTAATTTTTCTAAATTTTTAGCACGACCAATTTTTTTGCCTTCAAATAAACCAACACTACCACCCGTTAATGTGTATTTGCCTTTTACAAATTTACCCGTTTTTTCAAGTACGATTGCGCCATTACTATTGTTAATAGCTTCTTCGTTTTCGGCGATGTAAACATTGGATAAAAGGTACTGTGCTAATTTTTTATATTGCTCATCCACTTCTACTACATCAAGTGCAGCAAATGTGCCAGCTGGTTGTGTACTTTCTGATCTAAAATCGGCAAACTTATCCAACATAAAAAAGTTGGCTTTACCTTTTTGATTGGCGTCTAATAAATGAACCGCTTGTAATCCTTCCTGTAAATTATTAACAACATAATAGTTCAGGTAAGGCTCCAATACGTTTTCAACGGCTGCTCTAAATTCTTCCTTCACATAAATGATATCAGAAAGTATCGGTGCCGAATGGTTCCAATCAGGATTGTTGTGTAAAAATTTAATACTCTCAGGATACCCTTCCATCGAGTCAATTAAACTTTTTAGTAGGTTATATTCGTTACGCTTAGCGTCTAATTTTCTATTCTCTTCGGCAAGTTCTGAACGAAGCACTTCAAGCGCCTGCTGTGTTTCAAAAATACTTGACTTTGTTTTTTCTTGGTGTGCTTGTAAATCAGCTAAAACATTGCGCTTGTCTACTAAGGTTTCTTCCTTTTCTACAAGTGCTTCTTGCAACTGTGTTAACTGAAGTGCACGTTGAGACTGCTCATCGGTTAACTGGGTTTGTGCACGCTGTAAGTTTTGAATAGAAGTATCTGCTACTGCTACCTTTTTTTCAGCATCAAACTGATTACGCTGAATTTGTTGGAACTGACTTCTTAAAGCATCCACACCTGATCTTCGCTCGTCAAAATTGCGGCGCTTGTTTTCGATATCAAGCTTTGCATTTTCTACGGCGTCTTGCAACTCCGCTAATTTAGCTTCCTCTTCACCAACCTGAATTTGCGTATATTCTATAGAATCACCAATGGTTTTAACTTGGCCAGTTGCCTTGTCTAAAAACTCTTTTAAATTGGTTTCTTTTTCTTTGAGGTAATGTAGTTTTTGAGTGGCTAAGTTTTTGTCGTTTTCTTTACCACGTAAATTTTGCAAGAGGTCGTTAAAAGCCTGTTGCATACTCTGAAGCGCACGCTCTTTTTCAATAAAGCCTACTTTCTCCTGCTCAAGTGCCGCTTCTTCAACAGCAATCTCTGCTTCTAATTGTACGCGTTTGTTAACCTCTAAGTCTTGCTGTTCGTTCAGTTCTTTGTAAGTGATGTTAAAGCCTTCGAGCGCAGCTTTAGCAAGCTCGATAGACACTTCTCTAAACTCACCCTTAATTTCAAAATATTTTTCCGCTTTTTTAGCCTGGTTTTCGAGGGTCTTTAATTGGTTGTTGATTTCAAACAACAAATCTTCGATACGCGCTAGATCTTGCTCGGTTAGGTCTAATTTATTTTTAGCTTCTTTTTTTCTGGTTTTGTAGATGGTAATTCCAGCCGCCTGCTCAAGCATTCTTCGACGGCTATTTTCTTTATCCTTGATGATATCATCCACCATCCCTAGTTCGATAATGGCATAACTATCGGTACTCACACCCGTATCCAAAAACAAATTGTGGATGTCTTTTAACCTGCAGCTTACATCATTAAGGCGGTATTCACTCTCTCCATTTTTATAAAATCGGCGGGTAACGGTTACTGTGCTAAACTCGGTAGGAAGCAAATTTTTAGTGTTTTCAAAAGTCAAACTCACTTCGGCAAGTCCACTCGCACTTCTTGTTTTACTACCATTAAAAACGAGCGCGTCGAGATTTTCACTTCTTAGTGCCGATATTTTTTGCTCACCAATAACCCATCTAATGCTATCGATAATATTACTTTTGCCACAACCATTGGGCCCAATAATCCCAGTGATCCCCTCGTCAAATGTTACCACTGTTTTGTCAGCAAAACTTTTGAACCCTTTGATTTCTAACGATTTTAATCTCACTTTTCTATTCTTTTAATACCCGCGAACTTACATTAAAACGAGTAGAAATAATAGTAAAAATTATAGGCTTGTGAATAAGACGTGGAGAAGTTAAATTTCGATATATTTAATTATCAATAAGATACTACTAAATAACTCTATTTCAATTATTTAGGAGCTTTTGATTGAATAAAAAACGAAGTGAGTTTAGTGGAAAAATAAGTTAGAAACTAGCCTGTAAGAGCAGCTGTTTGTCAATGTAATTGGTCAAATTATGCCGCAATCCGTGAACAATCAATGACGGTGCTTGTTGTTGAATATATACCCCCATGCAAAGAAGCCTTAACGTCATATCCGGACACATACCCTGCCCAAACACCCTTGGTAATGCGCAGCAAACCTATTGGCTTTTGGAGTCGTTATCTGAGGCAGGTATTGATGTGCACCTATATACCTTTTGCGAACAAAGCTCGAATGTAGACGCAACAACTGATCCTCAACTCTCAAAAATTTGCAAGGCTGTTACAACCTACCCCATCAATAAAGGTCATCGTAACTTTTCATTTTCGGCGCCCTATACGACTAGCAGGTTTTTGAACCAGCAGCTTACTCAAGACCTCTCAAACAATAATTACCCCATCTTAATTGAGGGTATGGGACCCTGTGGCTTGGCTCTAACAACAGCACTGGAATCAAGAAAAATTTGGGTGAGACTACTCACCTATGCACCAAATTATTTTAGATACCTCCATGAGCGGAGCATTAACCCATTAAAAAAACTTTTTTATCAAAGAGAGGCTATACTTTCCAAAAGGGTGCTAAAAAAAATAAATCAACGGGTTTCTTGGATTGTAACATCTGGAGCGGATAAACAAAATCTAGAGAAACTTTTTTTTAGTGGAAACATTCAAATTTTAGCACCCTATGCATCAAGTAGCAATAATATTTCATCCAAAACTGGACTTGGTAATTATTGCCTCTTTCAAGGTGACTTATCAGACGCAGCAACACACAAAACTGCTCGCTGGCTTTTAACACATGTATTTCATAACCTTAAAGTCCCGTTTGTAATTACCGGCAACAACCCCACGCCATCTTTGGTAGCACTCGCCCACAAGCAACCACATACCTGTATTGTTGCCAATCCTTCTTTTACCGAGCGACAAGACATGATTGAAAAAGCACAAATAATTATTCAACCTTCCTTTATTAAAGAGGACGCTGACGAAGCGTTATTAGAAGGTATAAAAAAAGGAAGACACTGTTTAACAAACAGTAAAACAACAAGTAGCCATTTGGGAACTTGCTACCACCAAGGCGCATCTGCTAATGCTTTTCAAGAAATCATTATACAGCTCTATCATCATCCATTTTCTGAAGAAGAAATTGATACAAGAAAAAAACTCATTGCCACCGAAAAAACAAATGAGCTACTGGCAAGAGAATGCATCACTATTATTTGGGACTAATGAATACGATATAGCAATTCATTTATAGCGCGCCGCTATCCAAGACTTTCCCGCCTTCTGTTTTCAAAATACGAGAAGGATATCTATTAATCACAATAAAATCATGTGTTGCCATAATCACAGCAGTGCCATAATCTTTTGCAATTTGAATAAGAAGTTGCATGATCTCATCACTGGTTTCGGGATCTAAATTACCAGTTGGCTCATCGGCTAAAATTAATTTAGGAGAGTTTAGTAACGCCCTCGCAATATCCACACGCTGTTGTTCGCCCCCACTCATTTCAAAAGGCATTTTAAAGCCTTTGCTTTTAAGGCCCACTTTATCTAAAACGTCATTGATTTTTTCTTCAATCAAACGCTCATCCTGCCAACCAGTTGCTTTTAATACAAAGCGCAAATTTTCATGCACGTTACGGTCTGTTAAGAGTTGAAAATCTTGGAATACAACCCCCAAATTTCTACGTAAAAAAGGAACTTTTTTCCAGTCCATATCTTTTAAGTCAAACCCAACCACAGAGCCAGTTCCATGCAGTAAAGCCAGTTCACCATAGAGTGTTTTTAACAGACTACTTTTACCCGTTCCGGTTTTTCCAACAAGGTATACAAACTCACCTTTTTGAACCGTAAAATTTACATCATCCAATATTAAATTATTGCCTTGATAAATTTTTGCTTGGTTAATAGATACAACTGTTTCTGACATAAAAATATTTTAGTATTCAAAATCGATGATACCTGTTGAGGTATGTAAGTGTAAACTTGATTGAGCCGCCGATTCTACACGACCTACAATCTGAGCTTCAATATTAAATTCAGCAGCGGTAGCAATAAGCGCATTCGCTGTTTTTTGATTGGTAAAAATTTCTAAGCGGTGCCCCATGTTAAACACCTGATACATTTCTTTATTATCGGACCCCGCATTTTCCTGAATCAAATTAAAAATAGGCGGCGGCGTAAACAAATTATCTTTGATAATTTTTAACGTAGTAGGCAAATATTTCATGCACTTGGTCTGTCCACCACCACTGCAATGTATCATGCCATGAATATCACTAAAGTGCGCATCCAATATGTTTTTTACAAGAGGCGCATAGGTTCTAGTAGGACTTAATAATAGTTTACCAATGGCTATAGGATCCGCAAACCCATCTATAGCAAGGGTATCCGTCATTTTACTTTTTCCTAAATACACAACTTCTTTGTCAAGTGTTGGCTCAAATGTTTCTGGATATTTATCGGCATAGTAACTACTAAGCACATCATGTCTTGCACTAGTTAAACCATTACTACCAAGTCCACTATTATACTCCTTTTCATAAGACGCCTTTCCTGAGCTAGCAAAACCAACAATCACATCACCAGCCGCAATATTTTGATTGGTAATTAATTTTGATTTAGGCCATCTACTTTGCATGGTTCCGTTTACAGCAATCGTTCTTACCACATCACCTACATCGGCTGTTTCACCACCCAAGTAATGAACCTTTACCCCATAACCAGCGAGTGTATCAAAAAAAGATTGTGTTCCGTTAATAACTGCTTCTAAAACAGCACCAGGAATAACTTTTTTATTTCGATCAATAGTTGATGAAAACAAAATATTATCCGTTACACCCACACAAAGCAAATCATCCAAATTCATGGCAACGGCATCAATCGCGATTCCTTCCCACACAGAAACATCGCCCGTTTCTTTCCAATATAAATACGCTAAAATACTTTTGGTACCCGCCCCATCAGCGTGCATGATATTTACAAAGGCATCATCGCCCATTAAATAATCGGGGTACATTTTACAAAAAGCATGCGGATACAAGCCTTGGTCTAGCTTTTGAATAGCTGCATGCACTTCTTCCTTTTGAGCCGAAACACCTCGTTTAGCGTATAAAGACATTGAAATAGAATAAATATGAACAAAAACCGGTATCCACGGCAAAGGTAAGCAAAAGAGAGAAAGAGTACCCTGGCAAATGGCCTAAGATTGGATTTTCCGCTTATTTTTGCCGCTGATTATGAAAGTCCACTACGAACTAGCTCCCTCTTTACCAACTTTTACCAATGCCGTGCTTACGATTGGCACTTTTGATGGGGTACATAAGGGTCATCAAAAAATCTTACAACAACTAAGGGAAACCGCGAATGCCGTAAATGGAGAAACCGTCATTATCACTTTTCATCCCCACCCTCGTAAAATTGTTTCGTCAGTACCGGGCGATGTAAAACTACTCACCACACTGCAAGAGAAAATAAGTTTATTGGAAAAAGCGGGCATTGATCATTTAGTGGTAGTGCCTTTTGACCATCATTTTTCTAACTTAAGTGCAAAAGAATACATTACTGATTTTATAGTGGCTTATTTTAAGCCCCACACGGTTGTTATTGGTTACGATCATCGGTTTGGTAAAGGCAGGCTCGGGGATTTTGAGTTATTGGAGCAAGTAGGTCTAGAAAAAGGTTTTGTAGTGAATGAAATATCGGAGCAAGTACTTCAAGAATCAGTGATAAGTTCTACAAAAATTAGAGCGTCCATTGCAGCGCATGATATTGAAACCGCCAATATTTTTTTGGGCTACCCTTATTTTTTTGATGGTCTTGTAGTAGAAGGAAATAAAGTTGGCAGAACCCTTGGCTATCCAACAGCTAATTTACATATCGCACCAGAAGAAAAGCTCATACCAAGCGATGGCGTGTATGCCGTTCGCGTTACCATCAATGATGCGAAGGAGGTATACGCTGGGATGATGAATATTGGTGTTAGACCTACAATTGATGGTAAAAAAAGAGTAGTGGAAGTAAATATATTTGATTTTGACGCCGACATTTATGGCGCACAAGTAAAAGTAGAACTCTATTATTATTTAAGAGGCGAAGTAAAGTTTGATGGACTCGAAGGTTTAAAAGCGCAACTCTTACAAGACAAAAAGAAAGCTGCTAGCTTATTAGAAGGCGCTGTTTAAATAAGCAAAAGTATTTAAGCAATCATTTTTACGGCCAATTCTTTTAATAAGCCAGCAT
Organism: Sediminibacterium sp.; assembly: GCA_044341045.1. Taxonomy (GTDB): domain Bacteria; phylum Bacteroidota; class Bacteroidia; order Chitinophagales; family Chitinophagaceae; genus Sediminibacterium. Next base: position 69,089 of record JBIISK010000003.1, on the reverse strand, counting down.
CAGAAGTGCCAGCATCATGTACCCCAATACTTCTTAAATTGTATTGATGTAGCAGTAATAATACTTTTTCGATACCCTCATAATCATAACGTCGCGCAGTAGCAATATATTCTTTTACAAAAAATGGATTTACGCCAAGTGCAGCAGCAGCAGCCTGTTCGGTAATATTTGGTAAGCTATAGAGCATAAACACTTTACTAAAATAATTATAAAGCGCAGGAAGTATCATTTGAATAGGTGCGGCTTTAGGATTTGCCTCAAAATAATGAATGATTCGGATGGTTTTAGCAAGGTCTCTTTTGCCAAGTGCATCTTGCAGTTCAAACACATTAAAATCCTTACTGACACCTATATATTTTTCAATATCGTCTTCTGAAATATTTTTTCGGCCTGCTAAATTTACGGCTAACTTTTCCACTTCATTTTGAAGTCTACTCAAATCATTCCCAATATGATCTACAAGCAAATGAAGCGCCTTTGGTGCAATGGTTAATTTATGTGATGCCACCATTTGATTCACCCATTCAGGTAGTTGACTGTCATACATTTTTTTGGTAGACAGCATCTCTCCTTTTGACTTTAAAGTTTTAGCTAATTTAGACCGGCCATCTACTTTTTTTTCTTTGTAGCTCACCACAAAAATGGTAGAAGCTAAAGGATTATCTATGTAAGATTCTAATTTTTCGATATCGCGCATTTGCTGCGCTTCTTTTAAAATAACAACTTGTTTTTCTGCAAACATGGGATAACGCATGCAGGCGTTTACCACAGACGACCATTCGGCATCTTTACCATAAAAAATAGACAGATTAAAACTTGCTTCTGCCTCGGGTAAAATTTTATGCTCGGCATAATGCACCACTTGATCAATAAAAAAAGGTTCGTCCCCTTCTAGCCAATAAATAGGCTTGAAGTTCCCTTTTTTCCAATCAGCAATGATTTTTTCGGCAGACATAGTGCAAAGATGCTAGAAAATTGTATCAAAATGCTAAAACTAAGCTGGTTTCAAGCGATTTTATTTAATTTGCAACAAAACAAATACATATGTCAGCAAGTAACGGAAACAATAGTAACAATAAAGGAATTATCCTCTTTTTAGTGTTAGCCCTAGTAGGTAGCTGGGCCTATTTTTTATATAGCAATAACCAGCACCAAGACACGGTTACATTAATGGAGACCAAAATCCAATTTGTGGATAGCAGCAGAGGCGCTATCCAAGAAGCTTACGATTTAGTTGCCGCAAAAGCCGATTCATTAACACTCAACAATAGTCAATTACAGGGTGCACTTGCAGATAGAGGCAATGAAATTCAACAATTAAAATCAAATATCAGTGCGATCATTAAAAATAAAAAGGCATCTGATGCCGATTTATCTTTAGCACGCCAAATGATACTTGAATTAAATGGTAAAGTAGAAGGCTTGTTTGCTGAAATCGAAAAATTAAAAGGTGAAAACAAACAACTTACAGTTGCCAACGAGCAATTAAATACTGAAAAGTCTCAACTCACTAATGACAAACAAAATTTAGAGCAAAACCTTTCTGCTACCAAAAAAGAACTCGACGAAAAAGTGGATGTAGCTTCTACCCTACACGCATCAAATATTGGTATTGCTGCGCTTAATGTAAAAAATAATGGCGCCGCAAAAGCAACCACATCTGCAAAACGCGCTGACCTTATTCGAATTTCTTTTACATTAGACCCTAACAGAATTGCGACATCTGGCACCAAAGATATTTTTGTATGTGTTACCGGACCTGATGGTAAAGCCATTTCTGAAGGTGCTTCATTTAATACTAGAGAAGAAGGAAACAGAGCATACACTAGCAAAGTGAGCGTTAATTACGAGCAAGGCAAAGCAAGCCAAGTAAGCTTTGACTGGAAACAAGCTGCTGCTTTTCAAATGGGAAATTATAAAATTGAAATTTACAACAACGGATTTAAAATTGGAGAAGGTATAACAAGCCTTAAAAAAGGCGGATTGTTTTAATTGACCATGAAACAATTTAAGTGGTCAGGATTACTCGTATTTATTGCCATATTATTTGTATGCGCTACCATATTTTATTCGACATATGTGGCAGGCAAAATTGCCAACACCGAAAGAAAATATGTGCGCGAATGGATAGAAGCGCAAAAAACCATTTTGAGTAGTAAAGATTCCAGCAATCTAAACCTTGCAACACAAATTAGCGCAGACAACGAAGACATCCCCATCATTGAAACCAATGAACAAGGAGTGCCTACAGGTAATGCCCTTAACTTAGATACTGCAAGTATTGCATCGGATAGTTTATATCTGACAAAAACATTAGAAGACTTTAAAAAGTTTAGCAAAACGCCCATTGTTGTTGTTATTGCGGACTCTCCTTACACAGCTAACCACTACTATTATGGGCCAAGTAAACTGCTCAAAGAGGTAGAATGGTATCCCTACATTCAACTACTCATTGTGGCATTGTTTGTTTTTATTGCAGTTAGTGCACTTCGTACAAGATATAAAAATGAGCAAGATAAATTATGGCTTGGCATGGCCAAAGAAACAGCCCACCAGCTTGGTACACCTGTTTCTAGCCTTCAAGGTTGGATTGCTTTATTAAAAGAAAAAGCAACCAAAGATCCCATTGTTTTTGAAATTGAAAAAGACATTGAAAGACTAGAACTCATATCAGACCGTTTTGGAAAAATTGGAAGTGCTCCACAATTATCGCGCAGCAATCCTTTTACAGAAATTGAGCGCATGGTCGCCTACATGAAACTTAGATCCAGTAAGCAGGTTGTTATAGAATGTACTTTACCACCTGAAGTTTTTGTAATGCTATCGGAACCACTATTTGATTGGGTATTAGAAAACCTAATTAAAAATGCGCTTGATGCAACTGACGGCGCTGGAAAAATTTCTATTTTGGCGTTGGTTCAAAATAAACAAGTTAGTATTACTATAACTGATACCGGAAAAGGTATGGATAGTGACACAGCCAATCAAATATTTGAACCCGGCTTTACCACCAAAAAACGTGGATGGGGGCTTGGGCTTCCGCTCAGCAAAAGAATTATGGAAACCTACCACCACGGTAAATTATTTATCAAGCGCACTGAACCCGGAAAGGGCAGTACCTTTTGTTTGCAACTGCCAGTAGTAGATTAAATTGATTATTGTAAAACAACTGCGCTTAATGCAGGTAATTGTAAAGTAAGCTCATGCCAGTTATCTTGCCTATCTACGCAAACACATGGTATAGCTGGGTTGTAGACAACACCCGTTCCCCAAAAGTCTTGATGGTCACTATTAAATATTTCCTGCCACTCCGCTTTTCCTTGCACACTAATTTTCCAATCATGTCTTACAACCGGCGTGGCATTAATAATCACCACAATATCGCCAGCAGGATTTTTCCCTTTGCGTTTAAACGCCATTACAGATTCGGATCTGTGCTGCAAATCTATCCATTCAAAACCAGCAGGCTCAAACTGCAATTCATATAAAGCAGGGTGCGATGTATATAATTCGTTGAGTTTTTGAACACAATATTTCATACCGCCATGACTTGGATGTGTTAACAAATGCCAAGGAAGTTCTGTTTTATAATTCCATTCGGTGGTAGTCGCAAACTCATTACCCATAAATAATAGCTTGGCACCTGGATGCATATACATATAGGTATAAAGCAACCTTAAATTTGCAAACTTCTGCCACTCGTCGCCAGGCATTTTATATATCATGGGGCTCTTGCCATGCACCACTTCGTCATGACTTAAGGGCAACATAAAATTTTCGTCGTAATAGTACATCATACTAAATGAAAATTTATCCTGTAGTCCAGAGCGCATGAGCGGATCTGCTTTAAAGTAATCAAGCGTATCATGCATCCAGCCCATCATCCATTTCATACCAAAACCAAGCCCATCCATAGATGTTGGCTTACTAATGCCCGGCCAATCTGTAGCTTCTTCTGCAATGGTTTGTATATCTGGAAAATCACGATAGAGTGTTTCGTTTAAATCTTTAATAAATGCAACCGCTTCTAAATTACCATCGCCTCCGAGTTCATTGGGCTCCCACTCTCCTTTTTTTCTACTGTAATCTAAACGAAGCATAGAACTTACAGCGTCTACTCTTAAACCATCGATATGAAACTGATCTATCCAAAAACGCGCACTACTAATTAAAAAAGATTTTACTTCACCACGTTTATAATTAAAAATATAAGAGTTCCAATCGGGATGAAACCCTTTACGCATATCGGCATATTCGTATGTATGTGACCCATCAAATAAATAAAGACCATGATCATCATATGGGAAATGCGATGGCACCCAGTCTAAAATAACTCCGATGCCTGCCTTATGAAAAGCATTTACAAAAGCTGCAAAATCTTGCGGATTACCAAACCTAGATGTAGGGGCAAAAAATCCAGTACCCTGATAACCCCAACTGCCATCAAATGGATGTTCCATAACAGGCATAAGTTCGATATGGGTAAACCCCATTTCTAGTACATATGGAATAAGCCTTTCAGCTATTTGCGTATAGGTATTGTAACTACCTTCATCAGAAGGAATAGGACGCATCCAACTTGCCAAATGCATTTCATACACCGAAATTGGCGCATCTAATGCATTTTTATGTTGTCGGTGTGCCATCCAATTTTGATCAGACCAATGGTATCCTGTTTGCCAAGTAATAGACGCGGTATCCGGTCGTTTTTCGGCATAGTGTGCAAAGGGATCTGCCTTGTTAAGCCTAGCACCTTCAAAACCATGAATATGATATTTGTAAAGCTCCCCCGCTACAACCCCCGGAATAAAACCTTCCCAGATACCTGATGAATCTGGTCTAACATGCAGCGGATGGGATGCTAGATTCCATGCGTTAAAATTACCTGTAACAAAAACAGCGGTAGCACTTGGCGCCCATACTGCAAAGTAAGTGCCCGCAATTTCATTTACTTGAAGTTGCTTATTACCAAAAAAATGATACAACTGATAATGCGTACCCGCCTGAAAATTGCGTACATCCGCCTCTGAAAATAAAGAGTATTCCCAAACAGATGCTGTTGTTTGTAGTAAAGAATTTTCAGTTGCCAATGTTGTTGTTTGGTGTAAGGTACAACCTTTATTTACTTAATTCAATAATCCATATTTGCTTTGCCGGAATAGAAAATTGAGCACCTACCTGATAACCTGTTACCACTTCTTTTCCGCCCTTAAAACCATTTGTTAATTCGGCGTAATCAGAAAATTTTACGTCTTGTGCTTTATCATTACTATTCACCACACACATAATAGTTTGGTTGTCTGCTTTTCTGAAATAAACAAAATAGCCATCTTTAGGAACAAACATAGTAGTACTGCCCTTTGTGAGTGCAGGAGATCCTTTTCTAAAATTAGCCACTGTTTTTACAAAATTAAAAGCTTCGTTTTCTTTTGCGTTTCTTCCAGCAGCTTCAAATTTATTAACCGCATCGCCCGGAAATCCACCCGGAAAATTTAAACGCACCATAGCATCACTTGGGTTCATGAAATTTTTCATCAAAATTTCTGTGCCATAATAAAGCTGCGGAATGCCACGTGTAGTATACAGCATGCCGATACCCATTTTAAATTTATTATAATCTTCTCCAACCATAGAGAAAAAACGATTGTTATCATGATTGTCTAAGAAAATACTATTATTAAAAGGGTTTTTATATAAAACGTCTTGCGATAAGGTTACATATAATTTAGACAACCCATTATCCCAACTAAATGGTTGATTAACGGCGTCAAGCAAACTAAAATACACTGGAAAATCTGTTACGCCCTCTACATTGTGTTTGAAATGTATATCCATGTTATTGCGCGTAAAATAAGCAGTACCTGTTACAGACCTAGAAACCGTTTCACCAAAAATAGTAAGCCTTGGATATTCTAGCATTAGCGCATCGTTTACGCGGTTCATAAACGCCTCATCACAATATTTATAGGTATCAACTCTCCAACCATCTACGCCAAAAGTTTCGGTCGTCCAAATGGCATGCTGAATTAAATAATTAGCCACGTATGGATTGCGCTGGTTTACATCTGGCAAATGTGGCACAAACCATCCATCCAACATTTTTTTTTTATCAATAGCACTTCCATTATTTGAATATACAGCTTCTTCTCTATGCGTGCTACCTGTATATGTATCCCACTGATTAATCCAGTTTTTATCTGGAGCGTCATGATGCATCCAATGGAAATCGCCCACATGATTGTATACGGCGTCCTGAATTAATTTTAACCCATTTTTATGCATGGCGGCTGATAAAGATTTGTAGGCCTCATTACCACCAAAGCGTTTGTCAATTTTGTAATGATCCGTAAACCAGTATCCATGGTAACCACTCATCCAACCAGCCGCCTCTTTACTTTGCGGCATGTCATTTTCTATCAATGGGCACATCCAAATAGATGTCATTCCTAATTCTTTAATATAATTTAAGTGATTTTCTACCCCCTTTAAATCACCTCCATGACGTAATAAAATATCACTAGCATTAGCAACACTATCACGCATATCTTTAAATGCATCGTTGGTTTTATCTGCATTGCTAAAACGGTCTGGCATTAACAAATAAACAGCGTCTTCACTACGCACACCTTGTGCAAATTTGGTGCCATTACCTTCGCGTCTATTGAATAATGCCCAATCATATACGGTTACTTTATCTGCACTTGTAGCACTTATTTTGACAGTGCCTGCTTTTGCCGTTGGCGTAATAGTCATATCGAGTGCAACATATTTTCCATTTGAAAAAGTATGCGTTTTTGTAAGCGTTACACCCGGATATTTTACAGCAAATGTGGCTTTTGAAAAATTAGGATCATCGCTTCTTAAAAGCACCTGCACTTTATTTAGTTTCATGCCAACAAACCAGTTGGTAGGATACATCGTTACGGCTTGAGCAACTGCAAAACTTACACTGCAAACAAGGAATAAAAAAGAAATTGTTTTTTTCATGTTTATTATTTTCAAAATTCAATTAATTATTTACTGGCCAGTTTTGATGCCCCTGGATCATACACAAATAGGACACTCACCGATGCACAAAGCATTAAAAAACCAGCCAACACAATAGCATAAATAGGTTGTCCTCCATAAATATGCTTTACAATCCAGCCACCACAAATACCATTAATAATTTGAGGAAGTGTGATAAAGAAATTAAAAATACCCATGTAAATACCAAGTTTTCCTGCAGGAATAGAACCCGATAAAATAACATACGGCATGGCTAAAATACTAGCCCAAGCTAGCCCTACACCAATCATCGAATAAGTAAGCATAGCAGGGTCTGTAATAAAATAAATTGACACAAGTCCTACACCTCCTGCAAACAATGAAAATGCATGCGTACCCTTTCGGCCTAAAAATTTAGCAACCACCGGCAAGAATAACGCGTAAATAGCAGCTACTAAATTATAGGTGCCAAATGCAGACCCTACTTTATTACCTGCCTCATTGTATGCCACAGACAATACATCGTCGCCAGATAATTTATACACGTGCGTAGCTACCGCATCGGTTGTAAACACCCACATACTAAAAAGTGCAAACCACGAAAAAAATTGAACCAGCCCTAACTGCTTCATGGTACGTGGCATTTTTTTGAAATCAACAAAAATTTCAGATAAACCTGCTTTTTTTGTTTCCTCTGTTTGTACGCCATGATAAGATTCATACTCGGCTGGCGCATATTCTTTAGAAAAAAATACCGTAACCAAAATAGCCAGTAAAAAAACAGCAGCACCTATGTAAAATGCATATTTAATATTGTCTGCAACGCCCGTTGGGCCTGCTTCTTGAGAGAACCCAAGTTTTGCCAACCATCCCGGAAGTTCAGATCCCGCAACGGCACCAACACCAATTAAAAATGTTTGCACCGCAAATCCACTCGTGCTTTGGGAGTCAGGTAAATTATCGGCAACAAGTGCTCTAAACGGTTCCATGGCTACATTAAAGGATGCGTCCATGATCATAACAATACCTGCGCCAATCCAAAGTGCTGGAATAACAGATGCTACGGCACCTGCATTGGGTAAAAATAAAAGTGCCAAAGAAGAAAGTAGTGCGCCTATTAAAAAATAAGGCTTTCTTCTTCCTATTCGGTTCCAAGTTCTATCACTGTAATGACCAATAAGTGGTTGTACAAGCATCCCCATGAGCGGTGCTACAATCCAAAACGCTGGAAGCTGATCCACGTCGGCACCAAATGAACGAAGTATTCGGCTAGCATTTCCATTTTGTAAAGCGAAACCAAATTGAATACCCAAAAAACCAAAACTCATGAAAAAGATTTGGCCTAATGATAACCTAGGTTTGGGTTTTATGCCCGCCATGGGCGCTTGGCTAGCGGATGAATTTGACATAGCAATCGTATTTAGCAATGTGTAAAAAATACATATCCACTAAAATAGGCAAAAAACCTATCCAAATACCTACTCTATCACAAAACCGTCGGGTAAAATGGCCATTTTTTTTACCACCACAATGCCGTCTTTTACTGCGTACAAAGGATGATCGGTGTTAGCGAGGTGCTTCCCTCCTTTTATGATTACATCGTTGCCTATACGGCAGTTTTTGTCAATAATGGCAGATTCTATTACACAGCGCTCACCAATTCCAATTAGTGGCATACCAGCAGCTGTATTTTCATGTATTTGCTCGAGGGTCTCGTAATAATCGTTACCCATAATATACGCGTTGGTAATAGTGGTAGCGGTTCCAATTCTGGCGCGAATACCAACCACCGATTGTTCGATGGCATCCGCTAAAATAATTGACCCTTCTGCAATGATACTTTTATTAAGCCTGGTACCACTAATTTTTGCAGGTGGCAACATGCGGGCACGACTATACACTGTTTTAGCATTGTCAAATAAATTAAACTGGGGTACGTCATCGGTGAGGCCAATATTGGCTTCAAAAAATGAATAAATATTTCCGATGTCGGTCCAATAGCCATCATACTGGAAACTTACTACTTTGTAAGAATCGATTGCCTGCGGCATAATTTCTTTACCAAAATCGGTGGCATTAGGATGCACTTCATTTAGCAAATGATAAAGTGCTTTTTTACTAAAAATATAAATACCCATCGACGCCAAATAATTTTTACCAGCGGCCTGCATAACGGGGCCTGTATCACTTGTCCAATTTGGTAACAAATCAGGAGCAGGCTTTTCTATAAAAGAAGAAATTAAATTATCGTTGTTGGTTTTTAAAATTCCAAACTCGGGTGCGTCTCTGCTATCAACAGGAATGGTAGCAATAGAAATGTCGGCACCTTTTGCAATATGGGCTTGCCACATTTCACTAAAGTCCATTTGATAGAGTTGATCACCACTTAGTATTAAAATATAATCGAAATCTAAATTAGAAATATGACGAAGCGATTGACGAACGGCGTCGGCGGTACCCTGAAACCATCCTGGATTATCAGGCGTTTGCTCGGCAGCTAAAATATCTACAAAGCCACTACTAAAGGCACTAAAATGATAGGTATTTTTGATATGCTTATTAAGCGACGCAGAATTAAACTGCGTTAACACAAACATGCGATTAATCTGACTATTAATGCAGTTACTAATAGGAATATCAACAAGTCGGTACTTTCCTGCAATAGGCACTGCAGGCTTGGATCTACTCACTGTTAAAGGGAATAATCGAGACCCAGCACCGCCACCTAAAATAACGGCTAACACAGATTTTGAAATCGTACTCATACGCTTATTTTTTTAGCATAAATATTTATAGTGACTTGTATACATTTATATAGGACTGCACAGTTTGTTCCCAGCTATGATTAATTTGCATCATGCGCTCACGCATCCATAATAGATGTGCTTTATTTTCAAAAACATCAATCGCACGTCCAATAGCATGTACAATATCCGTTTCGCTTGCATGCATGAATCTAATTCCATAACCTCCTGTATCGCCCATATCTATAACCGTATCTTGGAGCCCTCCGGTGCTGCGCACCATAGGAACCGTTCCATAACGCATGGCATAGAGTTGATTTAATCCACAAGGTTCTACCCGAGAGGGCATAAGTAAAAAATCGGCGGCAGCATAGAGCTGATGACTTAAAGATTCGTTGTACCCTAAACTAACTTTTACGCAATTACTATTTGCCATAGCTAGGTTTGTTAACCCTGTTTCTACTGCAGTATCGCCACTACCTAAAATTAAATACGACGCTCTTGCACCATAGGTTTGAACAGCTACATGTAGTGCGCCAGGCAAAACATCGGCGGCTTTTTCACCTACCAACCTTCCAATAAAAACAAAAAGCGGCTTTGCAATATCCAATTCAAACTGATCACAAATAATTTCTTTATTATTTTGTTTTCCGCTAGTTACTGTCTCAACACCAAAATGAGCAGTTAAATAACTATCTGTTGCTGGATTCCAAACATCATGATCTATTCCATTTAAAATACCAACACATTTATTTTTTTCGGACGCAATTAATGTTTCGAGACCATTGGCATGGTGCATGAGTTCCTGCATATAACTTGGACTTACCGTTGTTATTTTGGAGGCGCACTTAATAGCAGCAGCGAGTGGATTGATACTATTGCCCCAATCGAGTAGTCCTTTTTTTGAGAGGTCCCATTTGGGAATTAGATGCGATTGATTCCAATCCATCCATCCCTGATATTGTGCATTATGAATGGTAAGCACCGTTGGTATTGATTTCAAATTTTGATAATCATAACAGTGCTGCATCATAAATGGAATTAGGCCCGCATGATAATCGTGACAATGCACCGCTGTAGGGCGGTGATTCCAATGTGACATCCAGTGTACTACTGCAATTTGAAAAGCAGTAAACCGCTCGGCATCGTCGGGGTAGCCATAAATTTTATGACGGTCTAGTAAACCAGCAATGTCTACTAGGTATAGATCAAAACCAAGTTTGTTATTAACTTCTTTAATGATGGTATACTCAAACTCCCATCCACCCATATAGGCTTTGGCCTTGTAATCCACAATCCAATCAGATGTATATAAAAAAGGTGAACGATACATGGGCATCACCACTTTTGCAATAATGCCTGCCTTATTTTGGTATTTTGGTAGCGCTCCCACAACATCTCCAAGGCCGCCAGCCTTGGCCACAGGATAACATTCGGCACTGATATGAACCACTTCCATAGCGCTTATTGTAGGTTTACATCTAATGTAAGCATTAATTCTATGCCTACAAATTCTAGTTTTACTTTTTCGGTAGCTATTTTATTATTATTTTAGAGCCTACTAACAAATTAAATGATTGATATGAGCCAACCTAAACAACCCACCAACACCGGTGCATTAACAACCCTAGTGATGGTATTTTTCTTTTGGGGATTTATTGCTGCTTCTAACAGTATTTTTATTCCTTTTTGTAAAACACATTTCAACCTCAATAATTTTGAGTCGCAACTAATTGGTTCTGCTTTTTATGGTGCTTATTTTATTGGCTCACTTATCTTATTTATTTTTTCCAACGTTTTAGGAAAAGACCTACTCAACAAAATTGGTTATAAAAAAGGCATTATTTACGGACTACTTATTTCGGTGGTAGGCGCCTTACTTATTATACCTTCTGCAAATGCCAATTCATTCCCTGCTATTTTAGCTTCCTTTTTTGTGGTAGCACTTGGCTTTTCATTACAACAAACTGCAGCACAACCTTTTGCTATTTCGTTGGGCGACCCATCTACTGGTTCGCACCGCTTAAATTTAGGTGGAAGTATCAACTCATTAGGTACGACGCTTGGCCCAATCATTGTAAGCTTTTTCTTATTTGGAACCGCTGATAGTAAAGCAGCTGTTGTAACGGTTACCAATATTAATATTTTATACCTTATTGTAGCAGGTGTTTTTGCTGCTGTTGCATTATTTTTTACCTTCTCAAATTTGCCTGAGGGCAAAAATGATGAAGCTTTTGAAAAAGCAAACAAAGCTTCTTCTTCTTTATTAATGATGACACTTTTAATTGGTGCTGTTATTGTAGTAGGCCAATTTACCGAAGTATCAAAACTAACTTTACTACTTATTTCTTTAGTTGCAGTTGTGGGTGTATTATTTTACGCTAATAACAGTGCTATCAAAAATAACGATGGTTGGGGTGCTATGAAATATCCTCAATTAATTTATGGTATGATTGGCATTTTCGTATATGTAGGCGTTGAAGTAACCATTGATAATAACTTTGGTGCCTTATTAAAAATACCAGGTTACTTAACAGCCGAAGGTTTAGATGAAAGCGCTATTTCAAAATACATTTCACTCTACTGGGGTAGCTTAATGATTGGTAGATGGACAGGCGCTATTAGCGTATTTAATTTAAAGGGAACCCTTAAAACAGTGATGATGATTGTGGTTCCATTTATTGCATTTGGAGTAGTGCTTGGCGTGAGTCAAATGTATGGTAACGATGTTACTGATTTATTTGGTTACGCAGTATTTATTGCCATCGCTGTTGGTGCATTCTTTTATGGTCAAGAAAAGCCAGTTAAAACCTTATTAGCTGTATCGGTACTCGCTGCTGCTTGTATGTTAGTTGGCGTATTTACAAATGGCATTATTTCAGTGTACGCATTTATGGCCGGCGGATTATGCTGCTCTGTAATGTGGCCTTGTATTTTTTCTTTAAGCGTTGGTGGTTTAGGTAAATATACCAGCCAAGGATCTGCATTTTTAATTATGATGATTTTAGGCGGAGCAATTATCCCGCCATTACAAGGTGCTATTGGAGATATGGATGCAGTAGGTATGCATAAATCATATTTATTGGCAGCCGCAGGATTTTTATTTTTAGCATATTTAGCACTGAAACAAAAAGCAGTACTAAAAACACAAGGCATCGATTTTGATGCACAGGTAAGTGGAGGTCACTAAGCTAGAATTTTATAGTTGAACGAATCTGAAAAAGTGAACATGGCACATAAGATTAACTCAATGGAGGCATTAGCAATTGGAATTGACATTGGTGGAACGGGTACCAAATTTGGTATTGTAGACCGCGTAGGAAATGTTTTATTTTCTAGTGAAATATCAACACGTAAACACACAGATGTTATTACGTTTATTGATGAACTCTATATAGAGCTTAGTAAATTAATTGATAATGTTGGCGGTATAGGCCGCATTAAAGGGATCGGCGTGGGCGCGCCCAATGGAAACTTTTATACAGGAACCATTGAGTACGCCCCCAACCTTCCTTGGAAGGGCATCATACCACTTGCCCGCATGATGGAAGATAAATTTAAAATTCCAGTGGTATTAACCAATGATGCTAACGCGGCAGCCATTGGTGAAATGATGTATGGCGCTGCACAGGGTATGAAAGATTTTATCATGATAACCCTTGGCACTGGCGTAGGAAGTGGCATTGTTGCCAATGGTAAACTCGTTTATGGTCACGACGGCTTTGCCGGCGAACTAGGACATACCACTATCATTCCAAATGGCAGATTACACGAAGGCACAGGAAAAAGAGGTTCATTAGAATCCTATGCCTCTGCAACAGGTGTTCGCTTAACCACACTCGAAATTTTAGAAAAAAGTACCGAACCTAGTTCATTAAGATCAGTTCCATCCGATCAAATTGATTCAAAAAAAGTATACGAAGCTGCTATTGCTGGCGATCCTGTAGCGAAACAAATTTTTGAATCTACAGGTACTATTTTAGGTGCCGCACTTGCCAACTTTGTGATGTTTTCAAGTCCTGAAGCCATTATATTATTTGGCGGTTTAACAAAAGCTGGGGATTTAATATTAAAGCCTACCAGAGAAAGCATGGAAGCCAACCTCATTCAAATTTTCCAAAACAAAGTGAAAATTTTAGTGAGCCACTTAAAAGAATCAGATGCTGCTATACTAGGTGCATCGGCACTTGCCTGGGATCTTAAATAAGTATCTAAAAAAAATTAGCGAATCATAAATACGGCAGGCACTGGACGTTGCCCTTCTTTGTCTGATGGCTTGATGGTTTCTTTACCATTAACAAGTAAACAACTACTACCGCCGCCATCTAAATTGATTGCTTCTACACAACCAATTTGCTGCATGAGGCCTGCCATTTGAGGAAGCGTTAAACCGTCTGCTCTTCCAGGAAAGCGTCCTTCACAAACAAACAGAATCAGTTGATTGTTTGCTGTATAACCAACAGCTGTTCGGGGATGTTTATCTGAAATTGCTTTGCCTGCAAATTTTAATTCTTCGTTGTTAGTAATTTTGATGGCACCATCTTGTAATAGAACCGGACCACCTCCTATTGCTGTTTTTACTTTCCATTTTTTAAAATTTCCTTTAGAAAGCATAACGCTTGCAGGTACATCCGCAACCGAGTCTTTAAACATGGGAATAACCGTTTGCGATGCGTACACATTGGCATCTGCAGTATCGGTGTATACCCATGCTACATCTGGCTTATTGGATTTTGAAATACCGAGTGCAGCACCATATACATGCCTGTAGGTTAATGTATCTTTTCCTTTACCTGGAAGTGAATGTAAATGATAGGATTTGATTTCACCATTATCTACCACCAAATTTAAATTTGAATTGTGCGCAAATTCAAAAAAAGTAGCGTTCATGACAAGCAGTGGCTTATTTGAAATAGAGTCGTAAAATTTTTGAGGCGTATAACGTTTACCATTACCAACTGCGGTAGATAAAGTATGTGATTTATCTTTTAAATCGTAACTGATATAATAGGCAATATTAAGTTTACCATCAATGGCATCTGTAGTTTTGTATACATGCATAGATGCTGGAAGTGGGCCAAAATCGGCGTCTACATTTGTCCATTTTACTTGCGCTTCAATAGCGGTTGCAATTAGTGTGAGTGCCAGTGCGTATAATAAATTTTTCATAAGCTTTTTTCAGATAGCCATTTTTCTTTACCCCATCCTTTAATCACATGCTTTTCGCTATGGTAAGACGAACGTACAAGTGGGCCACTTTCTACATAATCAAAACCAATTTGATAACCAATCTCTCGCAGTTCGGCAAATTCATCGGGGTGTACAAAACGTTGCACTGCTAAATGCTTTTTAGTAGGCTGTAAATATTGACCAAGGGTTAATACATCACAACCTACATTCACCAAATCTTTCATGGATTGCACCACTTCATCTTTGGTTTCACCAAGGCCAAGCATCATCCCCGTTTTGGTACGCATACCGCCTTTTTTTAAGGTTTCAAGTACGCCTAATGAACGCTGGTACTTTGCTTGCACACGCACTTGACGTGTTAGCCTTTCCACGGTTTCCATATTATGGCTAATTACTTCAGGTGCTGCATCAATAAGGCGCTGTATTTGATCTTGAATGCCTTTAAAATCAGGTATCAATGTTTCGAGTGTTGTATCCGGTGTTAACGCTTTAACGGCTTTAATGGTATTATACCAGATGTTAGAACCACCATCTTTTAATTCATCTCTATCTACACTCGTAATAACAGCATGCTTCACCTTCATCAAATGAATGGCTTCTGCCACGCGCTGAGGTTCATCAAAATCTACGGGAGCTGGACGCCCGGTGGCCACCGCACAAAATCCGCAACTACGGGTACACACATTACCGAGTATCATAAATGTAGCCGTCCCTTCACCCCAACACTCTCCCATATTTGGGCAGTTGCCACTTTCACAAATGGTATGCAGTTTATGGGTATCAACAAGTCCTCTAACGTGCTTGTAACTTTCACCAATGGGCAGTTTTACACGCAACCAATTGGGCTTTTGTATTTTGGAAGTTGTTGGATCTATTTTTGGGACAACAGGTAATTCTTGCATGAAATTGAAATTCTTTATAATTGCTTGGAATGCAAAAATAGGTCACTTTCGCTTACCAAAAATGACAGAAATATAGGCGTTAAAGAAGAGGCTTTTTTCGTCGTTTAAGAGCATTACTGGCATCTTTTTTGAGAAATAAGTAGCTTTTAACCCCACCTCAAGCGCAGACACCACTTCATTGTAGCGGCCATAGTCGAAACGAAGGGCCCCTTTTACGTGACCGCCCGGGACAAATTGCATTTCACTAAACCCTTTACTAAAAGAACCCTTGCCTAAAATTATAGTAGGATCTAAAAAAAGTTGATCGTTGTTGTCGTATTTAATATCTTCTTGACGCTGTGTTGATGGATTTTGTATTTGCAAATAATATGGCTTTAATAATCCCGCGGTAATGCCCCCACCATAAATAGCTGAAACAGCAACGCCATTTTTATTACCCTTTCCTCCAATTAATTTTTGTTGGCCAAAACCAAGTTTTACATCATACAAATTATTTTGCTTCCCATATACATAGTTCGATAAAATAATAAAACCCTGAACCGAACTTGCTGTTGGTGTTCTTTCTTCTTTTGGATGTCTATGTTCACCAATTTCTACCCACCATAAATTTGTTGTAGTGATTGTTTTATATTTTCCTTTTTCATAAAAAACACTCCAACCATCGGTATTGAAATGTATACCTTGGGTAATTTGTTTTTGATAAATTAAGGCACCTTCCTCTTCTTGTTTAATGAGCTGATTTATTTTTTCACGTCGTTCGTTTTTTAAACGTAATTTTTCTTCCTGTGCTGGAGATAATTTTCGCTGCTGCGTAAAACCCATGCCCACAAAAAGAAAGCTCAATAAAAGGACAACGCCTGTTTTTTGAAGGGGTGCAGATATATTAACTATTTTCTTCACGCTCATTTGATTAGTTCCTTGTAAATTTAAGGCAAAATTGTACCAATGACTGCACAAATTATTTATAAAACTAAGTTAAGAACCGAAGCTACACATCTACAAAGCGGCACCACCATCGAAACTGATGCCCCCACAGACAACCAGGGTAATGGTGAAAGGTTTTCACCCACTGATTTAGTGGCCACCGCACTGGCTACTTGCATGGTAACCACCATGGGTATTAAAGCACAAAGTATGGGTATTGCACTGGATGGTACCACTGCCAATGCCACCAAAATTATGGTGAGCGACCCACGTCGAATAGGCAAAATAATTGTCCATATTCAATTCCCGGAAAGCCTCCGCCTAGACGAAAAAACAAAAGAGATTTTGGAAAAAGTGGCTAGAACCTGTCCCGTAGAGCGTACCCTGCACCCAGATGTAGAACTGGACTTCAGTTTTAGCTGGCCATCGTAAAACACGGCGGCTAAACCGGCAATAAAATTGCAGCCATTAAAGCATGGCTTGAAGTGCCTGCATCACCCTGCTAACTGGAAGACCCATTACATTGTAAAAATCGCCTTCCACCGATTTGATGCCTACCACACCAATCCATTCCTGGATGGCATAGGCGCCCGCTTTATCATAAGGTTTGTACTTGTCTACATAAAAAGTAATTTGCTCCGATGTGAGGGGATGAAAATGTACGGTTGTGCTATCCGCAAAAGCGGTTTCGTCAGCGCCTTCTAAAAGTACCACACCCGTTATCACACGGTGTGTTTTTCCAGCCAACTTAGATAAAATTAAAATAGCGTCTTCTCTACTTGCAGGCTTACCAATAATTTCATTTTCTAAAACAACAACGGTATCTGCTGCAATCACAAGTTCGTTGCCAGTAATACCGCTTGCTACCGCTAAAGCTTTTTGACGCGCAATATGCACGGGCACTTCTTCTATGGCAAGGCCCTCAGGATAACTTTCGTCGGTTGGTTTTACAATGACTTCAAAAGAAACCTCAGCCCATTCGAGTAATGTTTTTCGGCGCGGAGAACCAGAGGCTAGTATAATTTTTTTGTTCATGTTCATTACAAATAATACCTAAAAAATACCATGGATACAATACCCGTAAGCATTACAATTTTAATAACGGTGCTTAGTTTACCAAAATCTTTTTCGGTTTGTGCCGTAAGTAATTTTACAAACACCCATACGAGTGGCGCAACAATAGCAAGCACACAATAAACAATACTCTCCCACCATCCCATGGGTAGTACATAAAATTGCAAGATAACAAGTACCGCAATTAATACTACCAGCCAAACTGCCACAAACACTTTAGTTGCCGTTAACCCCCACACGATTGGAATGGTTCTACAGCCATATTTTGCGTCTCCTACCCTGTCTTCTACATCTTTAATCACTTCTCTAATTAATGAAATAATAAAAGCAAAAGATGCGTATAAAATAGTGAGTCTAAAAAAACGAATTTCTTTATCTCCCGATTCTAATACATTATTTAATTGTAGCGGTGCTTTTGAAAAAAACAAAATAAGCAGCACCCATGCGGTTAATAATGAAATAAGTACATTGCCGATGAGTAGTTGTTTTTTAAAGTTTGTAGAGTACACCCACAACAAAACAATACACATCATGTTGGCAAAAACCAAATACCAGTATGACTGAATAGGAAGTGCATAAGCGGTAAAAAATAAACCCAACATACTTAACACCAAATGAAAAAATATAACCCAGCGTCTACTAATGTCAACATTCACGACTACTTTACTAGGCTTATTGATTTGATCAATATTTAAATCAAAATAATCATTGATGCTATTTCCGGCAGCAGCAATAAACACAGAAGCCAGCACAATCAACCAAAATTGCACAGACTGTGCAGGTGTAGGTGGCCCGTAAATTCTTTGGTAAATACAATACTCAAATAAAAACTGAGTAAGCACAATAAAAAATAAATTGCTTGCACGAATAAGCGTCAAAAAAGCAACTATTTTTTTCATGCAACTGTAATTGGCGTATTGATAATTTATTGAGACCTGACGGTTGTATCTTCACTCCAATCGCCTCTTACGCGCATAATTTTTTCAATTAAATCACGCACACAACCTTCACCTCCATTAAGTGGCGACACATAGACAGAAAGTTCCTTGATTTCTGTTGCTGCGTCTGCGGGGCAAGAAGCCATACCCACTTGTTTCATGACATCATAGTCTGGAATATCATCACCCATATAGGCCGTGTTAGCAGCATCCAACCCATTTAAAAGTAAATATTCTTGCAGCACAGATAACTTATCATGCACTTTCATGTACACATCCGTAACGCCTAATTTTTGGAGTCGGTCTTTTACTTCTGCAGAATCGCCACCAGAAATTATAGCAATGTGATATCCTTTTTTTACGGCTAGTTGTATCGCGTAACCGTCTTTAATATTCATGCGTCTTACCATCAGTCCGCCAGGCATCACAAGTAATGTGCCATCGGTTAAAACACCATCCACGTCAAGTACAATGGTATTTATATTTTTAAACTGATGTAGCATTCAAATTATTTTTGATTGTCTCTCCACTCATACACCCATGCGCTCTGAATCATTTCTAAGTGACCCTCCGTGCTTTGTTCTTTGGTGCCAACAAAATTTGGAGTTTCTAAAATCCATGTCAATAAATCAGTAAAACGAATTCTATATATTTTTGCCTCCGAAAAATCATCCCCAAAGCGCTCATATAATTTCATGGCAATATCTTCATGATCTGCCCAGTGTATTGGTGGTTCAAAATGACTCATAGCTATTTTTGATAAAGTAAGTTACAACTAATATTATTCGCCTAAAAACTGTGTTTGATCCGGAAGGGTAATTTCGATGGTTCCAGTACCGTCTTGCAATACGCACTGACATCCCAGTCTTGAATTGATACGTGGATTTACGGCCCTGTCAATAAAATCTTCTTCTCTGTCAGATAATTCCTCGAGGTGTTCCATACCAGCATGCACATACATATGACAGGTACTACACGCACAAACAGCGCCACAGTTATGGTGCAGTTCAATGCCATTATCCAAACAAACTTCTAATAAACTTTGATCCGGCTCAATATTTGAAAGGGTTACCGGTTCTACTCCTTTCTGTTCAAATTTTACATGTAAAGTGTACATAAATAGATGCTTTGAAGCGCAAAAGTATTTCAAAAATGTGGCTACACGCATTTCGTTGAACAATTTATGTAGCGAAAAAGGAAATTTTTATGCAACGGACGGTCATTATCTTTGCAGCATGAAAATGAAATTGGGTCAGCGCTTAGTCATTGGATACTATAAAAACAAATTAAGAACCCTCTCTTACTTGTCGAAAGAAAAAGCCGCAGTGGAGGCCTTTCGTTTGTTTTGCACGCCCTATTCCCGAAAAATAACGCAAAAACGACCTGCTATTTTTACAAAAGCGATGCCAAAACTGGTTGATTTTGAAGGTCTAGCCATTGTTGGTTATGGCTGGCAGGCACCCAATCCCAATGGCAAAAAAGTAATGATACTGCATGGTTTTAGCAGTTACGCTTATAAATTTGAGCATTATGTGCCCCTTTTACTCCAAATGGGCTACGAAGTACTCGCTTTTGACGCGCCAGGACATGGAGACAGTGAAGGAAAAATTGTAAACGCACTTATTTACAAGCGTTTTATATGTCTGGTTAATGAGCTAGAAAATGGTATTGACGCATTTATTGCACACTCTTTTGGTGGTCTCGCCCTTTCACTTGCTTTACAGGAACTACCTGCTGCGGCCAGTAAAAAAATGGTACTAATTGCGCCAGCCACAGAAACCACCACTGCCCTTCAGTGGTTTTATAAAATGCTGCAGGTACAACCTGATTTGCAAAAAGCCATAGAAACCTATATAATAAGTATGGCTGGTAAGCCAATTTCTTATTTTTCGGTAACCCATGCACTAACGGTAATTGATACGCCATGCCTTTGGATTCATGATAAAAATGATCGGATTTGTCCCTTTTCGGATACATTACAAGCACAAACAAGTGCCAAGGCCCACCAAGAATTTTTTATTACAGAAGGGCTAGGCCATAACAAAGTATATAGAGATCAAGGAGTTATGAAAAAAATTGGCGCTTATTTAGACCCCCTATCTTAGGGTTTTGGGGGTTATTTTAACGTCATTTTGAGGTAAGTTTTTTTATGTTTTCAAGGTTTCAACTAATATTGCAGCTACATGGCAAAGAATTTATTGATTGTTGAGTCACCGGCAAAGGCCAAAACCATAGAAAAGATCTTAGGGTCTGATTTTGAGGTAAAAAGCTGTTATGGACATATTCGTGACCTTGATAAAGGTGACAAGGGTATCGATATTCAGAAGCAATTTCAACCCAACTATATTGTACCAGACGAGAAGGAAAGAGTGGTTAAAGAACTAAGACAAATCGCTAAAAAATCTGGCGAAGTTTGGCTCGCATCGGATGAGGACCGCGAAGGAGAAAGTATCAGTTGGCACCTTGCCGAAGTACTAGGTTTAAATCCTGCTACCACCAAGCGTATCGTATTTCATGAAATTACAGCACCAGCAATAAAAAAAGCAGTACAAAATCCACGTTTTATAAATATGGATTTAGTAGATGCCCAACAAGCAAGAAGGGTACTTGACCGCTTGGTAGGTTTTGAATTAAGTCCTGTTTTGTGGCGTAAAATTGGCATGCAAAAAAGTTTAAGTGCAGGCCGTGTACAAAGTGTTGCGGTACGTTTAATTGTAGAAAGAGAAAGAGAGATCAACCATTTTACGCCAGAAAGTAGTTACAAAATTGAAGCAATTTTTACGGCACTAGATGTCAATAAAAAAACAGTTTCATTTAAAGCAGAAGGCCCTTCAAAAGTAAACACACAAGATGCTGCAAATGATTTTTTAACCAGTTGCAAAGGCGCTAGTTATACGGTCGATGAAGTTACGGTAAAACCTACCAAACGCACACCAGCAGCACCTTTCACAACTTCTACCCTACAACAAGAAGCTTCTCGTAAATTAGGATATGGTGTAACTAAAACCATGTTGCTTGCGCAAAAATTATACGAGAGTGGTAAGATTACTTATATGCGTACAGACAGTATCAATTTAAGTGATACTGCCATGGGCGATATTAAAAAAGAAGTAGAAAGTAGTTACGGTGATAATTATTATCAGCCCAGAAAATACAAGAATAAAAACGAAAACGCACAAGAAGCGCACGAAGCCATCAGGCCTACCTACATGAATAATAAAACGGTAGCAGATGAAGAAACTAGACGCCTCTATGAACTTATTTGGAGAAGAACAATCGCTTCGCAAATGAGCGATGCGGCTTTTGAAAAAACAGTTGCGAAAATAAATATTTCAACCAACAAAGAACAGTTGGCTGCTTCTGGTGAAGTACTAAAATTTGACGGTTTTTTAAAGGTGTATTTAGAAGGCAAAGACGACGAAGATGATGATGACACAGAAGGAATTTTACCACCATTAACCGCTAAGCAACAACTTGATTTCGCGGAGATGACGGCCACCGAAAAATTTTCACGACCAGGCGCTAGATATACAGAGGCTTCACTTGTAAAAAAGATGGAAGAACTTGGTATTGGTAGACCTTCTACTTACGCCCCTACTATTTCAACGATCATCAAACGTAACTATGTAGAAAAGAGAGATAAAGAAGGCATTAAAAGGCTTTCAAACCTTCTTATTTTGCGTAAAAATGATAGCATCGAAAAAGAAATTGTTTCCGAAAATACCGGTGCCGAAAAATCTAAATTATTCCCCACCGACCTCGGCATGGTGGTTACAGATTTTTTAAAGCAGCACTTTGGTAAAGTAATGGATTACGGTTTTACAGCAAAAATTGAACAAGAGTTTGATGAAATTGCTGCCGGTAAAACCAAATGGAAAAGCATGATAGCTTCTTTCTACACGCCATTCCACGAAAACATAGAACACACATTAGAAACCGCAGATAGAGCAGTAGGTGAAAGAGAATTAGGCATCGACGAAGCCACAGGCAAAAAAGTAATTGCCAGAATGGGACGCTACGGCCCCATGGTTCAAATTGGTCATCAAGACGAAGAAGAAAAACCAAGATTTGCTAAATTAAGTGTGAACCAAAGCATCGAAACAATTACCATGCAGGAAGCCATGGAATTATTTTCATTACCACGTGTTCTTGGCACATACAACGATCAAGAACTTGCTGTTAACGTAGGCCGTTTTGGTCCTTACATTAAATTAGGCGAACAATTTATATCCATTCCAAAAGGTGAAGATCTGCATACCATGGATTTGGACAGAGCCATTGTACTACTCGGAGAAAAAGAATTAGCTGAAGCGCCAATTGCACACTATAAAGAACTCCCTGTAACGAAAGGAAAGGGCCGTTTTGGACCGTTTATCAAGTGGGATGGCATCTTTATTAATATTCCGAGAGCCTACGATTTTGACAACCTAAGTGACTCAGATATCAATGAGCTGATTGAAAAGAAATTAGAAAAAGAAGCCAACCGATATATTCAAAACTGGCCTACCGATAAAATTAGTATCGAAAATGGTAGATGGGGTCCATTTATCAAGTTCAACAAAAAGATGCTAAAGCTCGGTAAGAAAGCAGATGGTACAAAATATGAAGCTGCCGATTTAGCTACCGTAGAATTAGATGCCGTTAAGGCTATGATTGAGCTCCAAGTACCAGATGCATTTAGCAAAAAAGCAAAAGCGCCAGCTAAAAAAGCAGCTACAAAAAAAGCTGCACCTAAAAAAGCTGCAACGAAGTCTGCTTCTAAAAAAGCAGTACCTAAAAAGAAATCCTAACCCCTACCCATATCACGTAAAAAATGTACGTGGGCCAATACTGCTTTGCGCATTGTTGGATACTCGATGTATTGCAATTGAAACTCCGCGCAAACATTTTTTACAATCTCACTAATGGCTGGATAATGCACGTGTGAGATTTTTGGAAACAAATGGTGCTCGATTTGAAAATTAAGCCCACCCACTAACCAACTAATTAATTTATTTTTTGTAGCAAAATTGGCAGTTGTTTTAATTTGATGTGCTGCAAACTCGTCGGGTAATTTATTTTCTGCATCAACTACTGGAAAGTCGGTGTGCTCTACCGTGTGTGCCAACTGAAATACAATACTTAATACAAAGCCTGCAAACATAGTCATTACAGAGAAGCCAATCAACCAATTAACCCAACCTAGTAAAGCAATAGGCAATACCACAAAAACGGCAGCATGGTATACTTTTACCACCCAAAATTCGATATGGTCTTTTAACGCCATCTTTTTAAGCGGCACAGATCCAATTTTTTGAGAAAAATATTTTTTGTAATCTGTAAAGAAAATCCAGAAAACATAGAGGAGCATATAAAGGGCCCAAAAATATACGTGTTGAAATTTGTGTATGCCGTATTTTTTTTGTGTAGGCGCCATACGCATTAAACCACCTACTTCAATATCATCATCTACCCCATCAACATTTGTAAATGTGTGGTGGATCATTACGTGTTTCATTCTCCACATAAAACGGTTCGCACCTAATAAACTTATAGACGATGCTGCAATTTTATTAAGCCATTTGTTGGTACTAAAACTACCATGACTTCCATCATGCATCACATTAAAACCAATAGCTGCTACTAGACCACCCATTACAACACACTCTGCAATTGCTAACCACCAAATAGGTGTAAAAAATACCACATGAATGTACACCGCGATAAGCGCCAAAATCATTAAAATAGCTTTTGTAAATAACCCTGGTGTTCCAGTGGCATCGATACCCTTTTCATCAAAATAGGCTTGAACGCGTTTTTTTAATTCGGCGTGCAGTGAATCTTTGGTAGCTGGAAATTTAGGGGATGTATACACAGATGACATAGTGCTTATTTAATGTGATTACACAAGTTAACACATAATTAGGTCTTATATGTAATGATGTGTATAATTTCAGCTAATTTAACATAGAACTAAATCGTTTATGCCAGTGAACGTTAAACAAAACAAAATAGTATGTGGGTTATACGCGTTCTTTCCCACAGTACTGAATAACTAAATCGTGGTTATTTGTCTAATTTATATTTAGTTTGGGGAAGATTTAGCAGTAACATGGAGCAAACAAAAGAGATCAAAGCCCTTTTTACACTTATAGACGATCCTGACGAAGAAATATATTCTAGTATTTCCGAAAAAATTGTTGCCTATGGTAAAGGTATTATTCCCAACCTAGAACACTTATGGGAAACCACTTTATCTGAAGACGTACAACAAAGAATTGAAGGCATTATTCAGAGGCTTCATTTTACAGATTTACTGCAAGATTTTACACGCTGGAAAAATACAACGCCCCACGACTTATTATCTGGCGCACTATTACTGGGTAAAATAGAATACCCGGATATGAATTCTACAGTTGCGCTTCAAGATTTAGAAAAAATGAGGCGTAATATTTGGCTCGAGCTTAATAGTTTTTTAACACCACTCGAGCAGGCAAATGTATTAACAAGTATACTTTACAAATACTACAAACTATTTGGCAACGAAGTAGACTATAAAAGCCCCGACGACTTTTTTGTACATAAGGTACTTGAAACAAAAACGGGCAATGCTATGAGTAATGGTATTATATACCAAACCTTGTGCGAGCAATTAGATATCCATGCCAAACTTATTAATATTCCGAAGCAGTGCATCCTTGCTTTTTATCACTCAGATTATGAAGAAGCCCATTTTATAGGCAACCCGCAAGATAAAATTCATTTTTACATAGATGCTACCAATGGTAATGCATTTTCGCACGCCGATATAGATAGCTATTTTGAACGCATCAATACAACGCCTAAACCATTTCATTTTAAAGCACAAGAAGCGCCAAATACACTTGCCATTTTACTAAGTGAATTGACCAAATGCTACAACAGAAACTCAAAAGCCTTCAAGCAAGCTGAGATAGCACAGTTAATTGAACTACTGGCATCAAAAAGCTAATTTTATGCTACCGGAAACCGACATAGACCTCATTACACATGCTTATTATGATAGTCCTGTAGGTGTTTTAAAAATTGGCGGTACCGACCGTTACATTACAGAAATAAGTTTTGCACCGGTTGAAACAGAACCTGAATACAATATTACTGAACCCTCTCCCATCCTACATAAATGCACCGAACAACTCATCGAATATTTTTCTGGAACGAGGCAAGTTTTTGATATTCCCTATCATCAGTCTGGCACCGAGTTTCAAGAAAAAGTATGGGCTAAACTGTCAGAGATAACCTATGGTGCTACTTACAGCTACACCGATCTAGCAAAAAAATTAGGTGATCCAAAAGTCATCAGAGCAGCCGCTGCAGCCAATGGGAAAAATAAATTAATGATTCTAGTACCCTGCCACCGGGTTATTGGTGCCGACCGTTCACTGGTGGGCTATGCAGGTGGTATGCCGGTAAAGAAATGGTTGCTACAACATGAATTTAGAATAAAACATGGGGTGCAAACCTTGTTTTAATTTTTAGGACCACTAATGTAAGTGAACACCTGAAAATCCAAACGGAAGTAGATCTGCTGCTTTTTCAATGACATATAGTTCGCCAGTTGCGCCACCTAAAATAAGACGGATAGACTGATTTACGATTGATTCATATTCTGCAATCGCTTGTCTACACATACCACAAGGTGCAATAGGAATATTGTTGCCACCACGCTCATTGTGATAGGTAATTGCCATGGTAACAATGGGCACTTTAGATTGCATGGTAGAAGCAGTGCTCAATAAAACGCGCTCTGCACAAATACCAATTGGGTAGCTCGCATTTTCTTGATTGCTTCCTTTTATAATTTGTCCATTTTGTAAAATAGCAGCAGCGCCTACTTTAAATTTTGAATAGGGTGCGTGGGCAAGCGCTAACGCTTCTTGTGCCTGCGCAAATAAGGTTTGATCATTTATTGGAAGTGCATCAACTGATGCAAAAACTTGATACGAAAATTGAACGGTTTGTTTTTGCATGGTGTTTATTTTACTAATGAATAAAATTAAATAAACGCTTCCACCTAGGTCCATTTTCCCAACTCAACCAAATCAGTGAAGCCTTACCTACAATATGCGTTTCAGGCACAAAGCCCCAAAACCTACTGTCTTGGCTACGATGACGATTATCACCCATCATCCAGTAATAATTATACTGTGGTGTGTAGGTAGTGGCAGGTTGTCCATTAATGATAAACTGACCATTACGGATTTCAAAAGTATTGTGCTCGTAGTTTTCAATGAGCCTTTGATAGAGTGCAATATTTGTAGCCGATAAAACAATTGACTTTCCTTTTTTAGGAATTTCGATAGGACCAAAATTATCAATCGTCCATGGGTAGTTTACTTCATCATTAGGAAACGTAATACCTACATAGTTTTCGACATACTGTGTAACAGATTTTACATTGGGCAATGTTTTTAAAGTAGCTGCTTCTGCAGGTGTTACATTAAATTTGAAAGCGCTATCTGACAAAGCATCTAATTGCCCTTTTGTATCTTGTACGTCAATGTTAAACGTTTCTTTTAAATAGTCTGGATCAAATGGCGTCTTGTTGGTTACAACAATATACTCTGTTTGAGATGCAGGAGGAACATACGCGGGCGCACTATTAACATACAACACCCCATTTTTAATTTGCAATACATCTCCCCCAACACCTACACAACGTTTGATATAATTGTCGGTTTTATCCATGGGATGCACATGTATTGGAAACTCCGATTGCAGCATTTCACGGTTTCCTTTAAACGAATAACGTAATTCATCGTAATAAGGTCTTTTACTTCCATATTCCGGTAAATTAATGATGGTATCACCCGTTGGAAAATTAAATACAACCACGTCATTTCTATTAACATCGGCAAATGCCGGTAGTCGCGTATACGGCACTTGAACCCAAGTTGTATAGGATGGCGCTGTCGTAGAAAAAGGCATGGTATTGTGTACAAAAGGAAATGACACAGGTGTTTGCGGCATGCGCGCACCATAACTCATTTTATTAACAAACAAAAAGTCATTTACGAGTAATGTTTTTTCCATACTTTCAGATGGAATCACGTATGCTTCAAAAACAAATGTTCTTATAATTGTTGCGGCAACAATAGCAAACACACCCGCATCAATCCATTCACGTGTACCTGACTTATGATAATGCGCTAAAGCTTCATCACCATACCATTTTGTGCTAGCAGAAAATCCAATAAAAGGGAGGTAAATAAATGGAAGAAAAACCAGTAAGGTATGATCGAGTAAACTTACTTTTTTAAAATGCATGACGTAAATAATCGTAATCCAAATAGTTATGAACTGCCCTACAATAGGAATCAACTGCAACCAAAACCAATATTTTTTTATACCTGTTAGCTCCACCATTTGGTAGGTATTGTAAAAAGGCACAAAGGCTTTCCATCCCTCAATTTTTGATTTATTAAATAACCCGTACACCCCAATGTGCCAACCAAGTACACCCACAATAAATAGTAAAAGTCCAGTCATAGTTATTTGCTTTTAACGTTAACAAAAATATCCTTTTAGCACCCACATTGGCCATTTTAGTGTTAAAAGTTTATATAAATCATGATATTTGGTAGCAACAGGCTAGAAAAGGCAATAATAGCCTGTTTAACGGCGGTATTTAGCCATTTGAATACTTATCCCGGCCATGTATCCCCGGGGCGAAGAGGGGTTGTAATAGCGCCTTCCAGCCGCATTAATATCGTTCCCCAGGCTATAGGATTTGTTTAGTAAATTATCTACGCTTATAAAATAACGTACCCGGAGATGATTTATGGAAATACCAGATTGAATCAGTTGATAACTTCCTGCATAGACATCATTGGCATCAGTAAGTGGGACCCTAGAAAGTGATTGTAGCCTAACAAAAATAGATGCCGTTTTTTTGTAGTCGTAAGTGATAGAAGAAGCTACCCCATGCTTTGCATTTCCTGTGAGCGCATTTCCATTAAATACAATCCCTGCTTGTTTGTATTGTACAAACCGGTATGGCTGATAGGCATATCCAGCCTGAATTTGTATTTGATGCGTTTTACTAAAACGGGCCACATAGTCTAATTGAAATTCGGCACCGGCCTGCCTAGTAGATCCTGCATTTACAAAATACTCAACACCCGCATTATTATTTTGTCTAACAATCGCATCTTTTACACCAAAATGATAGGCTGATAATTCATACCTGAGTTTTTTATGAATAGCTGTTCCTTTTACACCCATTTCAAAATTCCAACCATACTCTGGTAAAAGGTTTTTATAAAATAGTCCATCGGAAGGTCTAATTTCTGCAAGTGTTGGTGGCGAAAAGCCTTTAGAAATTTGAAAGTAAAGGCTTGTATTTTTTGCTGCTTCATAAGAGACGCCCATACGTGGTGCCAATAAACCAAGGTTAGATTTTGATTGTGCTGATTCAGTTAAAATAGTACTTCGAGAATACCGGTACCCCATGTAAGCATCACTTATTCCAAGCTCTATCTGCCATTTTTTTTGCAAACGAATCGATGCATTTGCAAAAAGGAAACCTTGCTTTGTAGTTATTTGATCGGCAAACTGTAATGTGTCACGTATCCCTCTTTTATTACCGTAGTTATTGATGGCTGCCTCCTGCACTTGCCACTCCCCGCCTGCAATAATTTTTATATCGCCCACTGGTTTTTGAAAGCGCATTATCAGATGACTTCCAAAGCTTGCATTTTTTTCATGCCTTGTCTCGTAATTGGTTATAAATGGATTTTTAAAATTAGTGTTAGCGCCTACCATAAAATTTTGCCAATCTATATTTTTTGTGAGTTGGTAATTGTGGTGAATGCTGCCTAGCAAGGTTTTGTTGAACACCGCTGTTTGTTGCGCAACAGCACTAGGTAATGTTGCAGTGGCTTGTCTTGCTGATCGTGGGTTTTGCTGCATTTGAGCGAGCGTGAGGCCACCCGGTGTTTGATACATCAGATCCGTAAATAAAAGCATGGCTTTTATTTTGTGTTTATTTTTTGTAAGTGTGCCAAGCCAGGTGATATTTTTTTTAGAAGATCCAGATTGATCGCGCCATCCATCTATTTTTTCATTGGAAACAAAAAAGGTTTGCTGAACATTTTTTTGTTGAAGTGTAACACGAAGATCTTGACCGAAATATCCAAAACTTCCAGCGCGTAATTGAAGTGTTGCATTCGAATGCATCAACGAGTCTGTATCAAAATTTGATTGCAGTATAACCGCACCGCCTGTTCCTAAGCCATAAGCAGCTCCAACAGGACCTTTAATGATATCGATTCCATGCATTAACGCAAAAGGAATAATATTGAGGTAGGTATTGCCTGTAGGATCGGTAAATGGTACATCGTTCCAATAGACTTTTACATTGCGTATACCAAATGGAGACCTTAATGAACTACCCCGAATGGCAAGCCTGTAGCTTCCTTCCGAGCGCTGTTCCATGCGAACGCCTGCTACCAAATTAACGGCAGGCAGTAATGTTCCATTTACTTCTTGCGCAAGTGTTTTACGAGAAATTTGTGCAATTGATGCAGGTATCGTTTGCCCCTTTACTTGTATGCGAAAAGCAGTAACAACCACACTGTCAAGTGTACCTGACATCGTTGTATCAATACGCGTTTGTGCAAGGGAAACATGAACAAAAATACAGCCAATAAAAAACAAAATCTGCCTTATACTATAGTAGCCTGGGCACATTGTAATTATTTTCTTTGGTGCATCATTTCTTTAGCAAGCTTCACTGTTCTTGAAACATCAGGTATAGCGAGTGCCGTTAAATTAGGCGCATAGTGCATTGGCGCATCGGCACTTGTAATTCTGCGAATAGGTGCGTCTAAATAATCGAATCCTTCTTTTTGTATACGGTAAGTGATTTCTGAAGACACAGAAGCAAACGGCCACTGCTCTTCTACAATTAATAAACGGTTTGTTTTTTTAACGCTATCTAAAATAGTCATCCAGTCTAGTGGACGAACCGTGCGCAAATCAACAACCTCAGCACTAATGCCTTCTTTTTCTAATTCTTCAGCAGCACCAAGCGCTACTTTCATCATTTTATTATAAGAAACAATAGTGATGTCTCTACCCGTTTTTTTAACATCCGCTTTACCTAGTGGAATATAATATTCATCATCAGGAATATCACATTTATCGCCATACATTACTTCACTTTCCATAAACATCACCGGATCTTTCTCGTAACGAATAGCCTGCTTCATAAGACCTTTTGCATCGTAACCATTTGATGGAGACACTACTTTAATACCTGGTATATTGGCATAATAACTTTCAAACGCTGTAGAGTGTTGTGCACCTAATTGACCCGCGCTTCCGTTAGGTCCTCTAAATACAATGGGACATCCAATTTGTCCACCACTCATCGCAAGCATTTTTGATGCTGTATTTAAAATTTGATCCATTGCTAAAACAGCAAAGTTCCAAGTCATGAATTCTACAATTGGCTTTAACCCATTTTGTGCCGCGCCTACTGCAATCGCCGTAAAACCAAGCTCAGCAATAGGTGTATCAATCACTCTTTTTTCACCAAACTCTGCAAGCATCCCTTGGCTTACTTTATATGCACCGTTGTATTGTGCTACTTCTTCACCCATTAAAAATACAAGCTCATCTCTTCTCATTTCTTCTTGCATGGCCTCTCTGAGCGCCTCTCTAAAAGCTATTGAACGCATAGTTATATGGTTATTAATTGAGTTGCAAAAATAGAGATAAATAGTGATAAAAAAAGCCCCTTACATAGGTAAGGGGCTTTAATTTTTTAAGACGTACCGGTTAGATTAAAATACGTTATAAGCAAAGCTTACATAGTACAATCCACCAATGGCAGGGCTACCCCAACCTGTACGGTAGTATTTGTTAAGAAGGTTGGTTCCGCCTACTTTAACCACAGACTTAATGGCTGGGAATTTGTAGCTAACCTGTCCATCTAATGTTTTGTAACCTGGCATTTGACCTGTACCAAAAGTACCTTCGTAGAAGAAGTCAGTTACATTTCTGTAAACTAGGTTAAAGCCATATCTGTTGTTGGTACCAAAACCAGAATTTGCAAACGTAATGTTGGTACGGTATTTTGAAGTGTTAAAATAAGATACAAAACCAGGAGCCAAATCACCAATTACATCAGAATAGATGTTAGCACCAATGGTAAAGTTTTTAGGCAATAAGAAGTCTGCAGAAGCACCCCATCCTTTAACGGTAACTTCACCAGGCGCATTTGTTGAAATGCTGTAACCAATTCTTGATGATTCAAACAACAAGTTCATTGGGTTGTAAGAACCTCTAGATTGAAGTACAGTTACACCACTAATAAAGTTTTGGTATCTAGAGCTGTACATATAAGCGTCAATCAATAACACTTTACCAAATAAACCCTTATACCCTACTTCAAAAGAAGTGCTAGACTCTGGTTTAAATTCACCAAAGTTTTGCGCCTTTAATAAAGCCGGGTTTGGAGCACCTGTCATTGCGCTTGCACCAAATGCTTGCACACTAGCTAAAGTGAAACCTGGGTTACCACTAAAGTTGTAGTAATCACGTAATTGAGGTAAACCACCCATTAAACGAGTACCACCACCTACAAGTAAGTTGATCCACTGGTTTTGAGTTGTTGGGAAACGGTAAGCAGTTTGATATGACAAACGTAAGTTGTGGTCTTGCTTTAATTTGATAACAGCAGATGCTCTTGGCGTAAAGCGACCAGCAAAGTTTGTGTTTTTATCGTAACGACCAGAGATTGTTACTTTAACGATGTCTTTGAATAATTTTTGAGACAATTGACCATAAGCACCAAACTCATTGATATTGATAGCACCTAATGTATCTGCAAAAATAGTTCCTTCAGAATTCAATTGGTATTGCTTGGTATTAAATCCAACTAAAAAGTCGGTACCTGTTTTAGCAAGACCTAAGGCTTCTGTTAAGTTGTATTGTGCATCAACTACATTAAGTCTAGACTTATCCATAAATTGACCACCTTCTAAACCATTCATACCTGGCACTTTTTTACCAATCGGAGTTCTAACAATTGATTGGAATAAAGGATGGTTACCAATAAAGCCAGTAGGTCTTCCTTGATCGGCAAAAGCACGAGCAGCATTATGCGACATAAATTGTGGAGCACCTTGTTGCATAGCTGAAACATAAGCAGCCATGTACTGAGGATACCAAGTAGAACTTGGCTTCCAAGCTTCGTTAAATGTTCGGGTTGCAATGGTACCGTTAAATGAGTTACCAGAGTTTTCGTGTGTAGCATATGCACGTATGTACCAGTTCTTATGCTTTAATTCAAACTTGAATTGAGCCATTCGTAAATCTCTTAAAGAGTAACGGTCAGAACCTGTATAAACGGTATTACCTGTTCCAAAATAAGTAGAGAAAGAAGCTTCAATTTTATCAGTTAACATGTAGTTTAAGCTACCTGTAAGTTTAAAGTTAGAAGTGGTTGGATCTAATACATCTCTTTCTGCATAACCTGTTCTACTAACCATTTGGTTACCAAACATGCCTCTTGCAGCACCGTAAAATATTGGAGACATACCAGAATTCACTAAAGCACCTAAACCACCTGCTGTTAAAGCAGCGTTGTATGCAGCTAAATTAGCGGTTGGAGTTCTTGCTAAAAATGCATTGAAAAAACCTACTGCAGAAGCAGGTACACCTGAACCAGCAATAACAGCATTTGCAATTGAACTTAAATTTTGAGAAGTTTCATCACCATAAAAGTTTACACCATCATAGTTAGGATCAATATCTCTCCATCCTGGAATAGTAACACCATTTGGAGTACCAGTACCTCTAGAATAGTTATTAGATTGATTCGCTAACCAATCTTGAGCAGTCATGTTTTCTGCAGTTATTTTGTAAGCGAATTTGTCAGTTACTTTTTTAGCCCAACGAATTGCCCAGTCATTGTAGGCAGATGTTGGACGCTGTGCAGCATCAACGTGGTTGATACCTTGCTTAATTTGAAAACTTAAACCTTGGTATTTGAACGGGTTTTTACTGTTGATTAAAACAGTACCATTCATACCACCTGGGCCATATAATGCAGAAGACGCACCCGGAAGTAATTCCATATTGTCTACGTCTAATTCAGTTAAACCAATAACACTACCCACAGAGAAGTTAAGACCTGGGGCTTGGTTATCCATTCCATCAATCAATTGGTTTAAACGTGTATTACCACTACTATTAAATCCGCGTGTTCCCACCGATTTGAATGTTAAACTAGCAGCTACAACGTCCACACCTTTTAAGTTGGTAAGGATATCATAATAATTTGATGCTGCAGTATTTCTGATCGCTGCAGAGCTAACACGCTCAATAGAAACTGGAGATTCTAAAATTCTTTCTGGTACTCTTGAAGCGGAAACAACTACTTCATTACCGAGTGTGAAAGAAGGTTCTAATGAAACTTCTAGACCAGTTTTTGCTGCATTAACGGCAACTTCTTTGTTTGCAAATCCAACAGAAGAAAACACCAATGTAACTGGGTAATTCTTGATGGATGAAAAACGGAAAGTGCCTTTATCATCTGTAAAAGTTCCAACAGAACTTCCTTTTACGGTTACAGATACAGCCGAAACCAGTTCTTTTGATTTAGCATTTTTTACACTACCAGATACGGTAGTTGAATTTTGGGCGCTAGCACTAATTGTTATAGTAGCAGCCATGGCCACAAATAAACATTTGCTGTAGAGTCTTCTCATTTTGGCAAAATTTGGTTATAATTTGGGGGCAAAATAGCACAAGTTAAGCTTTTGCAAAAATTTAATTTGTCCCAATAGGCTTTGGGTGTGTTGAGAAAAAGCCAATTCAATCCTCCTTTTTTGTTGTTTTAGGTGCTATTTTTGGGCATGCAAAGCCTTCAATTCCCCTATCAGACAGCCATTTACCATGGAAAAGTAAGAGATGTATACACCATTGGCACCGACTGGTTAATTATGGTTGCAAGTGATCGGATCTCTGCATTTGATGTAATATTACCAAAAACAATACCTTATAAAGGTCAGGTGCTCAATCAGATAGCAGAATTTATGCTCTGTCAAACCCAAGACATTTGCCCAAATTGGCTACTCGATGCGCCTGCTCCAACAGTATCGGTGGGCAAAAAATGTACCCCTTTTAAGATAGAAATGGTGGTAAGGGGCAATTTGGTGGGTCACGCCTACAGGACTTATGCATCTGGAGCAAGATCGCTTTGTGGCGTAAGTTTACCTGAAGGTTTAAAAGAAAATGATTTTTTCCCAAGCCCAATTATTACCCCTTCAACCAAGGCATCTGAAGGTCATGATGAGGATATTTCCAAAGAAGACATTATTGCTACCGGACTAGTTAGTGCTGAGGATTGGGCCATATTAGAAAAATATGCGCTTGCCCTGTTTAATAGAGGCAAAGAAATAGCGGGTAAGCAGGGGCTTATTTTGGCTGATACTAAATATGAGTTTGGCAAAATAGGCGACACCATCTATTTAATGGATGAAGTGCATACCCCCGATTCGTCTCGATATTTTTATGCAGATGGCTTTGAAGACAGACAAGCTTCTGGCGAAAAACAAAAACAACTCAGCAAAGAGTTTGTGCGCGAATGGTTGATCCAAAATAATTTTATGGGCAAAGAAGGGCAAACCGTTCCTGAAATGTCTGACGATTGGATTGACACCATTAGTAAGCGTTACATTGAACTATATGAAAAAGTAACGGGTAAAGCATTTGTACCAACTACATTTTCAGATGAAGAAATCATGACGGCGACCACCGCTTCCTTTGCAAAATTTTGTAACGATTAAATTGGCAGCCTAATCTTCAGGCTCACTGAGTCTTGGACGAAGCCTTTTACTCTTATTAAAAATGTGTTGCCCATTTTGTATGCCCTTGCGTAATTCTTTTTGTCGTTCAAGAGGTAAATGAATGGTGTCTTGACAACCTTTACTACAACAGCCCTCAAAGTTTGCCGCACAGTTTTCGCATTGAATAAAGAGTAAGTGACATCCGTCATTTAAACAATTGGTATGCGTATCGGCAGGTTTCCCGCACTGATGACATTTTGAAATAATATCTTCTGTAATCCTTTCCCCTAAACGTTTATCAAATACAAAGTTTTTCCCAATAAATTTTTTTTCGATACCTGCCTCTTCTGCTTGATGCGCATAATTGATAATACCCCCTTCTACATGATATACATTTTTAAACCCTTGGTGTAACATATAGGCACTAGCCTTTTCACATCTAATACCACCGGTGCAGTACATGATGATATTTTTTTCTTCATTCCCCTTCATCATATCAGCAGCCATCGGCAATTGCTCCCTAAACGTATCTGAAGGAATTTCGATAGCATCCTTAAAATGTCCAACTTCATATTCGTAATGATTGCGCATATCAATAACAATGGTATCCGGTTTTTGAAGTAGTTCATTCATTTGGACAGCGTTCACATACTTACCTTTATTTTCCATAGAAAATGTTGGATCCGTTATGCCATCTGCAACAATTTTATCGCGCACTTTAATTTTCAGTACCCAAAAACTTTTGCCATCATCATCTACTGCAATGTTTAGTCGAAGTCCTTGCAAATGCTCAATCGAGTAAAGATGTTCTTTGCATTTTTCAAAATTAAAATCTGGTACACTTATTTGCGCATTGATGCCTTCGTTGGCAACATAAATTCTGCCAAATATTTGTAATGGAAATAACGCTTTGTATAACTCGTCTCTAAAAACGGCCGGATTTTGTACCGGGAAATAGGCATAAAAACTAACGGTAACGCGGTGAAAAGTTTCCGCCATCATAAGCGCCTTTAACTCCTCGTTGGAGACGCGGTTGTGTAGAACTGCCATGGTACAGCAAAAATAGGTAAATTATTTAAACACGATCGGAACCTTAACTCGAACCCCAGTTCTTACCGGTTCCCCTTGTTGAAACCCATTGATAAGGTCTACGCGTATTACTTTAAAAATATTTTCGATACCAATAATAGACTCGGTGTAGTCAACCATATTGTTTACGTGTAAATAGCTTACCCCACCTACCAAAAACCAATTTAGTTTTCTAAAGCCCGGAATTTTATTTGTGATAAGACCATTTAAATGATACTCAGCAAAAACCGTTGTGTAAAAATTAGCCTGGTTGCTAAACTGGTAATAAGGCAGTAACTGAAACCCTTTTAAATATTCAATTGAAACATAGGCTTGGTTACCAAAATAATGCTGCAAATCGGGAGCATATAATTTGTTGGTATTTATAAAACCTCCCGCAGTTGCCCGGTATTGAAAAGTACCTCCCAATCCAAGCGGTAGATTATCAGAAACATTCAAAGACCATTTTGTATAATCAACATCACTACCTAATAAATTTGGAATCCCTTTTTTATAGGTAAGTGTAAAAGTTGGCGCTTTGGAACCAATCCCAATTTTTTGGTCTGGAAGCTCAATGTATTTTCCGCCAGGCTGCCAAGTTAATACGCCTGTAAATGTGGAAGCTTGATGCTGCTCAAAATTAGCGGCAGAAGCAGGCGCTGGTGTATTGGGCGTATAACTCCTGTTGATATGATCCACAAAAACAAGCGGCTTATTTAAATTAGGTAAAGCCAATCTATTCTGAAATTGAAAATTAGCTCTAAAATTTAATCCGCCACCTAGTCCTGCGCCATAACCTAGATTAACAAACGCAGCCTCATATAATTTTAAGAAATTTCGTTCATATAAAATGGTTTGAATGGTATTTTGAGACTCTGGAATGGCTATATCATTATTAAATTGATACAGTTTTCTTCCAAAACCTACGCCAATATTATTGAAATATTTTTTTCCAAAATTATACCTAACCGTAGCGGAAGGTTGTAACCTGGTATTGGTAAATCCATAACGCAGTAAAGGCTCGACGGATAAGCTTTTTCGGCCTGTATAACGCTTTGTCCAACGTGGTGAAAAACTAGCATTATATCCTTCGACGGTATTGTAATTTATAGAACCAAGTAGTCCATCAAATTGAATCCGTATTTTTTTACTTTGCTTATTGATGGTTTGACCGGTTAATAAAAAACCATTCAGCTTAAATTTATTACGTACTCTGTCTACCGAATCTAAGTATTTAGGATCTAGTCTGATTTTTTCTAGACTGTCTTTTTTTGCATAATCCTTAACTTCTTCTTTGGCTAAGGGAACAGGTCTAATACTATCCCAATACTTGGCACTCTTTTTATTAGAACTATCTAGGTATTTCAAATACGTATTCCCAAAAAACTTTTTGCCATAACTAGGTGCTAAATTAAATTGATCATAAACTTGTACAAAGCTTCCTGAAAAAGCAAATCCAAAAAACTTGCCGCGCGGATAAATGACTTGATTTTTGATCACCCAACCTTGTTTAGTTGGGACATACAATTGCTCAATTAAAAGGGTATCGAGGAGTTGCAACTGCTGTTCTTTTAATAAATTAAGCTGAACGCTATGAATGCGCCAATCGTTTTCGATAATATTAATGATGCCTGAAAAAAGTGGCTCGTACTTTCGTTTAGGTAATACACGTATCCTACTTATTTCGATACCGTTTTCGTAAAAAGTGCCTTCGAATTTATAATTATAGAATGCAAGAGCTCCATCTGCAATAGGTGAAACAAACCCACGCGGGTTAAGGCCATTACCTAGGGCAATATTGTTTTGATAAAAAGAAATGATTTGCGGATTACTGAGTCCAAAGCCACTACTTCTGCCACTCACTTTAGAAGACTTAACCTCAATGCGTTCTTTGTTAGGAACGTCTACGTAATAATCAGATATTGTTTCAGATAAAAATAGAATGCGGTTTTTAACTGTATCAAAATTTCCCGGCGTTAAAGACTTTCCAAAAAATGATTTTGGATAATCATTTAAAACCAGTTGTCCCTTAATATATACTTCGGCACTAAACTTTTTAATCTCATTTAAATAATCAGGCCTTTTTTTAATCGCTTTTCTGATAATGGCATATGCAGGATCTTCTCCTTTTGAATTGACCACTACATCATTTAATAAGTATACTTGTTTG
Source organism: Sediminibacterium sp. (assembly GCA_044341045.1). Taxonomy (GTDB): domain Bacteria; phylum Bacteroidota; class Bacteroidia; order Chitinophagales; family Chitinophagaceae; genus Sediminibacterium. Next base: position 30,275 of record JBIISK010000003.1, on the reverse strand, counting down.
GTTAATACAAAGGGTAACGAAATCGTGTCCTGACCCGGCGCAATTTTTATTTTCTTTTCTACCGCTTCAAAGCCAACATAATTACAAACAATGGTGTATGAACCTGCGCTCAGTGACAATGAAAATTTTGCGTCGGCATTAGCGGTTACACCCCTAGTAGTACCCTTAATTAAAACGGATGCATGTGCCAGTTTTTTACCCGAACCATCGGTAATTGAACCCGTTACAACTGTTTGTGCAAACAGAGTATTTCCACAAAACAATACCAATGATACCATCAACAAATAACAATAAAGACGCATAAAAACAAAAATAGGTAGCTTCTCATGAATAGAAGCTACCTATTTGTTAAATGGTAAAAATTAATGTTTACTTGGTAGATTTACTCCGCATAAATGCGCCAGTTAAGGCCGCAAAACCGCCCAAGAGCCCACCCACAACTCCTGTAAGGATGATAAGCGCGATATAAGAACCACCCAGCGGCAGTATTTGTGCCACTTTACTAGAAAGCAAGTGCGCATTAGCCAAATCTTTGCCGGTAGCTAAACCTGCCCACAAAGCACCCACGCCTAAAAATCCTGCGAAAAAACTTTTAGCTGGCGAATCCATAATAAAAAAAGCCACGATACCAGATGTGCCCACAAAAAGCCACCATGGAAACTGACTATATAACCCTACAGCAAAAGCTAAAAAAGCGTGTAATAAAATTGCCACTATAAATTTCATAAAAATTAGATTAAGAGTTTGTAAAGGTTAAACGCCATTTGATTTGACTATTTTGTTTAGCCGCTTCTTTAGATAAAAATAAAAGGCGGTAATATTTACCAGCAGCCCAACTATCAATAAAGCTGTCATAATATTTACTGCCCGGATTTCCATTTTGACCACCCGGATAAACACCATACGCTTCTATACCATCTACTAGGTGCACAATCATGCGCCAACTTGGACCATGGTTACCGGTAGTTGCATTAATAATATGCACACCACCTCCTATTGGTAGATGTAGCCTGCTAAGTGATGGTATTTTTAGTAAGTGATTTACACGCGTGTCTTTGTAAGCGCCCCATGCAAGCGTTCCTTCTTTTTCCATTTGCGCTAATTGCGGCGTGGCTTTTTTAATGGCCTCAGTTACCGCATCAACCATTGTTTCCTTAACATTTGGTGTAGCAATATTGTCTTGAAATAAAACGACAGAATCCTTTAACATTTGTTCAAGCAGTGTAGACTCGTCTGGCCATTGTAAAGGCAGTGCTGCACTTTTAAATTCATCGGCCCAAACCGCTACTTCTAAACTATCCCATATTGCTTTAAAAACAGAAGCTCCTTTTTCATTAATATCATTGCGCAAATTCCAAGTTCGTAAATAACCAACATATTTTTTTTCGTCGGCATTTAAACTAGACTCATTTAAAAATTTAAAAATGGCAGGCCTAGCCATCTCTGCAAAAATATTATCGTTATTGGTTTGAAGCGCCTGCACATCGAGTGGTGTAACTCCAAACATGGCATTCAACTTTTTATTGATGATAATGCCACGGTATAATGGAAATGCATTGGCTGCTCCTAAATAATACGGGTAGGTACTATCGGTAGACATTTGGTTGGCACTACTTACAAAACCACGCTCCGGATTTTTCATCATCGGATTTTCAGAAGCTGGTATCATGCCTTGCCACAAATAACTACTGTCTTGCCCTGGCATGATAAAATCTCCTTGTCTATTCCACCTCGCTACAAAAGCCCCTTGCTGTTTAATAGCAATATCACCACTTACACTCGCGAACGCGAAATTTTGTCCAGGACAAGTCCAGTTATTAATAGCACTCAGATAATCATCAAAATTTTTAGCTCTATTTAATTCATAAAAAGTTTGAAGCCCGCTACTACCATCATGAGCCGTCCATCTTACTGCAAGGTATTTTCCATCAGAACCATTGGCATTGTAACTTTTATCATACATCACGGGACCCATTGCAGTAATGGCAACTCGATCAATTGAATCAGGCTGCCCTTTTATTTTAATGCGCTCTTCTTTAATTACTGATTTTTGCCATGCACCATTAAACCAATACTCTCCCATGGTAGAATCTTTAAACTTGATATCGTAATAGTCTAGTACATCTCTTCCTGCATTGGTCACACCCCAGGCAATACTATCATTAAAGCCAATGATAACGGCCGGAGATCCAGGGAAACTAGCACCATAGGTACTATGGGTTGGCGTTGTAATTTGCACTTCATACCAAAGCGAAGGCAAGTTTAAACCAAGGTGCGGATCACTTGCTAAAATAGGCTTACCGCTTTTTGTTTTTGTTCCAGCGATGGCCCAGTTATTAGAACCATTGTTTTTATTAGGGGCTTCTGGCGCATTAGGCACTACAGAATTTGTTTTTGCAAAATACAAAGAGTCTAGTGAAGCCGGCGCTAACGCAGCAACAGAAGCTTTTTCATACAACGTTCCTTTAGGAATAATTGGATCTAATGAATCCTGAACATTGGTATATAATTTATTAAAGTCTTCGTAACCAAAATAATTTTTTGAATTGGTCATTTGAAGATCTATGGTGGTGCCACGGCCTGTTAAATCATATGACATGAACATTAAAAACAAATAGGTTTTAATAGGTGTCCATGCTTCTGGTTTATAATCGAGTAATTTATATTCAAATGGAATTTGAGAAGGCTGCAACGATTTGATATACGCATTCACTCCATTTGCATAAGACGTAACCGCTGCTTGCAAAGCTGGATTGTTGGCCATTTTTTTCATGGTGGCTTCTGCGCCTTCCAACATGCCTAGTCTTCTAAAAAAACGATCTGTGGCAATACGATCTGGTCCAACAATTTCACTTAACCTACCAGCTGCAACATAGGTTTGAAACTCCATTTGCCAGAGTCTAAATTTTGCATGTAAAAATCCTTGTGTATAATATGCATCGTTATCATTGTTTGCATAAATATGCGGTACCAATCTTTCATCCATGAGTACTTCCACTTTATCCTGCAATCCATCTACTACAATATATGCATCGAAAGATTTATTTTCCGGTTCGGCGTTTTGCCAAAACCCTTGCTGTGGTGATAAGAAATAACCAAGCCTTGGCGTTTTGGTTTTACCCACAGACAAAGGGGTATTGAGCACCACCACTAATCCAGTAGTAAGGGCGGCAGAAATAATAAATGGAACTATACGCATAACAATCAATTAAGGACTGAAATTAAGATTTTTTTTGGGGTAATAAAGGTTTTTATAATTGAATAACAAGCCGGATATTTGCACATGGAATTGTCTACAGACACTAAAAACATATTAGGGCTTCAACTCCCCACCGATCCTCGCTGGGTAGACCTTGCAGCCATTAGCATTGAAGCCATTTTAACGGATCATGCCTATTGCGAGCAAAAAGCAGCGCTTACCTGCATCTCTTATATTCAGCGTTATTCGGACCGCGTAGAACTTGTAAAAGAATTAGCACCCATTGTTACCGAAGAATGGGGGCATTTTAGATTGGTGTTACAGGAGTTACACAAAAGAGGTTTACAATTAGGCAAACAGCGTAAAGATTTATACGTCAATGCACTGATTGCATTTCAAAAAAAAGGGGGTGACGAACCTACACGCCTACTAGATCAATTGCTTATGATGGCTCTTGTAGAAGCCAGAAGTTGCGAGCGGTTTAAGAGACTTAGTGAGGGCCTTTCCGATGACTACCTAAAAAAGTTTTATAGACGTTTTATGGAAAGTGAAGCGGGGCATTACACTTTATTTATAGACCTTGCTACCTTATACTTTGGTAAAGAAAAAACCCTGGACCGCTGGAGTGAATGGCTGGCTTACGAAAAAGAAGTGATGGAGTCGATGGAAATTAGAGGCGACCGTATCCACTAAATAAATTAAGTAAGCAATTGTGCCTTTACCAATTCAAGTTGTTTAGAACAATCCAAATAAGGATACTGCGCACACAACATTTCAATTTTTTGTACTGTTTTTTGCAAAAATTGTTGGTGCTGATTGGAATGCACAAAAAAAGGCTTGTGTGTAACTGCTAAATTGATAGCAGCAACTTCTTTGATGATATTTTTTGTTTCAGGCGTGGTACAGGCTTGTAAAAACTTTTCCCACACATACTCGGTGGCATGGTAATTAGGGTGCACCATATCCTCGCTATAAAAACGGTAATCGCGTAAATCGTCAATTACAATTTCATAGGCTGGAAAATAATAACTGTTGGCATCGCTTGCCACAAGGCTATGAACCGCCTGAATTAAAGCGGCCTTACTCCTATTGTTTTCTACCATGCCTTCGCGTACATGACGCACCGGACTAATGGTATAAATAATTTGTAACCCTGGATTTAAATTTCGTAAGCGTGCAACAAGTGGGCTATAGATCGCCTCAATATCTGATGGCGTTAATAATTTTTTTGTAAACCAACTAGCCGGTGCTTTATGGTTATTGGCTGCAACAAAATTAGGCGCATACCCAGTGGCCTCATCTGTTAACTGATATACCCACGCAGATCCGAGTGTAATAAATAAGTGTGACGCTTTTTTTAAAAACGTGTGTGCAGCTCCGTTAGCTTCATTTATTTTACCGAGTGCTTCTTCTGGTGTAGTACCTGAAAACCTACTATGGTGTTTCCAAGAATGCCATGCTTCGTTAAAATAAAATAAATCGTTGTTCGTAAAAGTTGTCGCGTCGATATATTGAGTGATTGCTTCTGCAACAGAGACTGGATTAAATAAAACACCATTTGGGTTTTCCAATACATGAAACAAATGTTTCGCTAATTTTTCACCCATATTTTCTGTGAAGCAAGAGCCAATCATGAGCGTATGACTCCTATGCCCAATAGGACTTTGAAGTGCCGGTATATCAAATTCACAATGAAACTTCATACAGTAAATATTATGCTTGTAATAAACGCTGTTTCATGGCTTCATATAATACAATACCTGTAGCAACACCCACATTAAAAGAATCAAAAGTGCCGGCCATAGGAATGGTAAAAAAAGCATCTGCCGCTTTTGCCAAATATGGTTGCACACCTTTTCCTTCGTCACCCATAATCACACAACATGGATCCGTTAAAGCAAGCTCATATATTTTTTTATCGGCGCGCATCTCGGAAGTATATACTTGTATGCCATTTAAATGCAGGGTATCAACTGCCTTAATTAAACTATTAACACGGCATACATGAATATGCTCAAGTGCACCTGCACTACTTTTAACAGCCTCCGCATTCAGGGCACCAACACCCTTGTCCGGAATAATGAGCGCCTGTGCACCACAACAGAGTGCACTTCTTGCAATGGCTCCAATATTGCGTACATCTGTAATGCCATCTAACATAACAAATAATGGCGCCTCTCCTTTTTCTACCACATGATCAATTACTTGTTGTAAATCTAAATATTGCACAAGACCCGCAATGGCAACCACGCCCTGATGATTGGCTTTTGTTAAGCCATTTAATTTTTCGGGCGGCACGAGTTGAATGGGTGCATTGTATTCACGTGCCAACTGCCTAATTTGCAAAATGGCTTCGCCAGAAATATTTTTTTGAAATAAGATTTTATCGATAGACCGCCCCGACTGTAATGCTTCTACAAGTGGTTGACGTCCAATAATTAATGTCGATTGTTTGATTGCCATTTGAAATTAAATTAGATAAGAAGCCCCTGTACTTGTAATAACTCTATTTTAGTAAGTGCAGCCACACTCATGGCATCGGTAATTGTTCCGTCTGCTACCATGCCAAAAGCGTCCGATAAAGATACTTTTTTAATTTGTAAAGCTTCCGTTTCTTCAGGTGCTGCATCCTGCTGCGTTAACTCCATTGCCAAATAAATAATAGCAAGTTCATCGGAAACAGAATTGGATAAATGAATGCGCATCAGCTCCTTATACTTTACAGCTACAAGTCCTGTTTCTTCTTTTAACTCCCTAATAGCTGCCTGCAGCGGATCAGTAAACTCCGGACAGCCCCCTTCCGGAATTTCCCAACTATATGCATCTAACGTAAAGCGGAACTGCCCTACCAAATAGGTATGCATATCTGGCGTAATAGGCACAACACCTACCGCAATATTTTTAAAATGAACCTTACCATAAATACCCGGATTACCAGCCGGATTAAGCACTTCAAATTCAGTGACATCAATCCACGCATTTTGGTAAATGGGTTTGCTATTTTTTATGGTCCAAGGATTTTTCTGATGCATATTAATTGTTGCGTGCGTCAAATATATTACTAAATAAAAAGCCCCCACTAAAATTAGCAGGGGCTTTTTGTTTAGGATTTATATTATTTTAAACCAAAGGCTTTTTTAACCTTTGCTACATAATCTAATTTCTCCCAAGTAAATAATTCCACTTTCATGGTTTTTGATTTACCATCTGGGGTTGTAAATGTTTTAGTTACTGTCTCATTTTTACGACCCATATGACCGTAAGCAGCAGTTTCACTATACATTGGCGTTCTTAATTTTAAACGCTGCTCAATAAAGTAAGGGCGCATATCAAAAATTGATTCTACCAACTTACCAATTTGACCATCGGTTAATTTTACTTTAGCAGTACCGTAGGTGTTTACGTTAATAGATGTTGGTTTCGCAACACCAATCGCGTAAGAAACTTGAACGAGTACTTCAGAAGCTACGCCAGCAGCAACTAAATTTTTAGCAATGTGACGCGTTGCATATGCTGCAGAACGGTCTACCTTACTAGGATCTTTACCAGAGAAAGCACCACCACCGTGTGCACCTTTACCACCGTAGGTATCTACGATGATTTTACGGCCTGTTAAACCAGTGTCACCGTGTGGTCCACCAATCACAAACTTACCGGTTGGGTTAATATGATACTTGATATCCTTGTTAAATAATTTTGCGTACTTCTTGTACTTTGCTTTTACGCGTGGAATTAAAATTTCAACAATATCCTTGTTGATTTTAGCCAACATCTTACCTTCTTTATCAAAATCATCGTGTTGCGTAGATACCACAATTGCATCAATACGTACAGGCTCGTTTTTATCGTTGTACTCAAGTGTTACTTGAGACTTAGCATCTGGACGTAAATATTTGATCGCCTTGTTTTCTCTTCTTAATGCAGCCAATTCAATTAAGATTTTGTGTGCTAAGTCAAGTGCCAATGGCATGAAATCATCGGTTTCGTTGGTTGCATAACCAAACATCATACCCTGATCACCTGCACCCTGCTCTTCTTTCTTTTTTCTATCAACACCTTGGTTGATATCTGCAGATTGTTCGTGGATAGCACTTAATACACCACAGCTATCCGCTTCAAACATATATTCACTTTTGGTGTAACCAATTTTCTTGATCACATCACGCGCAATTGTTTGAACATCCAAATATGCTTTAGATTTTACCTCACCAGCCAAAATAACTTGACCTGTAGTTACTAAAGTTTCGCAAGCCACTTTTGATTGTGGGTCAAATGCTAAAAAGTTGTCGATTAATGCGTCAGAAATCTGATCCGCTACTTTGTCTGGATGTCCTTCAGAAACACTCTCAGAAGTAAATAAATAAGGCATGAATTTTTGTTTATAGCTTATAATAAAACACAAATATAAGTAGTAATTAGTTACTTATATTCTAGAAAATATAATACGTAATCTCATTCTAAAACGGGAATGTGTACCGCCCCCAAGTCTTACCCGACCATTACCAACATCATTACCATCTTGAGGACTTAGGTAATATACCTGAACTGCCGCTACTTGTGGGTAAGGCTCTCTGTACAAAATTGAATCGTTTGTTGGTGCCGATATGCGAAGCGTATACACAGAATCTTTTCTGGTTACAATCCCTTGAATGTACCTGCTCATATCAAAAGAATAAGCTGCAATGCTGGAATATCCAGGAACCGATTTAGATAAAACAGCTCCGCCAAAAGTAGATTTATTAGGGCCTTGGTTGGGTGAAAAGATATAGTCGTTGGGAATATTATATTTCCTATTCTCAACAGTATCAATAGCAGTTAACAATAAGTACCTTGGAGGCCTCATATAGTTGTCAGTAGTAAACAAATTGGCATCATCTGGAACCTGCTCCGCAATAAGGTCGGCCTTATGAATAATTCGATTACTAAGTCCTTTAAGACCCGGAATTCTCACACGCACATATGTTCCTGGACCCGATTGTACATAAACAATAGAATCTGACTTATTTGTAGTGGCTGTGTATTTTGCTATTTCTGCTCCTACTCTATTACGAGAAATTAAATTAGCACTACCGCCAGAAAAAGAATTAAACCTAAAATAGGCAACAGCAGTATCTCGTACAGTGGCACCTGCAGAAGATGAATTATAGTACAGGGCAAATTTCGTGTTCGTATCTGCGAGGTTAATATGAATAAGCGCATTTGTCGGCGCAGCTTGATCTACGGTTAAAGCAAAACCTGCAAACAAAGATTTAAATGCAGAGTCTGTGCGATATGCATTAGTTGTGTCGTAGGTATTAATAAAACGTCTAGCAACATCAGACCTTAATTTAATTCTAATTTGATAGCTTGAGCGCTCATACCTATTGATTACCGAATCCTTTAAACGTGGTATTGAAAGGTTTACAGGATCTGCAAGTGTTCCTTTGGTTCTTATATTATATGCAGATGGATAGTTGGCTGCATAATTATAATTGGAAATTAAAGGTGTTCTAGGATCAATTTCTGAAACGGTCAATTTTAATGGCGCTGCAGTGTCACCATATGCATATTTATAACTTAAAATTAAAACGGCAGAGTCTACACGAATACTATCTTTTGCGCCCGGAATTGCATATGGGAAAAACGGCGGTGCAAGCTCGAAATACATGGAGGCTGCTGTTTTTCCAAATAAAGGATCGTTGGAAATGGCACCCAAAACATGGTTGTCATTTTTATACACCCTTACCGAATCATTGTCCATGTAAGTATCTGTGATCACATCTAATAGGGTGTCTTTTGTAATTACACCATCAATTGTTGGAATTAAACCAGCACCGAGTTCGGTGGAAGGAACTTTAGTACAGCTCATGAAAACCATCAACATCAAACCAAAAAAACCTATAAAATTACGTACTGTAAATTTTGAATACATGTTTGTCTAATTACTTGCCTGCAAGGTCGTTGTACAATTCTAAATACTCTGTTAAATCCGAATCCCACCCTTTAAATGGAACCACTTTTTTGCCTTTTACTTTCGCAAATTCGGCTGTCAAGCTCGCATCAATTTGATCGGAACCAAATGAAATGGCATCGGCAAAGCTAGCGCCTCCTTTAAAAAGGGCGGTATTGTTGGCTGCTTTAAAGGCGTCCAAATCTTTTTCTTTTACGTTTGCATTGATCAGTGCCTGTTTCATAAAATCGGGGCCTAATTCATTCTCAAAGGTATTTTGACCAATGGTAAAAACGACTTTGCTATTGCCAAAAACAGGTTCTTTTTTGTAGGCTGTTTTTATATATGCAGGAATGAGACCGGTCATCCAACCACTGCAATGAATAATATCGGGGGGCCAACCAAACTTTTTAACGGTTTCTAGGGCACCTTTACAAAAGAAAATGGTTCTTAATGCGTTATCATCAAACCATGTATCTGATTCGTCGTGAAATACTTGCTTACGCTTAAAAAAGTCTTCATTTTCTAAAAAGTATACCTGAAGTCTTGCATTTGGAAGTGAAGCCACTTTGATTTGTAATGGGTAATCGTCTTCATCTACAGAAACATTGATACCCGATAAACGAACCACTTCGTGTAACCTATGTCTTCTTTCGTTGATCACCCCAAAACGCGGCATGATGCAGCGAACTTCTAAACCACTATCATTACTTTTAACGGCTAGTTTGGTAATGATTTCTGCAAACTCTGTCAACTCCAAGTAAGGAGACATCTCGGTAGCAATAAACAGTATTCTTTTCTTTGTAGACATGAGTTACCAATTTTATACCTAGAGCCTAATTTAAGAGGGCAAAGGTACGAAAATTATAAGGAATCGAGCTAGCACAATACTTTGACCAAAAAATTTGACAAATTTAGCTATTCGTGAAAAGTTTATATATTATTTATTTAAATAATATATATGATAAAAATTGTATCCAATTAAATGGTAGAAGGCCTTACATTTGTTTCGACCTTATTAAGTACGATGAAAAAGCAAATCAGCGCTATTATTAAATATGCCTTCTTTTTTGGACTAGGCCTTTTTTTAGTATGGTGGAGCTTGCGACAAATTCCAGCTAATAAATGGGATGAATTTATAGATACTTTAAAAGGTGCAAAATACTGGCTCATGTTGCCCGTGTTTTTGATTTTATCCCTTAGTCATATTATACGCGCTCTAAGGTGGCGGATACTTATGGAGCCGATGGGCTATAAACCTAGCATCCTAAATACTTTTTTTGCAGTCATGATTGGCTATTTAGCGAACCTTGCTATTCCACGCTTAGGTGAAGTTTTAAAATGTACCCTACTCGCCAAATATGAAAAAGTACCTGCCGAAAAATTGGTAGGAACCATTGTTGCAGAAAGAGCTGTTGACGTCGTTTCGCTAGCCATTGTTTTTATCATTACACTTCTTACACAAACAAATTTAATTGCCTCTTATGGTTTAGAATTGTTTAGACAACTTTTTGAAAACAAGTCGGGACAATTTTCGATGCAAAAAATTGGGATTCTAATAGGTGCTATTGTACTAGTCGTTGTATTACTAAAAATTTGGAGTCGTAAATATGGTCACCTCCCTTTTGTTATGTCTGCCAAAAAAATTATCAAGGGCATTTGGGAAGGAGTATCAAGCATTAGATACCTTAAACAAAAAGGCTTATTTATTTTTTACAGTGTTACTATTTGGTTGTTGTATATCGTAGGAACCTGGGTAGGACTTAGTGCTACTGTTGGCACTGCTGGACTTGGATTTAATGCAGCCCTTGCGGCACTTGCCTTTGGTAGTATTGGCATGATTGTAACCCCAGGTGGCATTGGCGCTTATGCGTATTTCATTGCTAAAATTGTAGAGAAAATGGGTGTGCCCTTTGAAATTGGATTTGCCAACGGAACGCTGCAATGGTTTGCACAATTTATTATCGTACTCATTGTTGGAAGCATCTGCTTACTTGTCTTACCTATTTATAATAAAAACAAGATTTCCCATGAAAGCAATTGAGGCTATTGAATTAAAGGAATTTAATGTAACAAGATTACTTACAGAGGTTGCGGCTTGGCGCGCAAAAGGTAAAACAGTGGCATTTACAAATGGCTGTTTTGATATACTACATGAAGGTCATATTGCATCATTAAGTGCAGCAGCAAAAGAAGCCGATTATTTAATTGTAGGACTTAATAGTGATAGCAGTGTAAAACAGTTAAAAGGAGATACCAGACCCATTAACAACGAGCAGAGCCGAGCCATTGTATTAAGAAACTTAGCAGTGGTAGATGCTGTTGTGATTTTTAATGAACAAACGCCACTCGAGTTGATTACCACCCTTTTACCCGATGTACTTGTTAAAGGAGGCGATTATACCACGGATCAAATTGTGGGTGCCAAAGAAGTGATGGCAGCTGGTGGTCGTGTAGTGATTAACCCGATTGTAGAAGGTTTTTCTACAACTGGCACGATCCAACAAATCAAAACGCATTTTTCATAAATAACTATCTACCGATTAAGCCTTTTATTTCACCCAGTTGTGCCGATTCTTTAAGGTAGCACTATTAGTTTTATTATGTTTATCCTACTTAATTGATTCCATTTTGAAAGAAAATAAAAAAATACTAAATCTCCTTACCCACTTAGTGGCTTGGATTTGTTTGTTTTCGGTACCCTACTTGGTTTTCTTTCCAAGACTGCGAGAGTTTAATATGAGCGATCATATGATGGCTACTATTATTATCAATTATATATTTATCATATTTTTTTATTACCTCAATACACAATATTTAGTACCCGCATTACTCATCAACAGAAAATGGTGGTTGTACATTTTATCTGTGGTTGTTTCATTAAACATTTACCTGTTTACACCCAAACAGGTAGCAACCATTTTTGCAACGCCAGAATACGTAGAACAAAACGGAAATTACATTATCAATCCATCATTTAAAGGTGATAAAAAAATGACCAGAACACCTAGGAGATCGAGAAGATTGGCAGATCCCTATAATACTGTTTTATTTTTATTGGTTTTATCTTTTGGAACATGCATAGCAGTAACGCAGCGCTGGTTGAGCTCCGAACAAAACAAAAAAGAAACAGAAAACGAAAAATTAAATACGGAGTTGTCGTTTTTAAAATCGCAAATCAATCCGCACTTCTTTTTTAATACACTCAATAATATTTACAGTTTAGCCATTGTAAAAAGTGAGCAAACAGCGCCAGCGGTAATGAAACTCGCATCGATTATGCGGTATATTTTATCTGAAACTGAAAAAAATTTTGTACCGCTCAACAACGAAATTGATTTTACAAAAAACTATATAGAGTTGCAACAAATGCGCTTAACAGATAAAGTAACGGTTGTGTTTAATACAAGTGGCGTAACCGATGATTTACAAATTGCGCCCCTACTGTTTATTCCATTTGTAGAAAACGCCTTTAAATATGGCGTAAGTACAAAAGAAGCTACAACTATTGACATACAAATTCATGCAACGGGTAAACAAATTGAATTTAATGCAACAAATACAGTGGCTACCAACATTTCAACCCATTTGGATAGTACGGGCATTGGCATTAACAATGCTAAAAGAAGGCTAGCGCTTTTATACCCGGGCAGTTATCAACTCAACATAAGTAACCAAGATAACACCTATCAAGTTTCTTTAAAAATTAATAGCTAATTGAATGATTACATGCATTGCCATAGATGACGAACCGCTTGCACTAAAAATTATTGAGGAATACTGTTCGAAAATATCTTTCTTACAACTCGTTCAAACATTTAGTGATACCGATGTGGCTTTCGCCTATTTAAAAGAAAATAAAGTAGACGCTTTGTTTTTAGATATACAAATGCCTGATATTACTGGCATAGAATTTTACAAAAACCTACCCAATAAACCAATGGTCGTTTTTACAACTGCCTATAAAGATTTTGCGGTAGAAGGATTTAATGCAGACGCCGTAGATTATTTATTAAAACCATTCGAATACGACCGCTTTTTAAAAGCAGCCTATAAAATTAAAGAATACACCGAGTTTTTAAGTGCGCAGGAAGTACAGCTCAATTCAATTTTTGTAAAGGTGAACTACGAGATTATGAAAATTAATCTGAAAGACGTAGACCTTATTGAGGCACTCGACGACTATATTAAAATTTATACAAAACCCAGCCCTGTTTTAACCTTAATGACCCTCAAAGGTATTTTGGAAAAATTACCCCCTAAAGACTTTATAAGGGTGCACCGCTCCTATATTGTACCCATTTCTAAAATAGACCGGTTTAGTAAAAGTAAAATTTGGGTAGGTGAAAAGGAAATCCCTATTGGAAGTAGCTATGGCAGTGTCTATGATCAATTATTAGTGCACAGTCAGGCCAAATAATCGTGCCTTATATAAGAACCCCATTATAGCGCCGCTTTTTTATACTTTTCTTAAGAGATAAGGGCTAAATTACACGTTAGAAACGTGTAATTTAGCGTCATGAAAATGCGTTTTACCCTGATTGCAATTATTGGCACTACCCTACTTACAACGAGCTGCATGAATATCCTACATGCGCAAAGTGTTCCTAAAAACTGGCAAGCATTAGATCCTAGTGCCGATAAGGTATTAGGTATTAGTTTACAAAAAGCATACGACTTCCTGGGCAGCAAAAATAAAAAAGCCACCCCTATTATCATCGCAGTATTAGATTCTGGTATAGATACCACACACGAGGACCTGAAAAATATTTTGTGGACCAACACCAAAGAAATTCCGGGCAATGGTATTGATGATGATAAAAACGGATACATAGACGATGTGCACGGATGGAATTTTTTAGGGGGTAAAAATGGGCAAAGCGTTAAAAGAGCCCCAAATGAGCGTTCTAGAATTTACCACAAATACAAGGCGAAATTTTTAAACTCATTACTGGATACCAACACTTTGATTGCTTCGGAGAAAGCGCTGTATGCTACCTGGAAAAAAACTGAATCAGAATTAAATTATAGCGACGAAGAAAAAGACCAATTAAAATATGTTGAAATGCTGGCGAGTGCTTTTAAAAAGCATGACAAAGTACTAAAACAAGAAATGAATGTAGTGAGCTACAATAGAGAAACGCTCGCCAAATTTATACCAACTAGCATTACAGGTAAGGAAGCCAAATTAGGCCTCCTATCACTACACCGACTCATGCAATTAGATGAAAATGAATTAAACACGTATACCATTGCACAAATGGAAGAATATATCGATGGTAAAAACGTTGCATTTGGTGCCAAAGAAAAATTACCCAACGACGAAAGAACCATCATTGTTAGAGATAACTACTATAATTTTTCTGATGCCTTTTATGGCAACAATGATATTATGGGGCCTACGCCCAACCATGGCACACACGTGAGTGGAATTATTGCAGCGAGTAGAAACAATGGTGCCGGTATGGATGGTGTTGCTGATGCTGTAAAAATAATGATGGTGCGTGTTGTACCCGACGGAGATGAATACGACAAAGACGTTGCACTTGCTATTAGATACGCAGTAAACAATGGCGCCAAAATTATCAATATGAGTTTTGGAAAAGCCTACTCTCCCGAAAAATATTGGGTGGATAGTGCTGTTGCATACGCCGAACAAAAAGATGTTTTACTTGTACACTCGGCAGGTAATGAAAATTATAATTTAGATAGCACCACGGTATTTCCAAACAGTTATTTAGCTACTTATAAAAAAAGCGCTTCTAATTTTATTACGGTGGGTGCCAGCAGTGACACCCTTATTACTGATGGTACTATTGCTGCCGATTTTAGCAACTACGGAAAACAAAATGTAGACCTGTTTGCACCAGGCGTAAAAATATATTCTACCCTACCAGGTGGAAACACCTATGGCAATCAAGATGGCACTAGTATGGCTGCTCCCATTGTAACTGGCGTTGCTGCAATCATTAAAACATACTACCCTAGTTTAACAGCCAAGCAAATAAAAACAATACTTGAAAAAACGGTGTTCACCCCAACTGCCACTGCACCCTGTTTGCAACCGGGCAATAGCAGCATCGCTGTTCCATTTAACACACTCTCAAAAACAGGTGGTATTGTAAATGCCTATAATGCAGTTGTTCTTGCAAACAGTATGGGTAATAAATAAGAAAGCCCCAACAAAAAATGCTGGAGCTCTCTATCTCGAAGGGGGTATAAAAAAAAATTACTTTGCAAACAAATGCACAGCAATTTGAACGTCTTTAGAAGGACCTGCGTATGCAATACCTAATAAAGTACGATCAATGCTAAAATATGCTTGACCAAAAAAGCCTTTTTCTGAAGCACTTCTGATATTTGAAGCGAAGCTTACTGGGACACCAACACCTTTAACATTTAAAGTACCGTTAATGGTGCAAGCAGTTGCGCTAGAATAATCTACAGAAGAAATAGTATAGGTTGCTTCTCCGAATTTAGCTACATCAAAAAAGTCAGCACTTTTTAAGTGACCAGCAAGTCTTTCACCTGCAGCGTCTGTAACTTTTAAATTAGCAAGGTCAATTACAAAAGAACCACCTACTAATTTACCACCTTCGACCTGAACGCTTCCACCTTTTACAGTAAAGGTACCGGTATGAAAATCGGCTGCTTTAGAGCCAATAAAGTCTACCCTGCTTTTGTCTGACTGAACAGCTAAAATAAGGGGCGCTTTAGGGTTTTTTGGGGCTACAAATGCTAATGAACTCACTAAAAAAGCGGCTCCTAATAGCAAAAAGGATGTTTTTTTCATCATTGTATTGAATTTTAAGTGTTTATACGATTAATTAAGGTAAAATTAAGGGTTTTAATGTAAAGCCGTTTCGCTTATCTTCGCAAAAATTTTTTGTATGAATCTTCATGAGTACCAAGCTAAAGAACTTCTCAAAAAGTACAACGTTCCAGTACAGGAAGGTGTAGCGGTAGAAACAGTAGACGCGGCAGCTGTAGCTTATGCCACTTTAAAGGCCCAAACCGGCAATAATTTTGCGGTAATTAAAGCCCAAATCCACGCAGGTGGTAGAGGCAAGGGTAAGGTTGTAGGAAATGAGCAGCGTGGTGTAGCAGTTGCTAAAAGCGAAGATGATGTAAAAACAATTGCGGGTAATTTACTCGGAGGCACCCTAGTTACCATTCAAACTGGTGCTGCCGGCAAACTTGTTAATAAAATATTAATTGCACAGGACGTTTATTATCCTGGTCCTAACGAAGTAAAGGAATTTTACTTGTCTATTTTATTAGACCGTTCAAAAGGTATGAATGTGGTGATGTATAGTACCGAAGGTGGCATGGATATCGAAGAAGTAGCGCACAACACCCCAGAAAAAATATTTAAAGAGTGGGTACACCCAGGTGGTGGGCTTCAGGGTTTTCAAGCACGTAAAATTGCTTTTAACCTAGGTCTTTCTGGCGAAGCTTTTAAAAACTGTGTAAAGTTTGTAACCAACCTTTACAATGCATATGTTAATCTAGATTGCGGAATGCTTGAAATCAATCCATTATTTAAAACATCGGATGAAAAAATCATTGCAGTGGATTGCAAAATGAATATCGACGATAACGCACTGATGCGCCACGCCGATTTACTAGCTATGCGCGATGTATCGGAAGAAGATCCTACCGAAGTAGAAGCAGGTGAGTTTAACCTAAACTTTGTAAAACTAGACGGTAACGTAGGTTGTATGGTAAATGGTGCCGGACTTGCGATGGCTACTATGGATATGATTAAGTTAAGTGGTGGTGAGCCAGCTAACTTTTTAGACGTAGGTGGTACTGCTAATGCGCAAACAGTAGAAGCAGGTTTTAGAATTATCATGAAAGACCCGAATGTAAAGGCTATTTTAATTAACATCTTTGGCGGTATCGTTCGTTGTGACCGTGTTGCTGCTGGTGTAATTGAAGCCTTTAACAAATTAGGCAATATCAATATTCCGATCATCGTGCGTTTACAAGGAACCAATGCGGTAGAAGCTAAAAAATTAATTGATGAGAGTGGACTTAAAGTTCAGTCGGCCATTCAGTTAAGCGAAGCTGCAGACCTTGTTAAAAAAGCAGTTGCTTAAATCAATAGATAAAAAAATAAAAGCCTCCAACATGTTGGGGGCTTTTTTATGCGCATGCATCACACGTGATTTATATTGCACGCGCAATCCTGTTGCTATTTATTGTGGATTTGGAATAGGCTTTACTTCTGTAAGCGCGCTAAAAGTATATCGGAGTCCGGTTTTAACCTCAACGCATTCGTAACGTTTGCGCCGCAGTGGCCCTTTACAAAATACGCGTCTATTGTCTGTTACAAATAATGAACCCTCTGCAACACTTGCTACCAGTGCGTATCCGGGCTTTTGCTTTTCGTTGTAACCGCGAAGTAACATTAACAATTCGGTTTCACCACCTGCTGTAGCTGCAGGATTTAAAATAGATTTTTGAAGTGCTTTTTCTATATCGGGCGGAAAAATTTGTTGCGCCACAAAATGTTGCAATAGCTGCCCGTAACAAAATTTCCATTCTTTACCATGCGCTTCTACACGGTTACTAAATTTTTCGAAAGTGAGTAAATGCGCGAGCTCGTGTAAAAACGTAATTAAAAATTCAAACTTATTTAAATTGCCATTGATGCTAATGCGGTGGTTGGCGCCCCTACCTGGATGACGGTAATCACCAAGTACCGATTTACGCTGTTTGGTAATGGTTAAATGCACCCGGTATTCATGCAAATACGCAAGCACTTGCTCAAAACTTTTGTCTGGCAAAAAACCAGCCAAGGCCTGCATCGGATGCTCGTTAATGGGCATTACTTTTTAACATTCAATTTTAAAAATAGCCTGATTTCAAGCCAGGTATATAGTGGATAGAGCGCAAATCCGGCATACACAGAGCGTGGACTAATTCCAGCACCTGACATTTTAATATAGGAAACAAGTATAACAGCAAGTCCAATTAAACGAAACCCCATAAAGGCCATGACGGTTCTTACAAGTACATTGGGGTTTGGATCTTTAGCAGCACTAATAAGAGCCAATAAACCCAAAAGCGTAAGTGCAAAGAGTAATAAATTAGCAGCATTGATTACCGAGGGTACGAACTTATATTTGATAAGTTCCTGTTCTCCTAAATGAACCATCCAGGTTACAAAAACAAAAAGCCCAGTAATGGGGTACAGCAGTTTAAATTCTGAATTACTAAATCTGGCCATCTTTAATTTATTTTTTTGTCAGTTTTATTATCGGTGTCTTTGATTACTTTTATGATGAGTCCAATGCCTACGAGCAGGGGAAGTATCCAGATAAAAACAGGTTTTTGAGAAAAAAAATTGAGATCCAGCCATTTGCCGCCGAAGGCGGCAAATGCAAATGACACCAATAGTTGGGTGGCCAAACTTGCATACTGTAAAAACGGCTTTGGATCTTTTTGTGGCATGGCTAAATAAATAGAGTAAATTTAATCATGAATTACTTCGGCCTTAGGAATGTTTAATGGAACCGTATCCAATTCCATACCCTTGTCGGTGCCTTCCATCACTTTTTTAACGCTATTAAAATATTGCTCGTTGTACCTGATCACTTGCTCTAACGAATCGGTTCTGATTTTTAAATTTTGAAGTGCCGCGCGCCCCTCCCTAGTTCCATATCCAGGGATATAATATTTGAGCGGCGTAAATGCAATAAAAACGATTGTAATGCCAATTAGAAACACAAATAAAGTACTAAGACCAATATACACGCTTGTTCTGGAGAGTTTAAGGGTAACGACTTCTTCAAAAGTATCGTCGTCCATCACCACTAAACGGTAGTGGGTACCTAGTCGGGGGGGCTCGTTTTTAGTGGGTATGGTGTCCATATTGTTAAATAAGCATAAAGGTAGCCCTTAAAGTTGTTTTAATGCGCCCTCAAAACAGAAATAAATGTATTTTTAAGGCCTATTTAAGATACATGAAAACCTATGCGCTGGTATTATTTTTGATGGTTGGCTTGGCACACGATTTAGTTGCCCAACCTTACACGGGCATAAGTTTACAAAAAAATAAACCCTACACCGAACGACTCTTACCTGCCGAAAAAACAGGTGAAAAAGGATTTCGTTTACCTAAACGAATTTTTAACAATACGGTTACGAGGTACAACTATGTTTTTAATGCCACAAATAGGCTTAGTGGAATTATTGAAAGAGCCACCCAAAAGCAAATTGAAAACTATGCTGAGCTACTACCCTTTTTCCCATACAGTTTAGAAACCACGGCAAAAGACGAAATTGATACCATCATTTATAAATGCACTGCTGGTATTTTATTACACGATTTAAGAAGCGATTGGGTAGATAATTTATACATCATTTTAGGGAAGGCTTATTTACACCGCCAAGATTATGATTCGGCACTAGCTGTTTTTAAATATGTCAATTATGCTTTCGCTCCCAAGGATGAAGGCACCGATATTCCAATTGGAAGTAATATTAGTAACGCAGACGGCGTATTTTCCATTTCAACCAATGAAAAAAGAAATATTTGGCAAAAAATAACCACCACTATTCCAAGCAGAAACGAAAGTTTTTTATGGATGATTCGTACCTATCTTGAACAAAATAAACAATCGGAAGCTACTGGATTAATAGCTTTATTAAGAACGGATAAAGTTTTCCCTAACAGACTTATTCCTGCACTCGACGAATTAACAGCTTACGGCCATTACAAAGGAGAACGCTACGATTTAGCCGCTAACTTTTTAGCAAAAACTATTTCATTTGCAGTTAATAAAATAGATAAATCAAGAAAAGCATACTTAACGGCTCAGTTATATGAAAAAGCTGGCCTACAAACCCAGGCTAAACAATATTATCAAACTGCCATTAATGCAGCGCAGGACCCTTATTTAGAAATATACGCCAACGTAGCATTAAATAGATTAAGCGTTACTACAGGAGCTGACAGTAAAGCCCTTTTACTAATGGCCAAAAAAGATAGGTACGAAGCCTATAAAGACGTTATTTATTTTGCAGCCGCTTCCATAGAACTTTCTAAAAAGAATTATATCCTTACCCAAAATTATTTATTAGAAAGTATTAAAAATGCGGGCGATAACGAATTACAAAAACAAAAATCATTTATACTACTTGGCGATATCAATTATGATCAAAAAAAATATGGTGCTGCCTATAAATTTTACGATAGCATAAATATTCAAAACCTGGAGCTCAATCAAAAAGAAAAAATTGAAACTAGGAAACCAGCACTTCAACTCATTAATGCCAATTTAACAATTATTGAACTAGAAGATAGCTTACAAAAAATTGCCGCTCTTCCAGAAATTGAAAGGACAGTATTTTTAAGAAAGTTGTATAAACAATTACGCAAGGAAAAAGATGATGCTTCGCAGGATAAATTTGTAGACGCAAACGCAGCTACAAATTTTGACTTATTTAGCAGTGGCGCCAACGCCGATTTTTATTTTTTGAATAAAGCACTTCGCTCTAAAGGATCGGCAACCTTTAAAACAACATGGGGCAACAGACAAAACCTTGACAATTGGAGAAGACAAGCTGCCCTCGATGCCAATATTGGAGCAGTAACTATGAATACGGTAGCTGCCACCACAGATGCTGTAAACAAAGACAGTAGTTCAACTATTAGTTACGAAGCACTAGCCGAATCAGTTCCTACTGGAGCCAAACAACTAGAAGCCTCCAACGAAAAATGGGCTAAAGCACTACTTGATAATGCGCAAATATTTCAACTAAATTTATCGGACTACCCTTCTGCTATAGAAGCCTACCGTTTTTATATGAGTAAATTTTTATCAGGCTCCTCACTAGATATGGCATACCACAATTTAGCACTTTGCTATAGTGTTTTGGGTGATGTTCAAAAAGCAGATTCGGTTCAAAAACTTTTTCAAGTTAAATTTCCAAGTAGTAAGTTGCTATCCAAAAAAGAAGCAGCAAGTAGCACACCTAGCATCAGTGGTGCAGATATTACCTACGATACTATTTACGAATATTTTACCAAAGGAGAATATGAAAAAGCACTTGCACTAAAAGAGGAAGCCATAGCTAAATACGGAAAAGACATTTGGGCGCCACAGTTTTTATTTATGGAAGCAACACTACTCATGAAAAACAAAGAAGACAGTGCTGCGATACAAAAATTAAATAAAATTATAGCCAACTATAAAGAAAGTAGCATCGCAAAAAAAGCGGCTGCTGTTTTGGAAGTTTTAAAACAAAGAGAAACAATAGAAAAAGAAATCAATAAACAGCCTGCCAGAAAAGAGGAAGGCCAATTATATTAAACATATTATTATGGAAATGTCAAAACCTGTTCGTGTCTTTTGGCGCATCTTTTTTTGGAGCATGGGTGGCCTTGGCCTCTTTTTGCTCATGATTAATTTTGGATGGTTAGGCAGTATGCCTTCTATAGATGATATCGAAAATCCAACAGCATCATTAGCGAGTCAGGTATATGCGCAGGATGGAACCCTAATGGGAAAGTTTTATTTAGAAGACCGCATAAACGTTCAATACAAAGACATTAGCAAGCATGTTGTAAATGCACTAGTAGCCACCGAAGACGAACGCTTTTATGACCACAAAGGAATTGACCCACGCTCATTAGGTAGAGCCCTGTTTTTTTTAGGTAGTGAAGGTGGTGCGAGTACCATTACCATGCAAACCGCAAAAAATTTATTTACCAATAACTGGAGTACAAGCAATATTTTACTCCGAATGATTCAAAAAATAAAAGAATCGCTGATTGCTATAAAACTCGAAAGAAATTTTACCAAAGAAGAAATTATAACACTCTATTTAAATACGGTTGCTTTTGGTGATAATGTATTTGGCATTAGAAATGCGGCTAAAACATTTTTTCAAAAAGAACCGGACCGCTTAAATGTTCAGGAATCGGCGGTACTGATTGGCATGCTAAAAGGTAGTACACTTTATAACCCACGCCGCAATCCAAAATTAGCACTTGACAGACGCAACACGGTACTCAATCAAATGGTTCGTAACAATTATTTGCCGGAAGTAGAAGCAGCAAAACTAAAGCTAACCCCTATCGAGCTCAATTATAAAAAACTAGACGAGTCGGCAGGTTTAGGACCTTATTTTAGAATGATACTTGGTGAAGAATTAAAAAAATGGTGCAAAGAAAACACCAAACAAAATGGCGATAATTACAATTTGTACCGTGATGGTTTAAAAATTTATACCACCATCAATCCGCGCATGCAACAGTACGCAGAGGAAGCCGTGGGTAAGCACATGAACTACTTACAAAAAATATTTAATACCCAGGCCAATATCAAAGACGGAAGTATTTGGAAAGGGTACGAAAATGTTTTACAAAACTCAATGAAGCAATCGGACCGTTGGCGCAACTTACAAAACGAAGGACTCGACGAAGAAGAGATTAAAAAAACATTTTCCGAAAAAGTAAACATGCGCATTTTTACTTGGAACGATTCGCGAGAAAAAGATACCCTCATGACACCTTACGATTCCATCAAGTATCATCGTCAAATGTTGCAAGCAGGTTTTATGGTGATGGATCCATTAACTGGCGAAGTAAAAGCTTGGGTTGGCGGCATTGGATTTAAGAGTTTTAAATACGACCACGTAAATATCAATACCAAAAGACAAGTGGGCTCCACCATGAAGCCCCTACTCTATAGTTTAGCGATTGAAGAAGCGGGCTTTACACCCAATACAACGGTGTATGATCAACAACAAAGTTTTGGCAGCTATGGACTTGTTCCAGCCACAGGTAAATCATGTACCGGTCAGTCGATGCCAATGGCTGCAGCACTTGCACAATCTCGCAACTGCGCTTCTGCTTATATTTTAAAACAATTAGACACCGAAGGAAATAATAGCGCCAAAAGGTTGGTTGAATTTTTAAAGCGGAGTGATATCAGCGCTAAAATTGATCCATACCCATCCATTGCACTCGGTGCTTGTGAAATTTCATTGTATGAAATGATGCAGAGCTATAGTATGTTTCCGGGTAAAGGCTTTAATGTAAAGCCCATGTACATAACCCGTATTGAAGATAGAAATGGAAATGTACTAGCAACATTTACGCCAAAAAGAAAAGAAATAATTAGTGAAGTAACAGCTTACTCGGTTGCAAAAATGATGGAAGGCGTGATGCGTGCCGGAACAGGACGCGGTATGTGGAGTTATGTGCCTGACATGGCCATTGCAGGAAAAACAGGAACCACCAACGAAAATAGTGATGGTTGGTTTATTGGTTATACGCCTCAACTTATTGCTGGTGGATGGGTTGGTGCAGACGACCGTTTTATTCATTTTAATAAAGAAAGTGCATGGGGACAAGGTGGTAGAGCCGTATTACCTATTTGGGGTTACTTTTTTGGGAAAGCTGTCGCAGATCCGAATTGCGGCATAGATACCAAGCTTACATTTAGTAAACCTGATATGATTGAAAATGAAATCATGCTGGATTACTTAAATAATACGCCGCCCGTATTAGGTGGGGAAAGTGAAGATTTAGGAACGGGTACTGAAGGTGATTATGCAGTGCCGCTTGATATTAAAGCCGAAGACATTGCACCAGAATCACAAAAAGCAACGGACACAAAACCTACAACAGATCCTAAACCTAACGATCCTAAAAAACAAACACCGCCTCCGCCTGCTATAGTGCCAAAACCACAAGACAAGCCCCAAGATAAACCGGGGGACAAACCAAAAGCAGTGCTACCAAAAAAAGGTGGAAACTAAATATTGCGTTTACAGCGCTTTATTGACAAAATTAAAATTGAGGGATAACTGATGAAACATATTACGCTGATAAAATCCAGTAGCGTAATTGATATGTAATTTTTGCATGAGCACCGCTACACCAAAAGTTACCCCATTAAGCCCGTTGGTGATGTTGTATCCATTTAAAGATTGTCTGCGCAGCACATTATAACCAAGGTTGCAATGAATATTTTCATTGACTATTAACTGCGCCCCAAGCACCACATGCGACATCATTTTTTCAATAGTTGAAAATTGTTTACCAGATTCTGAAATAATAAAACTAGTATCTGATCCGAGTAAATTAAAGCGCTGCAACTGTTGTAAGGTAAGTGAAAATTGAAGCGGTGCATCTGCTAATTTTTTAGAGATGCCGGCATTTATTTCAAAAGGGAGTTCTTCTTTTACGGCGCCTGCATAGGCATTTAATTGTGTTCCCATATTGGTTACCACCACTCCTGCTTGTAAGCCAGCGGCTTCATCAAAATAAGTGAGTGATCCATCCACTGCAAGTGCAGATGAACGGTAAGCACCATAATTAGAATGAATAAATTTTGCAGCGGCACCCAGCCACCATTTGTCTTTATATTGTTTACTCGTACCTAATTGAACTGCAAAATCGGAAGGGCGGTACATACCTAATAAATTACCAGCAGCATCTGTTTGATCGATACTACCATAATTTAAATATTGTACACCGAGTCCTATATTTTGCGCACCAAATGTATAACCAGCCATACAACTATACTGATTAATACCTGCAAGTAAACTAGCAATTGATGAAGCAACCTGACCATGATGTGCAGGCCTTAGTAGTGATGGATTTGAAAACCCTGCTGCTACATTATTTCCAATGAGTGAAACATTACTACCACCTAGTGCTGCCACTTCAGCGGTTGCTGGATTTTTTAAAAAACTAAAAACAGGATTTCCTCCCTGTGTTTGCGCATAAGCATTTACGGCTCCAACCCATAAAAAAACAAAGAGTAAACGGGCGCGCATAAAACAGGTGTGATTTTAAAGATTTAAACAAGTGCAAGCTCTACAACCTGCTGCATTGTTTTTACATAATGAAAAGTTACTCCTTTAATAAATGCCTTGTCAATTTCGTTGACATCTTTCTCATTTTGGGCACACATGATGATTTCTTTTAGGCCAGCTCTTTTTGCCGCCAACACTTTTTCTTTAATGCCCCCTACCGGAAGTACCTGACCACGAAGTGTAATTTCGCCCGTCATGGCTAAGTAGGGTTTTACTTTTCTACCCGTAAATGCAGAAGTTAAAGAAGTTAGCATGGTGATACCTGCGCTCGGACCATCTTTTGGCGTAGCACCTTCCGGTACGTGCACATGAATATTCTTTTTAGCAAACTGCGCTGGATCAATCCCGTATTTTTTTGCGTTGGCTTGCAAATAACTTAAAGCGGTAGTAGCACTCTCCTTCATCACATTGCCCAAATTACCTGTGAGTTTTAAGTCACCTTTGCCTTCACTTAAAATGGTTTCAATAAATAAAATATCACCACCAACATAGGTCCAGGCAAGACCCACAGCCACACCTGGCATATTGGCCAACTTATATAGTTCATTGCTATAGCGTGCTTGACCCAGTATTTTTTCTATATCTGGCGCTGTTAAAGTTGTTTTTACTTTGTTTTTAGTAGCATATTCTTTAGCCTGAAAACGCATTACGGATGCTAGCTGACGATCAAGTTCACGCACACCACTTTCTCTGGTATAGTTTTCAATGATTTTTTCAAGGACCTTGTCGGCAATTTTAAAATTCACTTTTTCGAGGCCATGGGCTTCTTTTTGTTTGGGCACTAAGTGCTTTTTTGCAATTTCAACCTTCTCTTCTACGGCGTAGCCACTGAGGTCAATAATTTCTAGGCGGTCCCTTAATGCTGGCTGGATATTTTGAATATTATTAGCGGTAGCAATAAACAACACTTTAGAAAGGTCGTATTCGAGCTCTAGGTAATTGTCGTAAAAATTACTGTTTTGCTCCGGATCCAACACTTCGAGTAACGCCGATGAAGGATCGCCACGGTGGTCAGCCCCTATTTTATCTATTTCATCCAATATCATAACCGGATTAGATGACTTACATTTTCTAATATTTTGAAGGATACGGCCCGGCATCGCCCCAATATAGGTTTTGCGGTGACCCCTAATTTCACTTTCGTCGTGTAAACCGCCAAGGCTCAAACGCACATATTTTCGACCAATGGCATGCGCAATAGACTTACCAAGGGAGGTTTTACCAATACCCGGAGGGCCTAAAAAGCACAAAATGGGGCTTTTCATGTCGCCTTTTAGCTTTAAAACGGCTAGATATTCGAGAATACGACTCTTAATTTTAGCCATCCCGTAATGATCGTGATCCAGTACTTTTTTGGCATTTTTAAGGTCATAATTATCGGAAGTATAGCTGTCCCATGGAAGGTCAAGCATTAAATCGAGGTGATTGTACACCACCGAATAATCGGGGGTGGTTGGGTGCATACGCTCTAGTTTAGCTACGCCGGTATCAAAAGCAGTTTTTGCAGCTTCTGGCCATTTCTTGCCCTCCGCCTTCTTTTTCATCTCCGCAATTTCACGCTCGTTGGAATCACCGCCAAGCTCGTCTTTGATACTCTTTAATTGCTGCTGTAAAAAGTAATCACGTTGTTGTTTATCCAGCTCGGTTCTGGTTTTATTGGTTACTTTATTTTTAAGCTCCGCAAATTGAAGCTCTTTTTGTAGTATTAAAATTAAACTTTCAGCCCTATCATTTATGTCATTGATTTCCAATAACTTTTGCTTTTCTGAAATATCACTATTTAAGTTAGAGCTTACAAAATTAATGAGAAAAGAAGGGTTTTCGATGCTCTTTAAAATAATCCCTGCCTCTGTTGGAAGGTTAGGCGACAGCTGAATAATTTGCGTAGCCAGGTCTTTTATACTGCTTACAATGGCAGCAAAATCGTCGCCTTCTGGACTAACGTCTTCTTCAAATAATTTAATACTCGCCTTAAAATAAGGGTCGTCGGTGAGCATAGAAACCAGCTCAAACCTTTTTTTACCCTGAATAATGATGGTGGTGCCACCATCTGGCATTTTAATAAGCTTAATGATTTTGGCTACCGTACCAACGCTGCACAGATCGGTAGCTAATGGCTCCTCAATATTGGCATCTTTTTGAGACACAACGCCAATAAGCTTGTCTGCTTTATAAGCGTCATTGACCGCTTTAATGCTTTTATCCCTGCCCACTGTAATAGGCAACACCACCCCCGGAAACAATACCGTATTGCGCAGCGGCAAAATGGCAAGCTCTGAAGGTATCACCATATTTTTATCCTGTTCAGATTCCTGCTCATTCATTGGGATGATGGGCATAAAGTCTGTATCCTCTTCTGATCTAAAAAACATGTTCTCTTTTATCATGATATCTGGGTCAAATTGTCACAACGGGCCGGAGGCCCGTCTCTAATCTATTGCACATAGAACTAAACAATATTGATGCCAAGCTGGTACAATCATAGAAAACCGGTACAAACTGGCACAAAAAAAAATCCTCACGACTTTGTCGTGAGGACCTTCTTGCAAGAAGTATATGTTTTATAACAAATACGACTAGTGAGCAGCAGCAGTTGTATCAACAGCAGTTGTATCAGCTACAGCAGTTGTATCAACAGCTACAGCAGTTGTATCAACTACAGCAGTTGTGTCAGCAGCAGCTTCTTTGTTTTCACCAGAGTTACATGCTACGAAAGCTACTACAGCTAAGATTGCGAATACTTTTTTCATTGTACTTGTTTTTTGAGTTAATAATTGTGCGCAAAGATAGGCGTCAGATTCAAATTAACAAATTTTTTGCCCTATATTTTATTTTTTTCTAAAGTATATGCGAATCGGCACCCCCTTAAAATTAAAGCTATTTCTAAGCTGGTTTTCGAGGTAATTTCGGTACGGCGACTTGATATCTTCGGGATAATTGGTAAAAAATGCAAAAGAAGGCACCGGCGTAGGCAGTTGCGTTACATATTTAATTTTTACTGTATTTCCCCTTACCACCGGAGCATGATACGCTGCAACAGCTTTTAACATGACTTCATTTAATTGAGAGGTCGGTATTCTGCGGCGCTTGCTTTCAAATACTTCTAAACCACTTTCGATAGCTTTAAAGATCCTGGTTTTCTCTTTTGCAGAAATAAATAAGATTGGCACATCGGTAAATGGCGCTAACTTTTGCTTCAAGTTTTTCTCGTAGTCACGTGCTGTATTCGTCTCTTTTTCAATGAGATCCCACTTATTTACAAGCACCACAACACCCTTTCCTTTACGGGCAGCCAAGCTAAAAATAGTAATGTCTTGTCCGGTAACACCCTTATGGGCATCAATCACAATAAAGCAAACATCGGCTTCATCCATGGCCTTAACAGCCCTAATAATGGAGTAAAACTCGAGGTCATCCTTTTCTTTAGATTTCTTTCTAATACCCGCCGTATCAATTAATATAAATTCTTTCTGAAATAAATTGTAATGGGTGTGAATGGTATCACGCGTAGTACCAGCTATATCACTTACAATAGTACGCTCCTCGCCTACAAGTGCATTGAGGAGTGACGACTTACCTACATTGGGCTGACCAATAATTGCAAACTTAGGAATATCAGACCCTGATATTTCCACCTCCGCATCATCCGGCTTAATTTCGGCACAAATGGCGTCCATCAAATCGCCGGTACCACTACCTGAGATGCTGGAAACGAAGAAATTATGTTCAAAACCCATACCGTAAAATTCAGTAGCTTCAAGTTCTCTGGTTCCATTGTCTACTTTGTTTACCACCACATAAACCGGCTTTGGGGTACGTCTTAACATATCCGCCATGGCATCGTCCAAATCGGTAATACCAGTAGCCACATCCACCATAAAAATAATGGCGTTGGCTTCTTCCATAGCAATTTTAACCTGCTTACGTATTTCAGTTTCAAACATATCAGAAGAATCGGGCACAAAACCACCCGTATCTACAAGGTTAAAGCTTTTGCCATTCCACTCTGTTACACCGTACTGACGATCTCTGGTTACACCACTAATGTCATCAACAATGGCTTTACGCTGCTCCAACAGGCGATTAAAAAACGTACTCTTACCTACGTTTGGCCTTCCAACAATTGCGACTGTATAGCTCATAATATATTTCTAAAATAGTTAAAATAAATATTTAAATAATAGTATCTAATTAATTATAAATCAATTTATTGATACCCGTATTCTTTTAATTGATTATCATTATCTCTCCACTTAGGACGCACTTTTACAAAGAGTTCCAAAAACACTTTTTGTCCTACAAAGGCTTCAATATCTTGCCTGGCCTGTATCCCAATTTCACGAATCATAGTTCCCCGCTCACCAATAATAATTGCCTTTTGGGTTTCGCGGTGTACGATAATATCGGCCTGAATTTTAATGATATTCTCCTTTTCCTTAAACTCATTGATTAATACGGCGCTATGGTAAGGAATTTCATCGCCATATAAATGGTAGATTTTTTCTCTGATCAACTCCGCCACAAAAAATTTGGTGGGCATATCGCTCAAATCATCCTCACTATAAAAAGGCACCCCCTCCGGTAAAAATGTCAGCACTTCTGCTAATAGCTTTTGTAAATGCACTTTTTGAAGGGCAGAAATCTTCACCATTTTCTTGCAATAGCTCTTTGTTGCAAAAAACTCAGTTGCCTCTGCAATTTTGCCATTGGCAGCTGCGTCTATCTTATTGAGCACCACAATAGCAGGCACTTTTAGCTTTAATGCCTCAAAAATGGCGCTTGTCTCTTCAAAATTATCGTTGGCGTCAACAATCAAAAGGGCTACATCGGCGTCTTCGAGGGCCGTTTTAACCGCACGCATCATACGCTCATGTAGCTTATAGCGTGGATCAATAATACCTGGGGTGTCAGAAAAAATGATCTGATACGCACCCGGATTATTTAAAAACGCCTTAATACGGTGCCTGGTCGTTTGTACTTTAGGTGACACAATAGCCATTTTTTCACCAATAAGGGCGTTTAGCAAGGTACTCTTGCCGGCATTGGGTCTTCCAAAAATATTTACAAATCCAGCTTTCATGCTTATTTACACTTAATTTAAAGCACCTTAAAGGTAGCTACAAAAAGAAAAAGACCCCGATTTGAGGTCTTTTTTGTTGCGAGGGAAGGGATCGAACCTCCGACCTTCGGGTTATGAGCCCGACGAGCTACCGCTGCTCTACCTCGCGATGTTTGGACGGCAAAGGTAACGCCACAAGGCTAGTTCACCAAATATATTTAAACGATTTATAGGGGCTTAATAGATGA
>JBIISK010000062.1:0-8548 GCA_044341045.1 Sediminibacterium sp. | reverse complement strand
ATAGTACACAATAACAGTTTTCGAATATAGAAGAGGGGGTTTTACCCCCTCTTTTTTTATTTGTATAAGTCAAATAGTACTATTATTTAATAAATTAATTACACTATATTTATTCTACTGGTAAGTATTTTTCTACAATGAGAAAATTTCTGTCATTTGTACTGATAGTCATTAGTTTAGATGCTTATGCATTTGACTCTAGTCAGATATATAGGCAGGATATCTATTTAACACTCTCTAAATTCCAGCATAAAAACCTTGTAATAGCTAGTCAGTTAAAAGACAAATGGAGCAGATATTTAGCTGAATTTAAAGACTTTGCAATAAAAGACGCCTTTCCTACCAAAGAGTCTATAATTTTTACTGAAAATGGCACTGGAAGGCTACTTACATTAGATTCTACAGGTACTTTTAACCGCATTGATCAAACAAAATATGCGGGTGACAGATTTGGGTCTTATGAAATTTTATATAATGATACCCTATTTAGTATAGGCGGATATGGTTTTTGGCGAACTACAGGCGCGATTCGTTTTTTCAATTCTAAAACACGCGAATGGAGTGTTATTAAAACAAAAGTAAATTTACCCTTAGCGCAAGGTGTAAATAGCATCTTCCATTATAGTGCAAATGAACATAAGTTGTATGTCATATACACTTCAATAATTGACGACTACATAAAAGGTAAAAGAAGCAACGATAGTGTATTTGTAAATTATTTTGATTTTAAAACAAAGGATTGGAGTCAGAAAACCTTTATATTTAATCCAAGTATTGCAAAAACATATTCTAGTTTGCGCAAAGAGCTTTCAACTGGGCCATCTTTACTTTTAAAATCAAATATACACGATGATTTTTTAGATCTTAATTTTAAAAACAATGAATTATATTATGTTGATGAAAATAATTTATTTCAACTTCATAACATAATTGCACAAGTACCTGAGTATATTATTAGTTATAATGATACTGCTTACTGTGTTTATAATGCAAATGGAGAGCAGATATTTACGCTTAATTATCTTCAAAATAAAGAAATAAAAGAGAACTGGATTTATAAGGAGCAAAGTGTACTATCAAATTCTTTTTTAAACATATCTCTTTGGTTATTATTAGCAGCTTCTGGCCTACTAGCGTTCTTTTATTTTAAAAAACGTTTATCCAAACAAAAAAATACTAATCAGCAAACAGAAGATACTGTTTTTGAAAAAAATAGTTCAGTTAGGTTTTTAACGATTCTAGATGAACAGGAGCAGCGATTGCTGTTTTCAATAATTCAAAATCACAAAGCTGCTTCATTAACTTCTAGTGATCAAATCAATGAAATTTTAGGTATCAATAATCGCATTTATAAAATTCGAAATAATATTAGGGCTGCAACACTCAAATTAATCAATAAGAAATTTATTGACTATATTGGTACTAATGAAGATCTGATTATTCGTGTTAGATCTAAATTTGATAAGCGTTATTTTGCTTATACTATTAACGAAAAGTATATTACAAAAATTGAATTAGAGCGAACTAAAAAGAAAGATAAATAGAGTTAATTTTATGAAAAGAATTTCGTTTATTATTTCGGTGTTGATAATTATGGCACCTTTCATTGTCAGTGCTCAATCAATACAAAACAAAAAAGCCCTTCCTATTGGTGTTTTTGACTCAGGTACAGGCGGCTTAACCGTGCTGGAAGCCCTCTTAACACTGGATGCATTTAATAACGAAACTGGTAAACCCGGGTCTGATGGTAAACTTGACTTCTCAAAAGAATATTTTCAGTATTTAGCAGACCAAGCCAATATGCCATATGGCAATTATGCAGCTGCTAATAAAACTGATTTATTAAAAGAGCATATTCAAAAAAATATGCAATTCTTTTTAACAACCGCCAATCAAAAACCTGCTGTTAAAATGATTGTTTTGGCCTGTAATACGGCTACTGCCTATGCACTTACAGATATCAAAAATCAGTTTAAGCAGCAATCTATTGAGGTGCCAGTAATTGGTGTGATAGACGCTGGTTCTAAAGCAGCGCTTACCTATCAACAAAAAAATGGCACTGGAACTATAGGTGTATTTGCAACAGCCGGTACGGTGGCTTCTAACGGATATCCAAGAACATTAGAAGCCATGGCTAAAGATCTAAAACTTCCTTCACTTTCTATTGTAAGCCAGGGTGGATACGGATTAGCGGAAAGTATTGATCAGGATTGGAGTTACTATATTGACACCTTAACCAAGGCGCGCGACTCTTATAAAGGCCCTTCCCTCAAAAACAATAATTACACTATTGATACCACTTTATTAAATGCTTATCGTTTTGACGCTTCTAGTAATAAGCTCTTATGTGAATACGATGACAAAGGAAGCTGTTTAGATATGCAATTAAATGATCCTTCAAATTATGTAAGGTATCATCTGGTGAGTTTATTGGAAAAAATGATTGTCAATAAGATTACAAAGCCAATGAACACGCTTATTTTAGGCTGTACACATTATCCCTATTTAAAAGATACAATTGCAACTGTATTAAATGAATTATATCATTTCAAAAACAAAAATGAATATCGATACAGAAATTATCTTGTAGAAAAAGTAGAACTCATTGATCCTTCTATTGAAACTGCTAAAGAGGCTTATTTAGCAATGCAAACGCAATCGCTTTCAAATAATGCAAGTTTGCAAAACAACTTATTTTATATTACTATTCCAAATACCAACACACCTAAAAGCGCGATACAGCCAGACGGTTGGTTTACCTACGATTATAAATATGGAAGATTAGCAGGTGCCAATACTACATACGTGCAGTACGTTCCTTTTGATACTAAAAACATTTCGGAAGCAACTTATAACCGTTTTAAATTGGTGTTACCAAAATCTTATGCTGAAATTGTAGAGTCTAGACTTAAATAAATTACTTTTTAAGTACCAGTACTATAATTTCTTTAGTTGTATCGTTTTCATGGATACTATAATTTTTGGTGCTACCAATATATCTTGAAATCCGCTCTATAAAAGGGTTTGAAGCGATTCTGTTGGGTGTAGCTAATAGTATTGTACTGCCTTTATTTATACATTTATCTATCAGCAAAACTAAATTATTGTGTGAAGTAGGCTCATAATTGGTATCACTTAGTAAAATGGTATCTGCAATAGTATCTTCAGCAATATTATTCCAATCTAGGCTTATAGCTTGTGCATTTTTAAGATTTAAATATTCAATATTTTTTTGAAGTAATGCAACAGCATCCGGCGCATAATCACTAATGATAATTTTTTTTGTTTGTGCTGCAATACTTAATGAAGGAATACCAATTCCAGCACCAATCTCTAGCACTATTTTATTTTGTATCCACCCTGGCTCTTCTTGTAAAAACAGGGTCATCGCATGTGCCGACGCCCATATTTTAGCCCAATATGGAAAAATGGTATTGGGATTTTTAGCTACTAGTTTTTGATGTGTAGAATGAATAAGCGCCGGGTCAGGAACATACAGCGATAATCCATTATTTAGGGTAACAAGTAGTAATGGATACACTTTATTGATTAGCAATTAATGTTTCGTACAAAGCGTTTACCGTTTTTTTAATAACATTATTGTATCCATTAGTTTCGCCCGGATGGCAGCCATTGCTAATTACAACAATGCCAAACTTTTCTTGTGGATTAAAAAACATTGCACTAAAAAGGCCATACGCAAATCCAGTATGACCTATCATATCCTTGCCATCAATTATTTTACCTGGCGCTTCTAGTGCAAAACCATAAGGCTCTATGCTAGTAACGGCAGTTTGCATAATTTTCGAACTCTTTTTTGAAATGATTCTAACCCCATTATATTTACCATAATTCGCGTGCATCATCATATAAGTAGCTAAATCTTTTGCGGATATTTTCATGCCACCAGTTGGCGAAAATAGCGGTGTACTGTAACCCATTTGATAAGCAGCAAACTCTGTGGTTCTTGGATTATAAGCATTTGGAGATGCTACAAATTTTGCTCCATCTGGTTGGTATTCATAAATTGTTGCAAATTTAGACTTGTCTAATCCATTCACATAAAATCCTCCATAGAGTTGTAAAGGATTCAAAATGTGATTTTGTATGTAGGCATCAAATCTTTCACCACTAACTCTTTCAATGATAGTACCAATCATGTTAAAGTTAAGGTTACTATACATATAGTTTTTTCCTGGCTCATAATCATTGTAACATTTTTCCCAATTAGCAGATTTTGCAGGATTGATTGAATCGAGTGTAAAATAACCTTGATCATCATTAATTGATGAAAGGTGCGACAGCATTAGCCTTAACGTAATCACTGTTTCAGGAAATTTAGGGTTACGCACTTTAAACCCAAGTAATTCACTAACATCTTGATCCAGTGATAATTTTTTAGCTTCTACTAATTGCATAATAGCCGTTGCAGAAAAAGACTTTGAGATAGATGCAATTCTAAAAATATTTTCGTTGGTAAGTGGTGTATTGTTTTCTGCGTCTTTTAATCCAAATGATTGCGTATAAACAAATTGGTTATTTTTTACTACGGCTACAGATAAACCCATTACTGGATTTTCTTTTATTATTTTTTGAATCGCTGCGTCTGCTTTACTTTCTTGAGCAATACTTAGGATCGGAAATAATAACGCAAACAAAGCGCTACTTTTTATCATCCATTGAATCATTTTTTTCATGTAAAATAGTATTAATTTTAAAACAATAATTTTTGTTACGAATTATGAATTAAATATAATGCAAATGTTTAGGAGTTCAAATAAATGGCTATTTGCAGCAACGGGAATTGGCATTTTTTATGCGCTTGGATTGTTGATTTTTGCTGGTGATGTTTTCACGAAAAATCAAAATGTAACGCAAGCTATCTTGGAGCTGCTACTACATTTTATTCCCACAGCAATTGCTCTTTTTTTGACCCTTATTGCTCATAAGCGTCCACTTGCTGGAGCCATTATTTTCGCTGTTCTTGCTATCGTTTACATCATTACAGGTTGGTCCAACATGCACTGGACAGCCCATGTACTGATAGCTGGACCACTTTTATTATTGAGTTTTTTATACTTAATGGCTTATAAATCAGTAAAATAGAGCATAAATTTCCATATTTCAATTATTAATCGTAATATTACGATTAATATGGGAGCCAGTAAAATCATCAATTACACCGAAGAGGAGCTGCTCATAGCAAAATTTGCTAAAGCACTTTCTCATCCTGCACGCGCCGCTATCATCAGGCTTTTACTACAAAAGCAGTCTTGTGTTTGTGGTGATATCGTAGAAGATTTGCCAATAGCACAATCTACTGTATCGCAACATTTAAAAGAGTTGAAAGAATCGGGGTTGATCAAAGGAAATATTGACGGTGCATCAATTTGCTATTGTATCGATACAGAAGTTTTACAAAAAGCAAATGACACTTTAAATAAAGTGCTAGGCGCTTCCATTCAAACGCAAGCCACTTGTTGTTAACTTAAAAAATTTATACTATGCAAACAGACGAACAACTTAAAGAAATTGTAAAAAATAAATACAGCGAAATTGCACTACAAGACAAAGAAACAAACATGTCTTCTTGTTGTGGTGCTGGAGGCTGTTCTACCGAAGTGTATAATATTATGTCTGAAGATTATACCACACTTGGTGGTTATACTGCAGATGCAGATTTGGGTTTAGGCTGTGGATTGCCTACACAGTTTGCCCGCATCAAAAAAGGGGATCTTGTTATTGATTTAGGAAGTGGTGCAGGTAACGATTGTTTTATTGCCAGACATGAGACGGGTGAAACAGGCAAAGTAATTGGTATAGATTTTACACCTGCCATGATTGATAAAGCAAGTGCTAATGCGGAAGCGCGTGGATTTAATAATGTAGAATTTAGACAAGGTGATATTGAAAATATGCCCATCACATCTAATGTAGCAGATGTTATTGTAAGCAACTGCGTTTTAAATTTAGTGCCCA
This sequence comes from Sediminibacterium sp., assembly GCA_044341045.1. GTDB lineage: Bacteria > Bacteroidota > Bacteroidia > Chitinophagales > Chitinophagaceae > Sediminibacterium. Next base: position 2,569 of record JBIISK010000062.1, on the reverse strand, counting down.
ATAAACATGGGGTCTTTACAGAAATGTATAGGGTATTAAAACCTGGTGGACATTTTAGTATTAGTGATGTAGTGCTTGTTGGTGCGTTACCAGAAGGTTTACGTAAAGACGCTGAAATGTATGCTGGATGCGTATCTGGTGCTATTCAAAAAAATGTATACATGGAATTAATCGATGCAACTGGTTTTGAAAACGTTACTATTCAAAAAGAAAAAGCCATTGTAATTCCTGACGATATTTTAGTTAATTATTTATCTGCTGAAGAAATTACTGCATTTAAATCAGGAAGCACTGGTATTATGAGTATTACCGTTTTTGCACAAAAACCATTAGAAAATAAAACAGCCTGTGTACCAGGTGGCGGCTGTTGTTAATATATTATCTATGAAAAATATTTTAGTACTATGTACGGGCAATAGTTGCCGAAGTCAAATAGCACATGGTTATTTAAAGGCGTTTACAGTAGATAAAGCAAATGTTTACAGCGCCGGAGTAGAAACACATGGTGTAAATCCAAGGGCTATTCAAATCATGCGCGAAGATGGCATTGATATTTCAGAACATACATCTAATAATGTTTTAGAATACACGGATATTCCTTTTGATTTTGTGATTACGGTTTGTGATCATGCAAAAGAAGTTTGTCCGTACTATCCAAGTAACGCAGAAAAGTTTCATTATAATTTTCCGGATCCAGCTAAAGTTGTAGGCACCGAAGAAGAAATTACTAGGTCCTTTACCGAAGTGCGTGAGATGATTAAAAAGTACTGTTTACAGTTTGTAAAAGAAAACATATGAGTGAGTTAACTGCATTGGTTATTGGAGCTACTGGCGCTACAGGTTCTGAACTTGTAAACCAATTACTAGAGGACAAACGGTTTAATAGCGTAGTTGTGTTTTCAAGAAGACCTTTAGTAGTGACACACGCTAAATTAACAACGCATATTGTTGATTTTGACAATCCACAATCTTGGGCGCATTTAGTAAAAGGGGATGTACTTTTTTCGGCACTTGCTACTACCCTAAAACAGGCTGGAAGTCAAAAAGAACAATATAAAATTGATTATACATATCAGTACCAAACAGCTGAAACGGCTGCTGCTAATGGTGTTGGGGCTTACGTATTGGTTTCTGCTATGGGTGCTAACGCGCGTTCTTGGCTATTTTACCCCCGAATTAAAGGAGAACTTGATAACGCCGTTGCTGCATTACCCTTTAAGCAAATTCATATTTTTAGACCTGGGTTTTTGCTCAGGCAGCCTGATAAAATAAGGCCCATGGAAAAACTGGGAATCGCAATCTTTGATGCTTTTAATACACTAGGCTTATTCAAAAGTCAAAAAGCACTTCCGGTTGAGGTGCTCGCACAAAAAATGATAAGCGTATTATTTAAACCTGCTGCTTCACAATTTCAAGTCTATTCTTTGGATTCAATATTTGATTTGTAGTAGCTAACTAATCCAAATATTACAACAATCATCATGAGATTGTCATTTTATTATTAAAGCTATATAAATAAACAATTTCTAGTAGTAGTTGTTTTAGTTTCGCGGCTTAATTTAAAAACCGCGTTAACGCATGCAACCATTTGTACCAGTATTAAAATCAGCTATTGAGCCAGTAAGAAATACTTTATTAGCGCATCCAGTGTACAGTCAAATTCAAGATTTACAGGGGTTACAACGGTTTTCTGAAACCCATATTTTTGCGGTTTGGGATTTCATGAGCTTATTAAAATCACTTCAAATTGGATTAACATCTGTAACACTTCCTTGGGTACCAGTTGGAAACGCAGATACTAGATATTTAATCAATGAAATTGTACTTGGTGAAGAATCCGATGTAGATGAAGAAGGAAACAGAATTAGTCATTTTGAACTTTACTTGAAAGCGATGAAGCAAATGGGCGCATCCACAAGCGTTATTGATACACTTATTGATCAAATCAATACAGGAACAAGGGTACAAGATGCTATTGAAGCAGCGACACTTCCAAAGCAAGTAAAAGACTTTTTACAATTCACTTTTGATATTTCTTTTAATGCGCCTTTACATGTAAAAGCGGCGGTCTTTACATTTGGCCGCGAAGATTTGATCCCTAGCATGTTTATGAAAATTTTAGATAAAATTTATGCGGATGCCCCAGATAAAGTGAGTATTTTTAAATATTATATCGAAAGACATATTGAAGTTGATGGTGATCATCATAGTCATTTGGCACTGGATATGGTAAGCAGGCTATGTGGTTCGGATGCTTCTAAATGGGAAGAAGCTACAACAGCATCCATTAAAGCACTTGAACTTCGCATTGGACTTTGGGATGCCATTTTTGAAAAATAAGTGTATGAAAAAAATCTTTGTCTGGGTTGTTTTATTGACGCTATTACAAACAGCTTGTAGTAAGGAAACAACGGGATCAGAAGTGGACAATTATAACTTAAAAATTGGTCAGCACGTTGATATCACACTCAATGCAAATCCATTAACTGGCTATAGTTGGTCTTGGATAAATAAAGCGTCAGTTACAACAGTAGATTCTGTAGTTGCAATTTCTGTGAGTAATAACAAT
>JBIISK010000031.1:0-28167 GCA_044341045.1 Sediminibacterium sp. | reverse complement strand
GTAGGCCTGACACGCACCATTGGATGTCTGAAAGACTTAGGCTTTGGGGTGCAAACCGCTTAGGCTTTAGGGTGCGCCTTTTTAAAAACCTCTTTTAATTTTTCGATGGTATTGTGTGTGTACACCTGCGTAGCAGCAAGGCTGCTATGGCCTAGGAGTTCCTTTACTGCATTGAGGTCTGCGCCATTGTTCATTAAATGCGTTGCGAAACTATGCCTTAAAATATGCGGGCTTTTTTGTTGCAGTGTCGTTACTAAACTTAAATAATGTTTTACAAAAGTGTACACCATGCGTGGTTGTAAGGCCTTGCCATTTTCTGAGGTAAACAAGTTGTCAATGCCGGGTAGTTTTGTGGGGCGATTTACACAATATGCCTGCAGTTGCTCGAGTAGTGCTGGACCCAGTGGAAGCAGCCTTTCTTTGTTGCCTTTTCCCACCACTTTTAATTGCTTTAGTGATGGATCAAGTTGCGACGCTTTTAGATGCACTAGCTCTGACAAACGCATGCCCGTACTATAAAATAATTGAAGGACCAGTCTTTCAGTAGCACCCTTCCAATTGTCTGGAAATTCGATATGCGCAAAAAGGGTTTCCATATCCACTTCTGCAACAAAAGCCGGAAGCCTTTTTCGCACTTTAGGCGTTACAATAGTAGCCATGGGACTGGTAACCAGTACCCCAGTTTTAAGTTGGTATTTGAAAAAAGATTTGAGTGCTGATATTTTGCGGTTGAGACTTTTGGCCGTTAAACCCTCTTCTTTCATTTCGGCGAGCCAAGACCTGATGTACATGGCCGTAATGGATTCTAATGGCGGCGCATCAAATTGACTGGTGAGGTAGGCAAAAAACTGGGCTAGGTCGTTTTGATATGCAATAACCGTATGCTGGGCGTAACGCTTCTCAAATTTGAGATGGTCTAAAAAAGGTTGTAATATGGCCGCGTACGCATCAGTCATGAACCAAAAGTTTGGGCATAAAAAAAGTAGCCTAAAGTTAAGATACTTAAGGCTACTTAATATGATTTAGGAAACAAAGAGTAATTACCCTTCGATTTTTCCGCTTGCTATTTGTTGCTTGTAGATTGCTTTTAACACTTGTCCACGACGCACAACTGAAGGTTTAATGAAAGCTTGACGCTCTCTTAATTGTAAAAGCGTTTTGCTTTTTTCAAACTTCTTTTTGTACTTCTTAAGCGCTTTGTCGATGTTTTCGCAATCTTTTGAGTCGATAATTAACATACTATGATACCTCCTTAGGTGATTTTTAGGACTGCAAAGATAGGGGATGATTATTAATTTACAAACGGTTCCAAAAAATAATTTTCAAATAACAAATCAAATCTGAAAATTAGATGGACTTCCCTTTTAATGCACCCTTCACTGCTTCATCCATGGCACGCTCAGCAAACGGCCTAGTAGTTTCATTGAGGGCTTCTATTTTGGTTTGAATTAGGTTCTTGTCCTCCATTGTGATAGCCAGTTGTAGCGCTTGCAAAGCAAGCGCGGTTAGGGTCACTTCTTCGGGGGTTAACAAAGATTGGTGCTTTACCATAAACTTTTCGGTAACGGCAAGTAGCTGCTCCCCTTCTGTTCTGGCTTCAACAAGGGCCCTTAGTACCATATCGGCAGCTGCATTTTCGATACTATCCTGTAGCATCTTTTCTACCTGATCATCCGTTAAATCTAGAGCTGGTTTTACTTCAATAATTTGTTCAACACCACTTCGTAACTCTTTGGCTTTCACTACTAATATACCATCAGCATTCAATAAAAATTGAATATCTACTTTAGGTAATCCAGCTGGCATACCAGGTATACCCGTCAGGTTAAACTCGGCTAGTTTACGATTGTCTTTAACCAAATCACGCTCTCCCTGATACACCGAAATACGCATACTAGACTGACCATCTACATGCGTGGTATATTGCCTTCCAACCTGCGTAGGCACTTTAGAATTGCGGGGCACGAGCACTTCCATCAGGCCACCCATGGTTTCAATACCCAGGCTTAAAGGTGTGATATCGAGGAGTAAAAAGTCTTTATTATTGCCAGCCAAAATATCTGCTTGAACCGCTGCACCTAAGGCAACCACCTCATCCGGATTGATACTATCATTAACAGGCTTCCCAAAAAAGGATGCAACCGCCGCCTTAACAGCGGGTATACGGGTACTACCGCCCACCATTACAATGGAGTCGATTTGACCAGCATTTAGCTTTGCATCGGTTAGGGCATTTTGACAACACACAATGGTTTTGTTTATAATTGACTCTATTAAAGATTCAAATATAGACTTCGTAATTTGGTATAATTGACCGTCGATGGTTGTTTCAAATTGATCTGAACTGCTTAAAGTTTTTTTAGCTTCTTCTGCACTTAATCTTATGGTTTGTAATAAGTTATGGTTATTTTGTAGAACTTTAATGTTAATTGATTTTTGATCTAACCAGTAATCAATAATGGCACGGTCAATATCATCTCCACCCAAATAAGTATCTCCATTGGTTGAGAGCACATCAAATACCCCATCGGTAATTTTAAGGATAGAAATATCAAAAGTACCACCCCCTAAATCGTATACCGCAATCGTTGTTTCCACATCTTTTTGAAGGCCTAGGCCATACGCTAAACTGGCAGCGGTTGGTTCATTTACAATACGGAGCACATCTAATCCGGCTAATTTACCAGCATCACGGGTGGCCTGACGCTGCGCATCATTAAAATAAGCAGGCACCGTAATAACGGCCTTGGTTACGGGTGTTTTTAAAATATGTTCGGCACGCTTTTTAAGCTCTGCGAGTATAAAAGAAGATAAATCGGTGGGAGAATAAAAACTGGAACCTACCTGCACTTTTACCAGCGCATCTGTATTATCATCAATTACTTTGTAGGTAAAATAACCAGCACTTTGGCTTACGTCTTTGAAGCTTTTGCCCATCAGTCGTTTTGCACTAAAAATGGTATTAGCAGGGTCTGTTTCTAAAAAACGTTTAGCCCCCTGTCCCACTTCTGGATTGCCAAAAACGTCAAAATGCACCACACTTGGCACTAAACTTGAACTATCATGCTCTTTTAAAGCAACGGGTTGCTTTGTTTCAGGATGGATAATGGCCACCAAACTATTGGTGGTACCTAAATCTATTCCTACAATCATTTCAGCCTTTTGAAGGCTACCTGTTGCGATATTAATGCCAATCTTTGCCATAAGTAGGCTGCGAAATTACGACTCTACCACCATAGTTCCACTCAAATGGTCATGCAAAGTGCTTCCTAAAAACGGAATAAAAAATGGATCAATAAGTATGAGCCTGGCTAGTGATCTTATAAATATTTGACCTATGCTCGCTTTTTGCGAGCTATCTGGGGTGCTTTTGCCCGAAACTACCCTACAACCCGTAAGCCATTTGGCAGGCGTTTTGGCAAATAGTAATTCAAAAAGAAAATAGTAGATGAAAAGGGATCCAAAAAAGAACCAACCAAAATTTAAATGCATATAGCCCCAGTACAAAACGTGAAAGTTCCACCATTTGTAGAGCAGTACTGCTAGTATCCAATAGAGAAGCGTATCCACCAAAAAGTTTAATACGCGTGTGCCGTCTCCTACTTTTTTCATACTGCAAAAATAACGGCTTAACGCCGTAATACGCCTACTAACTATTCCTTACTTTTGCAATAAATAAGCACACCCCTATGACTTTAATAGAAGAACTACGTTGGAGAGGCATGATCCAGGACATGATGCCAGGAACAGAAGAATTACTGGCCAAAGAAATGGTGTCTGGCTATATAGGATTTGACCCTACTTCAGATAGTTTACATATTGGAAGCCTCGTGCCTATTTTATTACTCGTTCATTTACAAAATGCAGGACATAAGCCCTATGCACTTGTGGGTGGCGCTACCGGCATGGTAGGTGATCCTTCCGGTAAAAGTGAAGAGCGTAATTTATTATCAGAAGATATTTTACTCCATAACCAAGAAGGCGTTCGTAAACAATTAGAAAAGTTTTTAGACTTTGATGCTGCTAAAAAAAATGCAGCGGTTATGGTGAACAATTATGATTGGTTTAAAGAAATCAATTTTCTTTCTTTTATAAGAGATGCAGGTAAACATATCACTGTTAACTACATGATGGCTAAAGACAGTGTTAAAAAGAGATTAGAAGGTGATACGGGTATGAGCTTTACAGAATTCACCTACCAACTTATTCAGGGTTACGATTTTTACTGGTTGTACCAAAACAAAAATTGTAAGCTTCAAATGGGCGGTAGTGATCAGTGGGGAAATATCACTACAGGAACTGAACTTATCAGACGTAAAACAGGAGGAGAAGCATTTGCATTTACCTGCCCGCTTATCAAAAAAGCAGACGGCGGCAAATTTGGCAAAACAGAAAAAGGAAATATTTGGTTAGACCCTAAAAAAACAAGCCCTTATCAGTTTTATCAATTCTGGCTCAATGCTTCTGACGAAGACGCCAAAGGTTGGATCAAAATATTTACACTTTTGCCAGTTACCCAAATCGAAGCTTTGATTACAGAACATGACGCTTCACCTCACTTAAGACTCCTACAAAAAAAGTTAGCAGAATGCTTAACTACCTGGGTACATAGCGCCGCAGATTTAGAATTTGCCGTAAAAGCTTCTGACATTTTATTTGGTAACGCCACTACAGAGGTATTACAATCTTTAAATGAAAACGAACTTCTGCAAGTGATGGAAGGTGTGCCAACTGCTAAAATTAGCAAAGCTGCTCTAGCTAACGGTTACGACCTTGTAGACTTACTGGTAGAAACAAATATTTTCCCTAGCAAAGGAGAAGCCAAAAAAATGTGGCAAGCGGGCGGCATTGGACTTAACAAAACAAAAATAGCCCCCGAAAAAACAAGTATTGACGCACATGACCTTTTACAAAGCAAGTACTTACTGCTTCAAAAAGGCAAGAAAAATTACTACTTGGTGATTGCTGAATAAATCTAGTTGCTACATAGGCGCTAATACATTCCACATAGCTTCCGCTAATACAGCATTGCCTTTTTCGTTTAAATGCACACGATCAGTCGTTAAAATTTTAGACTCCTGGTTAGTAGGATTGTTAGCCGCATTGTAATCCATAAATACTTTACGCACATCTACGAGTGGTACATTGTTTTTAGCACTAAAATCACGAATCCACTTGCTATATAAATTTAGATCCCCATCTAATTGATTGCTATTGTCCGTTCTCTCACCAATAACACCTGGCGTACATACCACCACTTTCGCACCTGTTGCCTGAATTTTTTTAACGACCGCTTCATAAAAAGGACCAAACTTCCAGTAATCGGTACCGGTACCAGAAGACGCTTTATGCCACACATCATTCACGCCAATATAAATAACAACGATGTCCGGATTTTTTGCTAGCACATCACTATCCATGCGTAAGTATAAATCATACACTTTATTGCCACCTATTCCAGCGCCTACTAATTCATATTTTTGAGCCTTTCCTGCATTTGCAAGCATCTGCTCCATCATTTTAATATAACCACCAGGTTTAGCGCCTGCCTCGGTGATAGAGTCCCCAAAAAACACAATCTTTTTCTTTTTATCATCTCTAAAAGAGAGTAAAAACAAGCAACCTATAAAAACGGATAATAAGAGTAATTTTTGCATGGGTTTAGTATTTTGTCCTTTAAATATAAAACATTTGAACAAAGTGAGCGACATTTAGACGCCAAGCGCTAAATTATAGTCTGATTTTGAGGATTTTAGCGAAAAACGAGTCTAAAATATTTGGAAAATTTTAAGTTGCGCCCTATTTTTGCAGCCCATTCAGAAATGAATGACCGGATTGCCTGATAGTATAATGGTAGTACGACTGTTTTTGGTGCAGTTTGTCTTGGTTCGAATCCAGGTCGGGCAACCAAATTAAAAAGCCGCAATTTTATTGCGGCTTTTTTTATGACTTTATATCAGCGGTATACAAGTTTTTAAACTGGTCTCCCATTTGGGCTGCTCAACACCAAAATCTTGAATGATGTCACTGCAATCCATTAATGAGTAATGAGGACGCTTAGCTGGCGTTGAAAACGCTTCGGAGCCAATTTTAGCAACCGAGCAATTTGAATGAATCAATTCAGCAATGGCCACAGCAAAATCATACCAACTAATTGCACCACTATTACTATAATGATAAATACCACTATGCTTATTCCCTGCATTTTTTTGTGCCACTATATGCATGATGGCATTCGCTAAATCGGCAGCGTATGTTGGAGCCCCAATTTGATCACCAACTACATTTAATGATGGGCGCTCACCCATTAAACGAATCATTGTTTTTACAAAATTATTACCAAACCTGCTATACACCCATGATGTTCTAATAATGATACTATCTGAGTTGTTTGTTAAAGCTAACTGTTCGCCAACAGCTTTTGATTCGCCATAATAATTAACAGGATCTGTTGCATCAGAAGGCAAGTAAGGGCTTGTGCCATTGCCATTAAAAACATAATCGGTAGAAACAGTAATAAATAAAGCATTGGCCGCAGCGGCGTGAGCTGCCAATTTCCCAACCGCTGCCCCATTAATTTGAAAAGCTGCTTCCCTATCAGTTTCAGCTTTATCCACTGCTGTATAAGCGGCGCAGTTAATAATAACTGAGGGCTTATGCGCTATAAAAAAATTGTCAATAGAATCATTGGATGATAAATCTAATTGAGATCTATCTGCAAATAAAAAATTATACTGCGTCTCAAATACAGGCGCAATTAATTGAAGCTCCGAACCTAATTGTCCATTTTTTCCTGTTACAACAATGAGTGGCTTAGACATGAACAAATATTTTAAGAAAAACTTTTAGGTAGTTTAGTCCATTCGGACTGAGGCAATGATTTGAAATATGCATAGGTTTTTTGAAGACCTTCGGCACGAGAAACGTTTGGCGACCAACTTAACAATTCAGCTGCTTTTGTAATATCAGGCTGACGCTGTTTGGGATCATCAACCGGAAGTGGCTTGTAAATTATTTTAACTGCAGCGTCTGTTAATTTCAACACTTCCTCAGCAAAATCTTTTAATGAAATTTCGTGCGGGTTTCCAATATTTACAGGCATCGAATAATCACTTAACAACAGTCTATAAATGCCTTCAATTAAATCACTGACATAACAAAAGCTTCTTGTTTGAGAACCATCACCAAAAACGGTAAGGTCTTCGCCTCTCAGTGCTTGACCAATAAAAGCTGGTAAAGCCCTGCCATCATTGAGTCGCATGCGAGGGCCATAGGTATTAAATATGCGTACAATTCTAGTTTCAACACCATGAAAAGTATGGTAAGCCCTTGTAATTGATTCCATAAACCGCTTGGCTTCATCATACACACCTCTTGGACCCACAGGATTGACATTACCCCAATAAGATTCTGGTTGAGGATGTACAAGTGGATCTCCATACACTTCACTGGTACTCGCTACAAGTATTCTTGCCCCTTTATCTTTTGCTAAACCTAAACAATTATGCGTACCAAGTGCGCCTACTTTTAAAGTTTGAATAGGAATTTTTAAATAATCGATTGGGCTTGCTGGTGAAGCAAAATGCAAAATATAATCAAGCGGACCATCAATGGTGATATGCTTTGTAATATCATGTAATACAAATGAAAAATTAGGCGCCCCTTTTAAGTGCTCAATGTTTTTTTCGTCGCCGGTAATTAAATTATCCATAGCAATTACAGTCGCCCCTTCAGATACAAAGCGGTCACACAAATGAGATCCTAAAAATCCCGCTGCCCCTGTAATTAAAACCGTTCTATTTTTCATCATTATCATTCACATTAAATACTTGCTCTACCAATACTATAATAAGTGAATCCAAGCTCTTTCATTGCTTGCAATTCAAATAAATTTCGTCCATCAAAAATTAATTTAGAAGGAAGCTTTTTTGAAATCTCTTCAAAATCTGGCGTTCTAAAAACGCTCCACTCTGTTGCAATAATGAGCGCATCTGCATTTTCAAGTGCAGCATACTGGTTAGGCGCATAATTGATAGAATCCCCAATAACCCCCTTCACATGCGATGTAGCTTCCGGATCAAAAGCGGTAACAGTAGCGCCACTATCAAGTAACGCTTGAATAATAGTTAGCGCTGGAGCCTCTCTGATATCATCGGTATTTGGCTTAAATGCTAGTCCCCAAAGTGCAAAATGTTTACAAGCAAGGCTACCATTGAAATGATTTTTTAGCACGTTTACGATGTGCATTTTTTGCTTTTCGTTGACACGCTCTACCGCGTTTAATATTTTAAAATCATAGTCATGCGACGCAGCAGACTTAATTAAAGCCTGCACATCTTTTGGAAAACAACTACCTCCATATCCAATACCAGAAAATAAAAACCGTTTACCAATTCTATCATCTGAACCTATTCCCCTTCTTACCATATCCACATCAGCACCCATTCTTTCACAGAGCTGTGCTATTTCATTCATGAATGAAATTTTAGTTGCTAAAAAAGAATTAGCTGCATATTTGGTGAGTTCAGCACTCGCTTCATCCATATAAATAACGGGATTGCCCTGACGCACAAATGGCGCAAACAAATCACCCATTAATTTTTTAGCACGTTCAGAACTGCTTCCTATAACAACGCGGTCTGGCTTCATAAAATCATCTACAGCAACACCTTCACGCAAAAACTCCGGATTGCTTACCACATCAAATTCGCCAGTATAATTTTTTGCAATAGCAGCGCGCACTTTAGCTGCAGTGCCAACAGGCACGGTACTCTTATCAACTATAACTGTATAGCCATTGAGTAAAAAACCTAAATCGTCAGCTACTTTTAAAATGTATTGTAAATCTGCGTGGCCATCGGCACCAGGTGGTGTAGGAAGCGCTAAAAAAATAATACTCGCTCCTTCTATCCCTTCCTTTAAATTGGTGGTAAATTGTAAGCGTCCTTCCTGAAGGTTACGCAAGAAAAGTTTTTCTAAGCCGGGCTCATAAATGGTAATTTCTCCGCTAGACAATCGTGCCACTTTTGAAGCATCAATATCTACACAAGTTACTTTGTTACCTGTTTCAGCAAAACATGTACCTGTTACAAGTCCAACATATCCGGTTCCAACAACTGCTATTTTCATAAATAAATTACTTGTTTATAAAATTTAAAACGGCCTCGGTAATATACGTCAACTGCTCCAGATCCATTTCGGTATGAACGGGTAATGAAAGCACGCGTGTTGTTAAATGATCGGTAGTTGCTAAATTCGTTGCCGGTAAATTAAAGGAGGCAAACATATTTTGCTTATGCCCTGGTACTGGATAATAAATCATGGATGGGATACCCTTTTCTGCTAAATGCGCAATAAGACCATCTCTATCTCCATCCAATAAAATAGTATACTGATGAAATACATGCGTACTATAAGCCGCCGTTTTAGGCGTTGTGATAGCCGAACAATTTTCAAACGCTTGATTATAAAATAATGCAACGTTTGCCCTTGCCTGGTTATAGCGGTCTAAATGTTTTAACTTAATATTTAAAATTGCCGCTTGTATACTATCTAATCGAGAGTTACAACCAACAATATCATGGTAGTATCTTTTTTCTTGACCATGGTTGGCAATTGTTTTTAAAGTATGTGCGAGTGCATCATCGTTTGTAAATAATGCACCGCCGTCACCAAATGCACCGAGGTTTTTACTTGGATAAAAAGACGTGGCGCCAATATGTCCCATGGTTCCCGTTTTTTTAACGGTACCATCAGAAAATGTATACGAGCAACCAATAGCCTGTGCATTGTCTTCAATCACAAATAAGTTGTGCTTTTTAGCAATGCTTAAAATCTCTTCCATCGGAGCGGCCTGACCATATAAATGTACTGGAACAATGGCCTTTGTTTTAGATGTAATTGCTTTTTCTAAAGAAGCAGGATCCATACAAAAAGTGATAGGATCTACTTCAACAAAAACTGGTTTTAACCTCAGTAGTGCCACCACTTCGGTAGTTGCGATATACGTAAAGGAAGGCGTTATCACTTCGTCACCTGGCTCAAGTCCAATAGCCATCATGGCAATTTGTAAGGCATCAGTACCATTTGCACATGGAATCACGTGCTTTACCCCTAAATAACTTGAAAGAGACGCAGCAAAGTCTTGCACGGCCTTGCCATTGATATAAGCGGCACTATCAAGTACTGCATGAATAGCAGCATCTACTTCGTCCTTAATTTGAAGATATTGGGTTTTGGTATCCACCATCTGAATGGGTCTCATGTGCCAGTATTTATAGATTCAAAATTACTGCAAAAAAGCCTTTGTTTGATGCTTTATAGCGAACCTTATTCTAGTATATAAAATGGGTAAATGGGCATTAATTTGTTTATTTGCAGTATAAATCATCCCAATTTGCTTTTTCTGTACCGCATATTCATTGGAATCTACCCAATAGCCGCATGGATACTTGGATTTATCAATCCAAAAGCAAAACAATGGCATACCGGGAGAAAAGAAATTTTAAATAATATAGTAGCCACTTTGGCCCCCAATACAAAACCAATTATTTGGATGCACTGTGCCTCACTTGGCGAATTTGAACAAGGGCGTCCAGTTTTAGAAGGCCTTCAAAAGCAATACCCAAATTATAGCATCCTTCTTACTTTTTTTTCACCCTCTGGTTACGAGGTACATAAAAATTATGCGGGTGCCGATTATGTATTTTACTTACCCATGGATAGCGCAGGCAATGCTAGCAAATTTTTAAAGATTACAAAACCTTCGATTGCCATTTTTGTAAAGTATGAATTTTGGCATTACTACCTCACGCAGTTAAAAAAACTACAAATACCTACTCTATTAATTGCAGGCATTTTTAGAAAAGATCAATTGTTTTTTAAATGGTATGGCAGCTTTTATAAAAAACTCTTATCCTGCTTTACCGCTTTTTTTGTCCAGGACAAAAGTTCACAAACTTTACTTCATTCTATTGGGATTAAAGATCAAGTATACATTGGCGGCGATACCAGATTTGATAGAGTGATTGAAATTGCAGCGGCACTTACCCCCATTAATCCTATTACGCATTTCTGTAACAATAGTTTTGTATTAGTGGCAGGTAGTACTTGGTTTCAGGATGATGAAACGATTGCACATTTTGAAAAAGCGAACCCCAATATTAAATTTATCATTGCGCCGCACGATATTACAAATCAAAGGCTCCAAAATTGCTTGTCACTTTATAAAAATGCGATACTGTATTCTGACTATGTAAAGCAGTTAAATAGTTCTGATGCCGCACCTCAAAACTTTAATACACTCATCATAGACAATATGGGTATGCTTAGTAAACTCTATCACTATGCCACTATAACCTTTATTGGCGGTGGTTTTGGTGCAGATGGTATACATAACTGTTTGGAAGCAGCTGTGCATTATAAGCCCGTTTTGTTTGGGCCTGTATTTGATAAATATATAGAAGCGGTAGGACTTGTAGATGTAGCTGGTGCCGAAAGTATCAATAATGCATTAGATTTTGAAAGGGTTGCAAATAAATTATTTAGCAACGAAGCATATAGAATAAAAATGGGGCAAAATGCTGGAGATTTTGTACATGCCAACAAAGGTGCTACTACAAAAATTGTAAACTATATTCAGGAAAATCGTCTTTTAACGAGCTGATCAAAATTCTTGACAGTTGCACTGTCTTCATTCCACCCTATTTTTAATTTTAGTTCACGCTGAATCCAAAATTGAGCCTCCGGATAAATCGCAAAACCATCAATCGTTTTAATACTGCGTTCATACATAATTTCATCCCCTCTAAAAAGTTCTTGTACAAACAAAAAACGATCGTTGATCCCAATTCCTTTTTTTAATTCTTTGATAGGCTCATTATTTAGCAAGGTTCCTATTTCTATTTGATTGGCGCGTAATTTTTCGTTTAGCACGGGCATCGAATGAATAGACTCCATCAACTGATTGATTTCTGCAAATTCATTTTTCTTTGGCTGCAGCGCAAGGGTTGGTATTTCAGTAGCCGTATCAAACAACCAACCGCTATTCATTTCTGATATTGCCGGCCCTTTTGATGTTGCAATAAACACTATTGGCTCCTGGGTATCTATCACTGCCGGAATTTCGACGGGAACTGCTTTTGGCGAATCCTCTGGAATTTCGAGGGGTAATTTGGCCTGAATGAGCTGTTCTGGCTTTTGGATACTAGTACCACGAGGCATCACCACCGAAACCCCCATTTTACTTGGCTTTTCAGGCTCTAGCACTGGAGGATTAACCGTTTCTAGTTCGGATAAAAGCATTTGAGCAGCCGCCATTAGCTGTTCACTACTGGCGCCTTGATCAAAAAGATCTTTTAGTTTATGAATTAACGTACCAACTCTTTCCATTCTATGTAATACATTTGGGGTCTTAAATGGGACTGGTATCCGCTCCTATTTAACGTCTAATCTACAAATTTATTTGATACATGTTTATAGAACCTAACATAACAGGTGAAAAAAGAGGCTGGATTGAAGTGATTTGCGGTAGCATGTTTAGTGGCAAAACCGAAGAATTAATTAGAAGGTTGAAGCGTGCAAAAATTGCCAACTTAAAAATTGAAATCTATAAACCAGCACTCGATACCAGGTACAACGAAACAGAAGTGGTAAGCCACGACGCCAATAGCATCCCCTCAATCCCTGTAGACCATGCGCAATCTATATTATTACTAGCCGGAGATGTAGATGTTATTGGCATTGATGAAGCGCAGTTTTTTGATACAGAAATAACCATGGTTTGCGAAACCTTGGCGACCAGAGGAATCAGGGTAATTGTTGCTGGACTTGATATGGACTATTTAGGTAAACCATTTGGTCAAATGCCAAATTTATTAGCCGTTGCAGACTACATTACAAAACTACATGCCATTTGTATGAAGTGTGGCAATATAGCGCACGTGTCATTTAGAAAAACGGCTAACGAAAGCCAAGTATTACTTGGAGAAAAAGATACCTACGAACCTCGTTGTAGAAAATGCATGCATGAAAAATAAAAACGCCATACTTGCATTATTACAAAAAGATTTTCTGCTTGAACTCAGACAGCAGTATACTTTGTATGGCATTATACTATATGTTGTAACCACCATCTTTGTGGTGTATTTGTCGATGGGTCAACCTGAAGATCAAGTTTGGAATGGACTTTTTTGGGTAATACAATTATTTGTTTGCGTAAATGCCGTTGCTAAAAGTTTTTTGCAAGAAGGTAGTGGTCGAATGCTATACTTTTACGCTATTACCAGTGCACAAAATTTTGTTCTCGCAAAACTTATTTTTAATCTAGTACTCATGCTTGCCATGAGCCTTTTAAGCCTATCCGTTTTCACACTCTTATTAGGAAATCCACTCACACATGCCCTTGTATTTACAGGTATTGTTTGCTTGGGTGGCATGAGCATTAGTTTGGTATTTACTTTTTTAGCAGCAATCGCTGCTAAAGCACAACAAAACGCTGCAATGATGGCTATTATGGGCTTTCCGCTCATTATACCTCAGCTATTACTACTCATGAAAATTTCAGCAACAGGCTTTTCGTCTGTGATACAAAGTGGATTTATTCAAATGGTAGCGATGCTAGTTGGATTAGACATTTTAGTAATTGCTCTAGCCCTTATTTTATTTCCTTTTTTATGGAAAGATTAAGAGCAAAACTATCTTCATTAGAATCTTAAGTGCCTTACAGTTTGTCCTTTATTGATCAATTGCTTTAAAGAATCGATTCCTATTTTTAAATGGTTTTCTACAAAATCACTAGTTACTTTTACATCACTCGCTTCTGTTTTTACCCCTTCTGGTACCATGGGTTGATCACTGACTAAAAGAAGTGCCCCTGTTGGAATTTTATTGTAAAAACCAACTGTAAAAATGGTAGCTGTTTCCATATCAATGGCATAAGCACGAACGCGTGTTAAATAATCTTTAAACACTTCGTCATGTTCCCAAACCCTTCTATTGGTTGTATACACCGTACCAGTCCAATAATCCACTTTATAATCTCTAATAGTTGTTGAGATTGCTTTTTGTAAAGCAAAGGCTGGCATAGCGGGTACTTCGGGAGGAAAATAATCATTAGAAGTACCTTCTCCTCTAATAGCAGCTATAGGTAATATTAAATCACCTAAATTGTTGCGTTTTTTAAGCCCGCCACATTTTCCTAAAAACAACACTGCTTCAGGCTCGATAGCCGTTAATAAATCCATGACCGTTGCAGCACCAGGGCTACCCATACCAAAATTGATAATGGTAATGCCACCTGCTGTTGCACACTGCATAGGACGGTCTTTCCCAACCACTTCTACACCATTCCAAGATGCAAATAAATTAACGTAATTGCTAAAATTGGTAAGTAATATATACTTTCCAAAATTTTGAAGCTGCTCTCCAGTATACCTTGGAAGCCAGTTATTTACAATTTCTTCTTTCGTTTTCATTGGTTGGCATTTTAACCCAGTGTGGGTATATTTGAAAAAAGTTAATTGGCTAAATTACAAAAAAGCCATGACAATTCAATTCTTATGATTCAGTTAGAGTATCCAAAATATGCGCATCAAATTAAAAGCTTGGATCAAAAAGAGCAAATTTTTGACCCTTTCAGAAAAATCTGGGTTCGCTTAACCCCCGAAGAATGGGTACGTCAAAATTTTTTACAAGTACTCGTTCAAAAACAGCAGGTACCCGCCTCACTTATTGCCATTGAAAAAGAAATCAAATGGGGCGAAACAAAAAAAAGGTTTGATATCCTTGTTTACAAAGACACCAAACCTTGGTTAATTGTTGAATGTAAAGAAATGAATGTTCCCTTAAGTGAATCCGTGCTACAACAAGTGCTTCATTATAATAGCAAATTAGAAACGCAGTACCTGATCATTACAAATGGAAATGATACATTTGGTTTTGATATTAGAAACGATCAACCAACGGTGTTGTCTTCGCTTCCAAACTATGTTAATGATTAAGGGAAAATACCAAGCTCTGCATAAGACGTACCTACTTTATTGATGGCACATACATAAGCTGCGGTTCGCATATCAGGAATAGAAGGATTGTCTTTCCAAATTTGCATAATTTCTCTAGTTGCTGTAATCATAGTTTCTTCAAGTCCGCTATGCACTAAATCTACTTCTTCAGGACCATGCATTATAAAACCACGCTCTGCAGCAGATACTGTTTTACCAGTCAATTCTTCTATTTGAGAAAGAATATGGGTATTTAAATTTTCGGTAAATCTTTTTTCCATTCGACCATAACGCACATGGCTTAAATTTTTAAGCCACTCAAAATAAGATACCGTTACACCACCTGCATTCAAATACATATCAGGAACTACAAGTGTTCCTTTAGCAGCAAAGATTTCATCTGCTTCTGGTGTTAAAGGACCATTGGCAGCTTCACCAATAATTTTTGCTTGCACACGTGGTGCATTTTCACCATTGATTACATTTTCAAGTGCTGCTGGAATTAAAATATCGCAAGCAAGCTCTAAAGCATCTGTACTTTTTGTAATATTAGTAGCACCTGGAAAATTTAAAATAGAACCCGTTTTTTTACGGTGTTGAAAAACCTCTTCTTCGTTTAATCCTTCTGCATTAAATATTGCACCTTCAAATTCTGCGATGGCAATCACTTTAGACCCGTGCTCTCTAAAAAATTTGGCACTATGATAACCAACGTTTCCTAACCCTTGCACAACAATAGTTTTACCAGCTACACCCACCGTTAGTCCGCGCTTTTCCATTTCTTCTTTCATATTGCACACTTCACGGATACCAAAGAAAACACCAAGGCCAGTTGCTTCTTTTCTGCCCCTAACACCACCTTGTGTAATAGGTTTACCCGTTACACAACCAGCAGCATCAATTTCGCCTGGTTTTAAAGAAGCATAAGTATCAACAATCCATGCCATTTCGCGTTCGCCGGTACCGTAATCAGGTGCAGGAACATCGATGCCTGGACCAATAAAATTCTTTTTGACAAGTTCGGCAGTGTATCTACGTGTAATTTTCTCTAACTCGTAAACAGAATGTTCGCGGGGATTAATTTTAATACCTCCCTTGCCGCCTCCAAATGGCACATTCACAATAGCACACTTATAAGTCATAAGTGAAGCAAGCGCCATTACTTCATCTTGGTTCACTTCTTCACTAAAACGAATCCCTCCTTTACATGGAGATTTGTGTTGTGAGTGTTGCACACGATAGGCTTCAATTACTTCGATGCGACCATCATCCATCTTTACTGGGAACCGCATGCTGTACACACTATTACAAGCTTTAATTTGCTCAAGTAATCCATTTTCCCAAGTTGTAAACTTAGAGGCTTTATCGAAACTTTTTTCTACACTTTTAAAAAAGCTATATGGCGTATTAGTAGACATAACAATCGTTTTATTTGTTTTCTAATTTTGATATTTTTTTGTCAATAGAATATACATATACAAAAAGCCCTGTTACAATGGTTGCAACTACAGCCATCACAACATATATTTTTCCGTTACTACGCATAACACCTGTGTTTGTAGAAGTATCTTGGGCATATACCGCTATCACACAAACATTTGCTATCAATACGAGTAGGAATGATTTAAAATATTTTTTCATAATTTATTTCGCTTTAAGTAATTCGTATCTAATTTTCAAAGTACTCACCCACACACCGAGTAAGGTCCAACCAATAACAGCCGGATAAAATACTGAACGCATATTTGCATCCATATCTTTTCCATTAATACCCGGATTACCTTCACTACCCTGGCCGCCAGGATGCAATGACTCTGTGAGTCTTGGCAAAATCCAAAGCGTTGGGAAGAGCATAAAAAATGCAAAAATATTATAGACCGCTGCGATGCGAGAGCGCTTATCTTCGTCTGTCATACTTCCACGCAAAACAAAATAAGCTAAGTATATAAGCATAGCAATGGCTGCTCCATTTTGCTTAGGATCACCACTCCATGGACTACCCCATTGGTAGTTGGCCCAAATAGCCCCGGTTGACAATCCTAAAAAACCATACAAGGTTCCGGTTGCTGCAAATGCTTTGGAATAAAAATCGTCGATGGGTGAAGTGGTACGTAAAAACTTTGCCGCATACCACACAGAAACAAAAAGTAAAATCATCATGGCAAACCACATTGGCACATGAAAGAACATATTTCGAATAGAGTGCTCTAATCTGTCATCTAGTTTAGGAACCTTGACAATAAATCCATAAATACTGGTAAAAAATAGAAGCAAAAATGCAAGCAATTTCCACCATCCTTTTCGAATCATATTCAATCATTTAGATGACCTACACTACTAGTAAACTAACAGATGTAAGTGCAAAATTACAAGAACCCATACAATAATGAACAGTATTAACAAATATTAATCCACATTAGCATAAAATTGGCAAATTTATTTGTTTAATCTTGTGTAAAACTAAGGCTTAATGGGTACTCCCTTGCTACAAATTAACAACCTCACTGTTTCTTTTGAAAAGGAGAACAACAGTTTTACTGCGGTAAAGAACCTTAACCTGAGTGTTTGTAGAGGCGAAATTAGAGCACTTGTTGGGGAATCGGGGTCGGGCAAATCTGTTACTTCGATGTCCATTTTACAACTAATTCCTAGCCCACCAGCATCCTATAAAAATGGATCCATTCTATTTTATAATACCCAAAACGAATGCATCAACTTACTAGCGGCAAGCCCTGCAGTAATTGAAGCCATTAGAGGCCGTAAAATTGCAATGATTTTTCAGGAGCCCATGACGGCCTTAAATCCTGTACTTACATGTGGCGACCAAATTATTGAAACAATCATGCTGCATCAAGGACTTACTAAAGAAGCAGCAAAAATAGAAGCTATTAGACTTTTTACCAGTGTTCAAATAAATGACCCTGAAAAAGCAATTGATAAGTACCCGCACGAATTAAGTGGTGGACAAAAACAAAGGGTGATGATTGCCATGGCCATGAGTGGCAAACCCGATTTACTTATTTGTGATGAGCCCACAACAGCACTCGATGTTCAGGTACAAAAAAATATTTTAATATTACTTAAAAAGCTACAGCAAGAAACAGGTATGGGCATTTTATTTATTACCCATGATTTAAATGTAGTGGCTTCTTTTGCAGACAGTGTTACAGTTCTTTACAAAGGTGAAGTAGTTGAAGAAAACACAACAATTGAACTATTTGAAAACCCGGAACATCCTTATACCAAGGCACTTTTAGCATGTAGGCCAGGCCTTTATCCTAAAGGTTATAAACTACCAATTGTAAACGATTTTTTATATAATCCAAATTACAAGATACCCCCTATTGGCGCTACTGTTGCGGCGTCTGAAATAAAATATAATAACACTTTACTAGAAGTCAATCATCTAACCATTCGATTTCCTGTAACCACCAATATTTTTGGAAAAATCACCAAAAGTTTTACGGCCGTAGATAACATATCATTTGATATAAAAGAGGGAGAAACACTTGGCCTTGTTGGAGGGTCAGGATGTGGCAAAACCACACTTGGAAGATCCATTGTTGGGTTACAAAATATAAATGAAGGATCAATCCTATATAGAGGAGAAACCATTGCTACTCCAAACAAATCTTATAATCCGGATTACAAAAAAATCATTCAACTGATTTTTCAAGATCCATATAGTTCATTACACCCACGCATGCGCATTGGTGATGCCATTGCTGAACCATTACTTGTGCACCAGATTGCATCTGGTAAATCAGAAAGGAAAGAAAGGGTTGTTGATATGCTCGAAAAAGTAGAGCTCCCCGCCGATTGTTACAACAAATACCCACATGAATTTAGTGGGGGGCAGCGTCAAAGGATTGTAATTGCAAGAGCACTTATTATGGAGCCCAAATTTGTGATTTGCGATGAAAGTGTTTCTGCATTAGACGTGAGTGTTCAGGCGCAGGTACTCAACCTACTTAACGACCTAAAAGCTTCCATGCAGTTTTCGGCTCTTTTTATCACCCACGACTTATCGGTAGTTAAATACATTAGTGACCGAATTATGGTGATGAACCAGGGGAAAATAGAAGAAATCGGGTCTGCCGAACAGGTGTACCATTCTCCTAAAAGCCTTTATACACAACAACTTATTGAAGCCCTGCCCTAATTTTGGCAATTTTTACCTACTTTTGCAGCCTTCACTAAATAATCATGCCGTAACATGAAATTATCACAATTTAAGTTCGATCTACCCCTTAACCTGATCGCACAAAATCCAACCAAAAGAAGAGAAGACAGTCGCCTTCTTGTAGTAGACAGAAAAAGTGGTCATATGGAAAATAAAAATTTCCGTGACATTTTAGAATACTATGATGATAAAGATGTTTTCGTAGTAAATAACACCAAAGTATTTCCGGCACGTATGTATGGCCGTAAAGAAAAAACAGGTGCTAAAATTGAAGTTTTTTTACTCCGCGAATTAAACAAACCAAACCGCCTTTGGGATGTGATTGTTGATCCCGCAAGAAAAATTAGAGTAGGTAATAAATTATATTTTGGAGACAACGAAGAATTGGTTGCTGAAGTAATTGACAATACTACTAGCCGTGGTCGCACCATTCGTTTTTTATGGGATGATGATGATGAAAGCTTTAAAAAAATGTTAGAATTTTTAGGTGAAACACCTTTACCTAAATATATTAAACGCAAACCAGACGAAGAAGATAAAGAGCGTTACCAAACGGTTTATGCAAAGCATGAAGGTGCTGTAGCTGCTCCAACTGCTGGTTTACACTTTAGCAAAGAGCTTATTAAAAAATGTGAAATATTAGGCGTACGTTTTGCAGAAGTAACGCTTCACACGGGTTTAGGCACATTTAGACCTATCGAGGTAGAAGACTTAAGCAAACACAAAATGGATGCCGAGTACTATCAAATTACTGAAGAAGCTTGCAATATTGTAAACAAAGCCAAACAAAACGGCAGGCGTATTTGCTCTATTGGCACCACCACCATGCGTGCAATGGAAAGCAGCTTTACTGCCCAAAAGCTATTAAAACCAAGCGAAGGCTGGACCAATCACTTTATCCACCCTCCATATAATTTTAATGTAGCAGATAGTCTTGTAACAAATTTCCATTTACCAAAAACAAGTTTGCTGATTATGACTTGTGCTTTTGCAGGTTATGATTTAGCGATGGAAGCATACAAGAAAGCCATCAAAGACAAATACCGTTTCTTTAGCTACGGTGATGCACTTTTGATTATCTAATGGTAATTATCTAATTGAATAGGATATTCTTTTTATTTAAAAAAAACCTAGTTAGCTTCTACTATCAACTGAAGTTTAGCTAGGTTTTTTTCCATTAAGGTACCTAGTATTTTATCATTCATTAAAGAGCTGATACGCTCCCAAGGATACCACTTAACATCTTGTTCAAACTGCCACTGAACGATTGTAACAGCCTGCCCTGGATTGTATATAAACCTAAATTTTGTAGTATAATCTGATTCGGCCGTCTTCCAATTGGCTACAACCAGCGAATCAGAAACAGAAACAATTTGTACTTGCTGGCGTTTATCTGTAGCTGCACTATCCATCCCTTCTATCCAAAAATGCCACGCTGATTTATTTTGCACCAATGGCAAAATAGATGCTGGCTTTGCTTTAATATTTACTGCACGTGATACAATATTATGAGAAGGTAGTAGCAGGCCACCGAGGGTAAACAAAACAAAAAAAACAACTACACTGATGATACCTAATTTAATTACACGCATCTTAATCCCATTTAAATGTTTTAAAAGCAATCGCATACACACCCACAATCCAGAGGCCAAGTATCAACAACTCTTTACCACAGGCCGCTAAAGTTGCGCCTTCAAAAGCAATGTTTCGCATGGCGTTATTAAAGTGTGTTAACGGAAGCGCATTACAAATAGGTTGAAGCCAGGTAGGAAAAGCTTCTACCGAAAAAAAAGTGCCCGCTAATAAAAACTGTGGCAGGGTAAATAAATTTGCAAATGGCGGTATGGTACTTTCATTTTTAGCAAGCCCACTCACAATAAATCCAAAGCCCATAAACAAAATAAGGGCAATAAAACTTAAAAGCATAATGGTTGCAAAAGTAGTAAGCCCGTGTACGAGTGTAAATCCAAATGCAAAATGGCCAACACCAATTACAATAATCGCCGTTAATAATTGAAAAATAACCCTACTTAATGCTTCTCCTAATACAATATAAGCGCGCTTAATGGGCGTAGCATAAAAACGTTTTAATACCAGTTGCTGCCGTAAATTAAAGAATAAAAAAGCGACACCAAATACACCTGAACTTAACAATGAAAACCCGAGTTGACCAGGTAAGATAAAGTCGATGGTTTTATAAGCCCTTCCGGGTATTTGTGCAATAGTAGCATCAACACGGGCAATGGTTTGGTTACCTTCAAAATATTTTTGATTCATACCTGCAATCACACCACTTAAGACAGACTGCAATAACTGAATATTTTGGGGCATGACAGCACCAGAGCTTGTTATTTTAATGCTATAGGCAGGACTTACTAAACCCGTTTTTGCAATTAATATATTGGCAGTGATTCTACCTTTTTCAAGTTCTTGCTGCAAAGTATCAGGACTACCCTTTACAATCTTAATACTATTGATATTCGTAAGCGCTGTATAAACAGGGCTTGTGGTATCTGAAATAGGATCGATAGCAATTTTAACGGATGTTTTTCCGTTACCGCCTCCTATAAATCCAAAAACTAAAATAAATATGAGCGGGAAAGCGATACTAAAAACCACTGCCGAAGGACTACGCAAAATAGCTTTTAAACTACCCTTTGTAATGGCGAGCATGGCTCTTAATTGGCTGTAATTTGCAGACATAATAATCAATTAGTGAACAGAAATGGTATATGGCAATTTAGCCTGTGGCACGCCTACCATTGCTTTTACCTTTTTAACTTGCTGCATCATTAGTAGTTGATCTGCTCCTAGTTCCGATTCTATCAAATGCAATGAAACGGTTCGCTTGTAATTATTAAAGAGCTGCTCAAAAATATTCTTTTTTTCTGGATACTCTTTGAGCCTGTATGTTGTTACTTTTGCCATAGCTGCAGCTGCTTTTATAGCATCTGAAAGCGAACCAATTTCATCAACAAGTCCTACACTCATCCCTCTTGTACCCGTCCAAACACGTCCCTGTGCAATACTATCTATATAATCCATATTTTTTTTACGACCTTCAGAAACACGTGATTTGAAAGTGTTATAAATAGAATCGGTAGAAGATTGAAAAAACATTTTTTCAGGTTCTGTAAGTGCACGGTCCATACTTCCCATATCTGCAAACGGCCCGGTTCTCACTCTATCGGTGGTAATACCTATTTTGTTTTTCAAAAACGATTCGATATTTGGAACGATACTAAATACGCCAATCGACCCTGTAATAGTAGACGCATTGGCAAATACTTTATTAGCGTTACATGCAATGTAATAACCACCCGATGCAGCTACATCACCCATCGAAACAACCACTGGCTTTTCTTTTTTAGCAAGGCTTACTTCACGCCAAATAACATCACTTGCGAGTGCGCTTCCTCCCGGTGAATTTACACGGAGCACAATGGCTTTAATGGATTTATCCAAACGCGCTTTTCTGATGAGCTCTTTATAATCATCACTAGCCACCTGTTCATCTGTGCCTGTACCACTGATTATATCGCCGCTTGCATAAATAACAGCAATTTTTTCTGAAGCAGAAGATTCATTAAGCGTTACTGATTTTGCATATTCGCCAAAAAATATAAAATTTATTTTTGAATTGATAGCCAAATTTAAACGGCCTGTGATTTCGTTTTTAACTTGGTCATCGTATTTTAATCCATCTATTAAATTATATTTTACGGCATCTGCGGCTGTTTGAATTTTACCTTCTACAGCAAGCGATCTAATTAATGCTGTGTCTAAATTACGAGCAGCAGCAGTCTGATATAAGAATTGATTGTACAAATCACCCAACCATACACTTGTTTGTAAGCGGTTGGCATCCGTCATTTGTGTTTCACGAAGTGGTTCGGTAGCGCTTTTAAATTTACCTGCATAAAATATTTGTGGCTTGATTTCTAGCTTATCAAGCATTCCTTTTAAGAATAAAAGATTACTTGAAAATCCAGCCCATTCAAGCCCTCCCTGCGGATGCACAAAAATCTTTTGTGCCACATTAGCTACTGAATAGCCTTTTTGCGAAATTGTTTCGCCATAAGCAACTACAAACTTTTTAGACTTTCTAAAGTCAAGTAGTGCTTTTCTGATTTCTTCGGAAGCTCCAAATCCATTTACATTGGAACTGGCTAAAATATAAATTCCTTTAACATTCACATCTTTTTTTGCATGCTCAATAAGGCTGACCATTTCAAATAGAGATGGCGTTTCAAAATCTCCATCAGTGGTTAATGACGCAAATGGATTTTCTTGTACGGTTTCTTTGTAAGGCTTAGAAAGGTCCAATACCAAAACTGCATCGGAACCAATAACCGGTTTATCGGAACTAGATGCAGAGGCTGCAATACCAATAAGCACCATCACACCTAAAATTGAAAACACAATCAGCGCCAATAAACTGGCAATAAATATTTTAAAAAAGCTCTTCATAGCAATAGGTTAAAATAAAAGCGGAACAATATTGTTCACACCTGCATTTAAAGACGTGAAATTAAAGATATTTGAGGCGATTAACGGGGTAATTTATGAACACAGCATATTTACTGATAGGCGGGAATTTAGGGGACCGAGCGGCTTATTTAGAGCAGGCAGTAAAGGAGATTGAGGCCTTATGCGGTAGCATTACCCGCATCTCCTCCATTTATGAAACAGCGGCATGGGGCAATACCAAACAACCGGCATTTTATAACCAAGCCATCCAGCTAACTACACCCCTTCCTCCAGAAACACTTTTAGAACAACTTTTAGCCATAGAAATTGAAATGGGCAGGGTCCGTACCCAAAAATATGGACCACGCACCATTGATTTAGACATATTGATGATTGACGACAATGTTATAGACACCCTGGCACTAACAATCCCCCACCCAGAACTACATAACCGCCGATTTGCACTCCTTCCACTTGCTGAGATTGCACCTTCGCTTTTCCACCCAATTTTGGATAAATCAGTCAGCGAACTGCTCGTTAACTGCCCTGACACCCTTGATGTGCAAAAAAAATAAAGGTAAAAGCCAAGTTCGGCTTTATTTTTACCCATTGAGAATGAATGTATATGAAGCATCAGTTTATTACAATTGAGGGGAACATTGGAGCGGGTAAAACAACCTTATCAAACATACTGGCACAAAAACTAAATGCGAAACTAATTTTAGAAGAATTTGCCGATAACCCTTTTTTGCCAAAGTTTTACGAAAAGCCTGACCAATATGCATTTCCATTGGAGCTTTTTTTTATGGCCGAACGCTATAAACAACTAAAAGACTTTTTAAATACCCAAGACTTATTTCAACAAATAACTATCTCGGATTATTTATTTACAAAATGCTTACTGTTTGCTAAAGTTAATTTGCCCAGCGAAGAATTTAGATTGTATCAAAAACTATTTGATATCATTCATCAACAAATAACCGTTCCAGATATTTTAATTTACCTGCATGCCCCTGTTCAAAAATTACAAGAAAATATTAAAAAGCGAAATAGAAGTTACGAACAGGATATTAAGGACGACTACTTATTTAATTTACAGGAAACCTATACCAGTTATATAAAGCAGCACAATATTAATACCATTTTTATTGATGCTAGCAATGCCGATTTTTTAAATAATGAAGCCCATGTGCAAGTGGTATTAGATGCTCTTGATAAAGACTTAGCGCATGGACAACACTATTTTATTTTACCATAACAGCTAAGCCTACCTGATGCAACAAGAACTCACTTCATCCCAAACAAAACATGATCCCTTTGAAGCCATGCGGATTGCTGAATTTAGGCATCTCATGTTTGGGAGGTTTTTGTTTATTATGGGGCTTCGCATGATGGGTACACTTGTTGGCTGGTGGATATACGAACTAACTAATGAACCCTTTGCCATTGGACTTATTGGCTTATCAGAAGTAATTCCTGCTGTTTCATTGTCATTATATGCTGGACATATTATCGATATCAGTGAAAAAAGAAAACTCCTACTAACAGGGGTTGCGCTTTATTTTACCTGCGCAGTGTTTTTACTACTATTATCTACCAGTTTTACGGCTGGACAAATAAGCAAACACTGGATTGCGTTTAGTATTTACATAGCCATATTTTTTACCGGCGTTTTTAGATCCTTTACTGGGCCTACATTTGGCACTATACTATCTGCGATTGTGCCTAAAAAAACCATTCAAAATGCTACTACATGGGGACAAGGTATTTGGCTAGGCGCGTCTGTTACTGGTCATGCAATTGTTGGATTTTTAATTGCCCTAATAGGTAACACGGGTTCATTAGCCATCATTTGTACACTTGTATTTGCAGGTTATTTATTCATGTACCGGCTTAAACCAAAGCCTTCTTTAAATGAGCCTGGAGAGAAAAAAACATTAGAGAGCGTAAAAGAAGGACTCAGGTATGTGTATCAAACCAAAGAATTATTTGGCGCACTAACACTCGATTTATTTGCCGTTTTATTTGGTGGCGCCGTTGCTATGATTCCTGTTTTTGCTAAAGACATTTTAAAAGTTGGACCCATAGGATTTGGTTGGCTTAATGCGGCATCTGATATTGGATCGGTCATTGTAATTGTATTACTCACTGCATTTCCATTAAAAAAAGCACAAGGAAAAAAACTACTGATATCGGTGGCTATTTTTGGAATCTGCATTATTGTATTTGCACTATCAAAACTATTCTGGCTCACTTTTGCCGTATTACTTATCAGCGGTATTGTAGACGGCATAAGCGTTGTAATTCGTGGCACTATATTACAACTCAAAACGCCCGACAATATGCGCGGGCGTGTGATGAGTGTAAATTCTATGTTTATTAATAGCAGTAATGAATTTGGCCAATTTGAAAGTGGCGTTGCTGCTAAAATGATGGGCGTTGTACCCAGTGTTATTTTTGGTGGCTGTATGACTCTTTTAGTAGTGGTTATTACTTGGTTTAAAGCGCCAAAACTAAAAGAAATGGAATACTAATCCGGTATTACCAGTTTATTATTATTTCTATTTACATCCGCCATTCTTAACGATGGATCAATTTCTATAGACTTAATATCTTTAATTGATTTTGAAATAGCAACCTGGTATATTGGATCTACCCATTTCCATGCTGCATGAACTGTTCTTGGAACATTACTTTCGGATGGCTTTTCTCCAAATTGCAAATTAAGTGGCACATAATGCATTTCTTGAGAGCCATCTTTATAGGTAACTAAAATATCGATAGGCATTGGCATTTTACCAACACGCTTAATGGTGATATTTGTTTTGTCCTGAATAAGATTAATGTCGCCTACAGCATAGTCGATTGTTTTGGTAGAATTAATCCAGTACTCTTTGTACCAATCAAGTTCTAATCCACTTCTCTTTTCTGCAACTCTAATAAAATCATTTGGATTGGGATGTTTAAACCGCCAAGCGTTGTAATAATCAAGTAATACTTGATCTCTTACAGCGTCACCAATCACATAGCCCAACTGACTCATAAACACAGCACCTTTACTATACGACGAAGTACTGTACGCTAAATTGGTGTTGTAATGATCCGAATGGGTACTTGCTGGTTCATCAAAGGGGCTTTTTGTTAAACTAATATAGCTTCTATAAGAGCCTTCATATGGGAAACCTTTACTTCCATTGAGTTCTGCGAGTACACGTGTGCTTGCATAATCAGTAAAACCTTCATCCATCCATGGATACAAAGATTCGTTAGAACCCATCAGCATTTGATACCAGGTATGCATCCACTCATGAATGGCGGTTCCGACACTCGCACTTTTAATAAGTGTAGACATTGGATATTCCATACCACCATCTCCACCCTGAATAAACGTGTATGTTTTGTATGGATAAGTACCAAAAGTTTTTGCAATAATGGGATATGCATTTGTTACAACATCTGCCATCTTTTGCCAATTGTTTTCCAAAGAATCAACTGCCTTGTAAACAACTCTTAAAAGTGGACCACCGCCCGTAGGTTTACGAGTAATCATTTTATAGGTAGGATCTGCAGCCCACATAAAATCGTGCACATTATACGCCTGCCATTTCCATGTTTTAGTATCCCCAGAGGTCGTTACAAGTTTAGAGCCAGGCGTTTCGTAACCCATACCAATTTCTTGTGGATTTTGTAAATCGCCGCCTGCTGCAACAAAATAATTTTTATCGATGGTAATGTTAACGTCAAAATCACCCCATACGCCATAAAACTCTCGAGCAATGTATTGATTGGCATGCCAACCTTGATAATCATACTCTGCAACTTTAGGATACCACTGGCTCATGCTATAGCGAATCCCTTCTTTATTATCTCTTCCACTTCTTCTAATTTGTAGCGGCACTTGTGCTTCAAAGGATACTTCCATTTGTACCGACGATTTTGGCAATACAGGTTTAGCTAACACAACTTCAAGTATGGTTTCATATTCTTTTAACACTTGTGCCACGCCATTTATTTTTACATACTTTACCTGTTGATAGCCAATTTCAGAAGGCGTTAATTTACTGATACGATCTTTAACACGCGCGTCCCAATCAAGTCCGTCACTCATTCTGGAAGCAGGTCTAATTTGAGTTTGACCAAGTTCTCTGCTTCTAATATCCATACTGCTTCCTGGCTGAAACGCATTCCAATAAGTATGAAAAAATATCTTGTTTAATGTGTCCGATGAATTATTGGTGTATACAATCTTTTCGGTGCCATTTATTTTGTTAGACACCACATCCATATTTACTTGAATGGTATACTTGATGCGTTGTTGCGGACGATCGGGTTGCGCAACAAGTATTGATGCTTGCAACACAAATAAACATACGAAACCAAACAATAAAATCTTTTTCATTTTTTATTCAATTAAAGTGTACCAATAAAATTAAGGAATTATTCGGCGCCAGCAATCACAATTACAATTTCGCCTTTCACCGATTTTGATTCGAAGTATACCGCCAAATCTTGCAA
>JBIISK010000061.1:0-8798 GCA_044341045.1 Sediminibacterium sp. | reverse complement strand
CTTCACTGAGTACTTCCAGTAGTAATTGGAGATATGTTCCAGTGGCCTGGGGTGTTGCAGATAATAAAGTCAAATGCACTAAGCTTGCTAATAATGTTTGGTCATTTACAATTAGTGGTGGTCTTCGTAATTTTTTTGGCATCACAAACGCTTCTGAAACCATTCAAAAAATTGCCATTTTATTTAGAGATGCAACTGGTTCACAAGTGCTGCGTAATGCAGATGCTTCTGATATGTACATTACTGTGTATGATAATAATTTAGCGGTTCGTATCGATTCTCCACTTACACAACCTATGTTTATTCCAGCATTGGAGCCTATTACAAAGGCCGTGGGTGATACAATATCTATTGCAGGCGTTGCTAGTTCTTCCGCTGCCTTATCTCTTTTTGTGAATGATTCACTTATCGCAACAGCAACTGGAACATCGATTGCACGAAAATTTATTTTACAAAAAGTAGGTACCCAAAAAATTGTTGTGCAAGGCGTTAGTGGATCTGCAACGCGCAGAGATTCTATTTCATATTTAGTAACAGGCGCAACAAGTCTTATTGGATTACCAGCAGGCGTTAAAGATGGCATTAATTACGAGCCAGGTGATACATCGGTAACGCTCGTTTTATATGCGCCTAAAAAAACTTCGATCACCGTTACTGGTGATTTTAATAATTGGACACCTGGACTATCACATGTTATGAAAATGACGCCAGATAGTTTGCGTTTTTGGACGCGCATTACGGGTTTAACGCCTGGCGTAGAATATGCTTACCAATATATTATTGATGGCGCTTTAAAAGTAGCAGATTATAATACAAACAAAGTGCTCGATCCTTGGAATGATGAATTCATTGCTGCATCTACATTCCCCAATTTAAAATCTTATCCAGTTGGTAAAACTACGGGTATTGTAAGTGTGCTTCAAACTGCACAACCTAAATATGTATGGAAGGATGCAGGCTTTGTACGTCCCAACAAAAAAAATATTGTGGTGTATGAGTTATTACTTCGTGACTTTGTGGCCAAACATGATTTCCAAACTTTAAAAGACACGCTGCCGTACTTGAAAAAATTAGGGATCAATACCATCGAGTTAATGCCATTTTCAGAATTTGAAGGCAATAGTAGTTGGGGTTACAATCCTAATTTCTTTTTTGCGACTGATAAATATTATGGCACACCACAAGCGGTCAAAGAATTTATTGATGCAGCGCACCAACAAGGCATTGCTGTGATTATGGATATGGTGTTAAACCATGTTTTTGGTTCTTCGCCACTTGCAAGAATGTATTGGGATGGCACCAATAATAAACCTGCAACAAATAGCCCTTGGTTAAACCCAGATGCTAGGCATCCTTTTAATGTTGGTTACGATTTTAACCATGAATCTATGGCCACCAAAGATCTTGTAAACAGGGTAACTAAATACTGGTTACAAGAATTTCATATTGATGGATACAGATGGGATTTATCAAAAGGATTTACACAAGTGAACAATCCAACCAATGTTGGCGCATGGGGTGCATACGACGCTTCACGAATAAAAATTTGGAAAGCTATATATGATACCATGCAAGCAACTAGCCCTGGAAGCTATTGCATGCTTGAACATTTTGCGGACAATTCCGAAGAAAAAGAATTAGCAGACTACGGCATGCTTTTATGGGGCAATGCCAACCATAGTTTTACAGAAGCCACCATGGGGTATACTTCTACATCAAATTTTGGCACTAGTTTTTCTAATGCTAGAAATTTTGCACAACAGCATTTGGTCACTTATATGGAAAGTCATGATGAGGAAAGACTCCAATATAAAAATTTAAATTTTGGGAATGGATCCGGAAGTTATAGTGCCAAAAACCCGGCAACAGGTTTAAAAAGAAATGAAATGGCAGCCGCTTTTTGGGCGCTTACACCAGGTCCAAAATTGATGTGGCAGTTTGGTGAGCTTGGTTATGATTTTAGCATTAATACTTGTACCAATTTAACGGTAGATGCCAACAATTGCCGCCTTTCTGAAAAGCCAATTAAATGGGATTATTTGCAAGATGCAAACCGTAAAGCATTATTTGATGCGTATGCCAAATTTTTAAAACTACGAGCAACGCCTGCATACGTTACTGATTTTGGATCTAATAAGTATACCGCTAATACCGCAGGTGCTATAAAGTCTATGCAACTAAATGGCGACTCTATTAAATTAGTTGTTGTTGGTAATTTTGATGTTACCCCTCAAGCTGCCAGCGTTAGCTTTCCAACAGATGGTTTTTGGTATAGTTTGTATTCCAACAAATACCAGTTGGTTTCTGGCGGGTCTGCAAGTGTTTCCTTACAGCCTGGCGAATACTATGTGTATTCTAATAAAAACCTCAACAATGCAGTGGTTACCGCTACACCCAATATTAGTTTACCGCTATTAAATACATTCATCACTATTTCTCCTAATCCGGTAACCCAAGCAGCGATTGTTAAGTATCAATTGCCTGAATCAGGGAAGGTTCAAGTTAAACTTTTAAGTCAGGTCGGTGTTGTAGTAGACGGCATATTTAATGGATGGCAAAATAAAGGACAACAACAACTCATCATCAATAAGAAAGGCCTCGCTCCAGGGGTTTATCATATATCTATTCAATCAAATCAAAAACAAAAAACACAAACATTTTTAATCACTAATTAGTATTTATTCAAATTGAAATTGTAATTCTATGAACATTAAAAAAGCACTTGTTGCAATGCTGATGATGCTAACAGTTTTCTGTTTGTCATCAATTGCACAAGACCGTACGGTTACGGGTAAAGTAACCAATGCAAAAGATGGTTCGCCGTTAGCGGCTGCTAGTGTCCTTGTAAAAGGATCTGGTGTTGGAGCTCAAACAAATGCCGATGGGTCATTTAGTTTGAAAGTTCCTGCTAAGGCAACTACACTAGTTGTATCTTCTTTGAATTTTGAAACCAAAGAAGTAACCCTTAGCGGCAACACTGTATCAGTTGCACTATCTCCAGCTGTTGATCAGCTAAATGATGTAGTGGTAATTGGTTATGGTAGCGTTCGTAAAAAGGACCTAACTGGATCTGTTGTGAATGTGTCTTCTAAAGACTTCAACAAAGGTGTTATCTCAACACCGGAGCAACTCATTCAGGGTAAAGTAGCGGGTGTACAAATCACTAGTAACAATGGTGCACCTGGTTCAGGAAGTACGATTCGTATTAGAGGTGGTGCATCTTTAAATGCAAGTAACGATCCACTTATTGTTGTGGACGGTATGCCTATCGATGGTGGTGGTATTTCTGGTCAAGCAAATGCGCTTGCCTTAATCAACCCTAACGACATCGAATCTTTTTCAATTTTAAAAGATGCATCTGCAACTGCTATTTATGGTGCAAGAGCATCCAATGGTGTAATCATCATTACCACTAAAAAAGGTAAGTCTGGCGCACCAAAGTATGCATTTAGCTCACAATTCAGTGTTTCAAATGTTACTAAAAAAGCGGATGTATTCTCTGCTGATGAAATCAGAGATATTGTAAAAACAAAAGGCCCTAGTTATACCAATTTGTTGGGCGCTGCTTCTACCGATTGGCAAGATGAAATTTATCAAACAGCGCTTACAACAGACAATAACATTTCTGTATCTGGTGCGTTAAAAAAATTACCTTACCGTTTTTCACTCGGTAATTTAATGCAGTCAGGTGTTTTAAGATCTGATAAACTAAACAGAACAACGGTTGGTATAAATGTAAGTCCTACACTATTTGACAATCACCTTACCGTTAATATCAACTATAAGTTAGCAGCAAGCAAAACAAACTTTGCAGATCAAGGTGCTATTGGCGCAGCTGCTTATTTTGACCCTACCAAACCCGTTTATTCTGGCACACAGGCGTACAATGGATATTGGAACTGGTTAGATGCGACTTCTTCAAATGGCCTTCGTGCTCTAGCGCCAAGAAACCCACTTGGTATATTGCTCGATAGAAACAATCAAAGTGATGTTACACGTCATATTGCAAATGCGGTAGTAGACTATAAAGTGCATTTTATACCTGATTTACACGTTGTTGTAAACACAGGTATGGATGTTGCTGAAGGTAAAGGTACAAATGTAATTAATGAGCAAGCAGCTACTACTTATATGCGCTTTAAAGATGCAGCTGGTAAGTTTCATAGCGGGGTAAACAATCAGTACCGTCAAACTAGAAATAATACTTATTTGAATGCGTACTTGAATTATACCAAAGAAATTCCTTACTTATCTACAAGAGTGGAACTTACTGGTGGTTACGAGTATCAAAATTATTTGACAACGGATTACAACTTTGCGGATCAAACTTTTAATGGTACTGTTGTAAATACGCCGGTTTTTGCTTTCGATAAACCTGAATACCGTTTAAGTTCTTATTTAGGAAGAATGAATATTTCTGTAAAGGGTAAATATTTATTTACGGCTTCTCTTCGTCAAGACGGGTCTTCTAAATTTAATCCAGATAACCGTTTTGCAGTATTCCCTTCTGGAGCTGTTGCTTGGAAATTAAAAGAAGAAGGATTATTTAAGAACATAAAATCTTTAACAGAACTTAAATTACGTGCAAGCTATGGTGTTACGGGTCAACAAGATGGTATTGGTTACTATGACTATATCTCTTATTACAACCTAGGTTCAAATACAGCACAGTACCAATTTGGTAATACTTTCACGCAAATTTCTCGTCCTAATGGTTATTATTTTAATCGTAAGTGGGAGCAAACAGCAACTACTAACTTAGCGTTAGATTTTGGTTTTGCTGATAATAGAATTACTGGTACGATTGAAGCATACAGAAGAGAAACTTCTGATTTGTTAAATGAAGTAAACCAGCCAGCTGGTACTAACTTTAGCAATAAGATTGTTGCAAACGTAGGTACTATGGAAAATAAGGGTATCGAGTTTACTTTAAATATCCAACCTATCCGTAACAAAAATACAACTTGGGATATCGCGTTCAACGCAACATACAACCAAAACAGAATCACTAAATTAACCATCTCTGATGATCCAGCTTATGCAGGTGCTCGTTTTGGTGGAATTAGTGGTGGTACAGGTAACACCATCTTAATTCACTCTGTAGGTAAACAAAGAGGTTCTTTCTTTGTGTACAAGCAAGTGTATGATGCGAACGATAAGCCTATCGATGGTTTATTTGCAGACTTAAACAGAGATGGTAACATTAACGAACAAGATTTGTATCAATACAAAGGTATAGATCCTCAAATGTTTTATGGTTTCAGTTCAAGTGTTACACATAAGAAGTGGAATGCTGGTATTGTTATGCGTGCTAATATTGGTAACTACTTATACAACAGTATTGCAGCTAGCTCTGGTACTTTAAGAAATATCTTAAACCCTATTGGTTATATCAATAACGGTTCTAGAGATTATTTAAAATCAGGATTTAGTGGTAATGGTTCTAACTATTACTTGTCTGATTACTATGTACAAAACGCTTCTTTCTTACGTATTGACAACATTAACTTAGGTTACAATGTTGGTAATGTATTTAATAATAAAGCTGCTTTACGTATTAATGCAACTGTACAAAATGTATTAACTATTACTAAGTATACTGGTTTAGATCCTGAAATGAACGGTGGTATAGATAATAATTTTTATCCTCGTCCAAGAACCATTGTATTGGGTATAAATCTTGATTTCTAATTCAATCAATAGTACAAAAAAATATAACAATGAAAAATAATCTATACAAACAAATCATAGCTACAGTTGGAGCGATTGTTGTATTAGCATCTTGTAACAAGACCTTAGACTTGTTGCCTACAAACGATGTTACATCAGCAACTGTGTATGCCGACGCAAATGGCTATAGGCAAGCTTTCGCAAAAGTATATGCGAGCTATGCTTTAACAGGTAATGCTGGACCTGCAGGTAACGGAGATATTCAAGGTATCGATGAAGGTACTTCTGATTTCTTACGCTTGTATTGGAAAGCACAAGAATTAAGTACCGATGAAGCCGTTGTTTCTTGGGGAGATCCTGGTATTCAAGATTTCCACAACATGAATTGGTCTGCAAGTAATCCAATGCTTACAGGGCTTTACTACCGTTGTTACTATCAAATCACTTTAGCAAACGATTTCATTCGTCAATCTGCTGATGCAACTGTTGCATCTAAAGGAATTACGGGCGTAGATGCTGAAGCGATTAAAAAATACAGAGCAGAAGCTAGATTTTTACGTGCTTACCAATATTCTATTTTAATGGATTTATTTGGTAACATTCCTTTTGTTACGGATGCAGAAGCTTTGGGTTCTGTATTGCCTAAGCAAAGAACACGTGCTCAAATTTTTGCTTATGTTGAATCTGAACTAAGAGCCATTGAAGCAGACTTAGTAGATGCGCGTAGAAATGAATATGGCCGTGCAGATAAAGCTGCAGCTTGGGCATTACTTGCTCGTTTATATTTAAATGCGCAAGTATACACAGGTACTGCTAGAAATACAGATGCTGCTACTTACGCAAAAAGAGTATTAGACGCTGGTTATACTTTGATTAGCGACTATACTAAACTAATGCGTGCAGATAATAATGTAAATACTTCTGAGTTTATTTTAACCATTAACTATGATGGTTTAAGAACACAAAACTGGGGTGGTACTACATTCTTAGCA
The DNA here is from genome assembly GCA_044341045.1 of Sediminibacterium sp. Classification (GTDB taxonomy): domain Bacteria; phylum Bacteroidota; class Bacteroidia; order Chitinophagales; family Chitinophagaceae; genus Sediminibacterium. The sequence goes on along the minus strand of JBIISK010000061.1, from coordinate 2,136 downwards.
CACGCTCCTGTTGGTGGTAACATGGTTGCTGCACAATTTGGTGTTGATGGTGGATGGGGTGGTTTAAGAACCACAACTGGTTTATCAAGCAAGTTCCCTGATTTAACTGGTACTGCTGATAAGCGTTCACAGTTTCACACAAGTGGTCAATCTGCAGACATTAATGATTTAACTAAATTTACGGATGGCTATGCGATCACTAAATATAGAAATCTCAATATGAATGGTACGCCAGGTAAAAACTTAACTTGGGTTGATATTGATTTCCCAATTTTCCGTTCTGCCGAAATGAACTTAGTATACGCTGAAGCGGTATTAAGAGGTGGGACTGGTGATGCAGGAACTGCTTTAACCTATGTAAACGCGTTAAGAACAAGAGCTGGTGCAAGTACAATTACATCATCTCAATTAAATTTAGATTTCATTTTAGATGAACGTGCAAGAGAATTATATTGGGAAGGATTTAGAAGAACAGACCTTATCCGTTACAATAGATTTGTAGAGTCTTCTTATCTATGGCCTTGGAAAGGTGGTGTTAGAGGCGGAACCAATGTAGATGCATTTAGAAGATTGTACCCACTTCCTTCTGCAGACATTTCATCTAATCCTAATCTAGTTCAAAACACAGGTTATTAATACTTGTCTGAAACATTTAAAATAAATTGTATGAAAAAAATAATTCAATCACTAGTTTACGTGAGCCTTGCTATCGTATTCTTTGCTGCTTGTGAAAAAGACGAGGCAAAAGATACCTACATGAGTGGTACGGCTCCGGTGCTTTCTGCTACTTCTAGAGATAGCATTGCACTAAACTTTTTAACAGAAGATAATTTAGGTGTTACCTTTAATTGGACAAACCCTAATTACAAATTTGCTTCTGGTGTAAGTTCTCAAAATGTGAATTACACTTTAGAAATTGATACGGCTGGTGCTAATTTTAGAGGTGCCAAGAAAAAGTCTATATCTATTAGTAAAGACTTGTCTGTATCATATACGCAAAAGGCTTTTAACATCGCTATTGCTGATTTAAATCTAAGACCAGGAAGAGTAGCAAGAATTGAAGTACGTATCATTGCTACTTTAGGTGCTGCGCCAACGGAGTTAATTTCAAACGTGTTAGCATTTAGAGTATTACCATATGCACCGCCGCCAAAAGTTGCCGTACCTACTGCAGGAACATTATGGGTAACGGGTAATGCATTTGCATCTGGTTGGTCTAACCCACTTGGTTCTCCATTTGTTACTTCACAGCGTTTGGCTAGAGTAACAGAAACATTATATGAAGGCGTTGTTGCTTTTGTAGGTGGTGGAAATTACAAGATGATTCAAGAAAATGGCGTTTGGGGTACACAGTACAAGAAATTAACTGGCGATGCTTTTTCAGGTACACTTGAAAAGAAAGATGCGGATCCAGGATTTGATGGTCCAACTACTCCGGGTAATTATAAAATTTCAGTTGATTTCCAAGCAGGAACTTACACTGTAACCAGACAATAAGAACAACAACTAAAATTGTAAAAAATGAAACAAATTTTAAAATCATTGCTTTTCACAGCCACATTTGCAGTTGCACTTTGGTCTTGTGAAAAAGTTGCGCCTCTTACTGTGTATGAACCAGGAAAGAGTGTTGTATTACAAGCATCTACAACAACGATTGCAACTAGAACAGCAGATTCATTGAGTACTGCGGTGTTGTTCTCTTGGACCAACCCACAATATGCTACAAATGATAATACTGTTAAATACATCTTACAAATCGACTCTTCAGGAAGAGGTTTTTCTAAAGCCGCTTCTATCGTTTTAAACGGAAGGATGAGTTATGCATTTATAGGTAAAGAATTAAATTCTATTTTACTAGGATTTGGCTTTAACTACAACGTTGCCTATAAAATTGATGCACGTATTATTTCATCTTATGGAAATAACAACGATCAATTAACATCAAATGTTTTGACGTTAACTGCTACTCCATATGTCATTCCTCCAAGAGTGCAACCACCTACTTCTAGAAGATTATTTTTAGTGGGTGCTGCAACCATTGGTGGTTGGAATAATCCAGTACCTGTGCCTACTCAAGAATTTAAAAGAGTAGACTCTGTTACATACGAGGGCACTTTTTACTTAAAAGGTGGTCAG
>JBIISK010000060.1:0-8994 GCA_044341045.1 Sediminibacterium sp. | reverse complement strand
CAATCGTATGAGACTGTAATGCAGCTCTTCTAAAAATTTGATCCTGCCAATTGGTACCCACACCTAATAAAGAAAGGTTTGGAAAAACAATTGGGCCGCCAGCCGTGGTGCTACCTTCATTGATCATGGCGCCATATTCTGTAGCATTTAAAACACCAAGGGTGTTCATCACTTCTTGCACACCATAGTTGCTATTGATAGTAATTGCTGCTTTTTGGCTTTTTCTACCACCTTTGGTAGTAACCACAATTACACCATTACCACCTTTAACGCCAAATATGGCCGTGGTAGCAGCATCCTTTAATACGTTGATTGATTCAATATCTGCAGCGTTAATCGCATTAAGATCGGTAAGTGTTTGGGGAACCCCGTCAATAATTACCACTGGGTCAGTACCAGAAAAAGAAGGAATACCTCTAATTAATACCGTTGGTTTAGCACCAGGTGATCCAGACTGGATAACGTTAACACCAGACGCCTTACCTTGAAGGGCTTCTTCCGTTCTAACTGGTTTTAGTTTTTCAATATCACTTGACTTAACCGTTGAAATAGCACCAGATATTTTAGTCACCTTTTGGGTACCATAACCTACTACTACTACATCGCCAAGTGTGTTTGCAGGATTTTGCTCCATAGAAACTTCTACTTCACCTTCTTTTACCACCGTAACCTTGGAAGTAATTAAGCCTGTGTAAGTGATTTCTAGGATAGAACCTACAGATGTGTTAAGTGAAAACCGGCCATTGGCATCGGTGAGGGCAAGGGATTTGCCCTTAACAGAAACAGAAGCCCCTACTAGCAATTCGCCAGTATTTTTGTTTTTTACTCTACCGGTAACGGCAATTGACTGAGCGTAAAGCGTTTCTACGCCAAGCCCGAGCATCAAAACAAGGCACATAAGAATAAATCTTATTTTCATAATGCAATCGTTTATGTGAAAGAAAAAAAATGAATTTTTGGCAACGTAAAAGTAGTAACAGACACTACAAAATATTAATTGTTTAACACTTCAATACTACATCATTATTTTTAACTAATTGATTATCAATAATGTAAATTACTTCAATACTACATCAATGAACATTTCATATATTTAAGTTTAAATTAAATTTTTGAGCAGTGAAAAAAATCCTCTTTTTACTTCTTCTACCCATTTTTGCAAGTAGCCAAAATACCATTGGCCTTCCAGATATAATTAATTATTCTAAACTATCCTATAACGCAGGACTGCAGAACTGGGATGTTAAACAAGACAAGAACGGTATTGTTTACTTTGCCAACAACGAGGGGTTATTGAGTTTTGATGGAAAAAACTGGAAACTTTACCCCCTACCCAATAAAACCATTGTTAGATCGGTAGAAATTGGTAGCGATCATAAAATATACGTGGGAGGACAGGACGAACTTGGTTATTTTGCCCCAAATGCCAACGGTAACCTTGTTTATACCTCACTAACTTCCTTAATCCCTGCTAAATTCAGGTCATTTGAAGACGTTTGGGACATTGTTTCATTAGGAACTTCTATATTTTTTAGGTCTCCCAATAAAATTTTCCAGTACAATGGGGGTGCCATTACAGTATTTAAAGCCCCTTCCGAATGGGCTTACCTAACCAGTTGTAACGGAAAATTATATGCCCACGACTACCAAACGGGTCTGATGGTGTTTGAAAATGAGGGTTGGCAGCCGGTGCTAACAAATTATAGTTTCTCCAAAACCGACCCAATTACAGGGATGATTCCAAGCGGATCAGGAGCTATCATTACTACATTAAAAAGTGGGATTTTTTATTTTGCCAATAATACCATTACCCCAATTAAGTCTGGCGCCGCCAATTTTATTCAAAATGAGCGGATTTATAGCGCCATCGCCATTAATAAAGAATGGACTGCCCTGGCAACAAGTAATAGTGGCGTATACATCATAAATAATAAAGCCGAAATCATTCAAAAGTTTTCAAGTACCGAAGGGCTTCAGAGTAATAATATTTTAAGCATCTTCTTAGACAACAAACAAAATTTGTGGCTGGGCTTAAATAATGGATTAGACTTTATTGCCTACAACAGTGCTATCAAACATATTTCACCCAAACTACTCGATGAATCTGGCTATACAGCCATGATTCAAAACCAACAACTGTATATTGGTACATCCAATGGACTTTATACCGTTGGACTTCAACCTTTAAAAGATTTAAGTTTTAGTAAAGGTGATTTCTCGTTGGTGCAAAATACAAGCGGACAATCATGGGGACTTTCACTGATCAACAACAAATTATTGTTAGGCCATCATGAAGGCGCATTTTATGTAAATAATAATACAGCTACTTCCTTTTCGAGTAAACCCGGGTTTTGGAACTTTACACCACTGGGTAACATGTCACCTGCTAGCGTAGTTGTTGGTGGAACATATAGAGGTCTTACCATTTTTGATGCAAAAGCCAATCAACTTTTTCAAACATTAGATATTCCAAACTTTATTGAATCTTCTAGGTATGTTACCATTGATGCCGAAGAAAATATTTGGGTGTCGCATCCTTACCATGGTGTATATAAAATTGAAAGAACGATTGACGGACAATATATCACCAAACAATATCAGAAAAAAGAAGGACTACCCGCTTTACTCAACAACCACATCTATAAAATAAAAAATAGAATTGTAGTTGGTACAGAAAACGGCGTATATGAGTACAATACCGAAAAAGACAGGTTTGAAACCGCCTCTAGCTACACTTCACTTTTAGGCAATCAAAGTATTCGCTATTTAAAAGAAGACAAAGAAGGTAATATTTGGTTTATCCATGAAAAAGTATTGGGTGTCATTGACTTCACTGGTAATCAACCACAGGTCATTTACATTCCTGAACTGAGCGCCAAAATGCTAAGTGGCTTTGAATATATATACGCCGTTGATGGCAGTAATATTTTTTTAGGTGGCGAAAAAGGATTTTACCATATCAACTATGAAAAATATAAAAAGCTAGCGCCTGCTTTAAATGTTCAAATCAGATCCGTACATATTATTGACAACCTAGACAGTACTTTATTTGGTGGCTACTTTAAAAATGTAAATGAAAATCAAGTGCAAGATGCAACAAGTATGCCGCAGGTTGCTTACCGGTTTAAAACCATGCATTTTGATTTTACGTCTGTTGCATTTGGCTTCCAAAATAATCTAGAATATAGTTATAGATTAAAAGGGTTTGAAAATAACTGGTCTGGATGGACAAAAAGAACAGAAAAAGAGTATACCAATTTGGTGCCAGGCAGTTATACATTTGAAGTAAAAGTTAGAAACAACTTAGGCAATGAATCAGCGGTATCTAGCTACCAATTTACAATTGATGCGCCATGGTACCGAACATTACTTGCATATCTCCTTTATTTTATTGCCATTGGATTTGGCGTTTATAAACTTCATATTTATCAGCGTACAAAGTTTAAAGCGCAACAGCAAAAATATGAGCAGGAGCAGCAGCGTTTAAGATATATTCACGAGTTGGAAATTAATAAGTCAGAAAGTGATTTAGTAACGCTTCAAAATGAAAAGCTAGGAGTAGAAATTGAATTTAAAAATTCTGAGCTAGCCTCTTCTGCGATGCACATTGTAAAAAAAGGTGAACTGCTTACCAAAGTTAAAAGCGAACTAGGTAGTATTATAAAAAAGATAGACAACGAATACGCCATTACCGAATTAAAAAAGATGGTAAAGGCACTCAACGAAGACGAAAATTTAGATCAAGAATGGGAATACTTTACCAAACATTTTGATAAAGTCCATTCCGATTTTATTGTCAAACTCAAAGAGAAACATAGCAATATCAGTAATAATGAACTCAAGCTATGTGCTTATTTGAGAATGAATTTATCTACCAAAGAAATCGCGCAACTCATGAACATCTCTGTAAGAGGCGTAGAAATTAGCAGGTACCGACTTCGAAAAAAACTAAACCTAGCAACTGATACCAATTTATTTGATTACCTGATTAGTATTGGATAATTCAAATATTTCGTTAGGCCAAGCAATGGTTTGACCAGTTGATAACCAAGATGGCATAGCAGCGTTTCGCTCTTTTAGTTTTTGAGTGAGTAATTGTGCTAGCAATTTTGTTTTGGCAATTTCAATGCCTGACAAATCCTGCTGTTCCGCTATATCTTTTGCAAGGTTATACAGTTCTAGGGTTTGTTGCTTATGAAAGTAAATGAGTTTCCAATCTCCTTGCCTAATAGCAGATGCCCATGAAATACCTTTTAAATTAACATTTGTCCAGTTGTTGGGATAATGCCAAATAATTGTCTTTTGCGCATCTATATTTTTTTGTTTGCCTTGTAAGACAGGTAAAAAACTTTTTCCATCTACTACTTGCTTCACTTTTTGGGGGTAGGCGTTTGCCATTTGTAAAATGGTTGTAAAATAATCTTCCGAAACAATATATTGTTTAGATACAGAACCAGGCTTTATTTGAGGCCCAGCAGCAATCATTGGTACGCGAATGCCTCCTTCGTACAAAGATCCCTTTCCTTGTTTAAGAGGCAGGTTTTGCGTATGCGGTTCGCCAGATCTACTTCCTTTTAAACTAAGGCCACCATTGTCGGAAGTAAATAAAATATACGTATCCTTATCTAGTCCGTTTTTTTCTAAATAGTGCATAATATCACCAAGGCTTTTATCCATGCCTTCTACAAGTGCTGCATATTTAGCTTCTGTATCGGTAAGGCCTGCATCAATATATTTTTGATAAAAGCGAATGTCTTTATCGAAAGGTACATGCACGGCGTAATGTGATAAATATAAAAAGAAAGGTTTGCTATTATTTCTATTGTCTAGCGTATGAATCGCTTCTCTTGTTATGGCTTCCGTCAAATAAAGATCTTCGGGTATATATTTTTCAAGTCCTCTAACGGCCCAACTTGTATCCTTTTCATTTTGACGATAATTTTTTGACGCTAAAAAACTACCTGGATGTCCAGCTGCACTTCCTCCAATGTTTACATCGAAACCCATATTAATGGGTGAAGCACCTGGCATACCTGTAGATGCAAAATGTGCTTTACCAGCATGTATGGTGTAATAACCAGCCTCATTTAAAATTTGTGGTAAAGGGGTCGCCACTACCGTATGCTGAAGCGCGTCTGTATAATGGCGCTCCGGCGTTAGTCCGTTAAAATTCCATGGAGCCGGTTGTAATAAACTGTCTTTAAAATCGGTAGGTGTATTGATATTTACATTGGTCCAATTGGTAACACCATGTCTTGCAACATTCATACCCGTCATTAAACTTACCCTAGTAGGTGTACAAACTGCATTTGAATATGCATTTGTGAGCATCATTCCCTTTGCAGCTAAGCGCTCCATGTTAGGTGTATGATAGGTAGCATTCAGTTTGGTAGGCTTATCCCAAAATGGCAAAGAGCAATCCTGCCAGCCCATATCATCTACCAAAAATAAAATAATATTAGGTTGTTTTACTTGCGCGCGCGATTCGATAAAAGCAAAAAACACAAACAAAAAGATAAGTCCTTTTTTCATGATAGTAAAATACTAAAAAAAATGGAACCTACATACATAATGCAGATTCCATTTAGATGGGGGAGTTATAAATTAATCTAGAACGACTTTGTCCCGTTTGATTGATAACTATACCTAAACGTAAAATAACGCTGATCTCTCATTTTAATAATATCAGAAGCACTAGCGGCAGGCGTTACACCACCTTTGTAGTAATTTAATATTTCAACTTTCGCAAATTTTCCAGTGGCTGTTCTGATCACTAAAACACGACCTGGTATTGGTGTAACTAAGTTGTTTAAACCATCATACACATACCAACCCCTATTACTACCAAAAGGCACTGCATATGAGGTAGGCACATTCTCAGTTCTAAATGTAGAATCGGAAGGAATTGTTTTTAGATCATTAAATAAACCAATATAAACAAATGCACCACCTGCTCCTGGTCCACCATTACCACTATTGGTTAAAATAGCAGTGCCTCTAAATGCAATGTCCCATTTGTTTGTAGCACTATCTGATGAAGGAACCACCACCCCTCTTTCTAAACTAAAAAACGTATACTTTCCAGCACCAAAAGGCATACCGCCAGAAGGTGGAACACCAGGCGTAATACCAATAATGGTATCAGCAGGTAAATTGGTAACGGTAACAGAAACAACAGGATCTACCTTAGTTGTGTTGTCATCTTTATCACAAGCTGTAAAAAACAAAAATGCAAATAAAGCGTAGATGATTTTTTTCATGGTTTTCTATTTTTCGGTTGATTGTTTAATTGAATAGTTGATAGCTATAAATCCTGACCTACCAAAGAAATTTGGCATATTAATTGGATCTTTGTAATTGAGCATATTATTGCAGCCAAGTTGCACAGTAATTTTTTTAGAGGTACGTAAACCAACAGTTGCGTTGAGTTGAACAAACCCGGTGGCCTTTGCATCGTTAGTATTAAATAATCCATTACCATCCGTATCAGTTACATACCAGCTACTTCTGTACAATGCACGAAGTGATGCAAATGTTTGTTCCTTTTGATACTGGAATTTCAAATTGAGTTGATGCTTACTTCTATTGGGCAAGCCTACATAATCCGACATGCTTAACCGCTTACTATACCCATTGTTGTCACGGGTAAAAACTTTTCCTTCTTTAATTTTATCTAGTTCAGATGCGTCTCCAGAAAGTAAAAATTGATACCCGCTCGTAACGGAATAATATTTTCCAATTTTATAATCGGCATTAAATTCTAGTCCTTTTGTATAAGCCGTTTTTACATTGAGGTAACTAAATATTTGCGCGCCACCGGTTCTGTACGCTACAAGTCTGCTATCAATTAAATTGCTGATATTGTTATAGAAGAGCCCAACCGAAAAAGTATGTTTTTTAGACGCAGTGTAATCAAAACTTGCATGATACCCCGTAGAAAACTCTGGCTGCAATGCACTTAAATTATAAAAATCAGATTCGACGCTTGCAATTTGGCCTATGCCTTTTAATACATTGATAATTTTTTGCGCTTCGATGGCACCAAAAACGCTATACCCACCCGCAGCAGTATTTGTAAAGTTTAAATAAAGCTGCCTAAAATCGGGTGCTTTAAATCCACGACCTACACTTGCCTTAAAATTTATATTGTTAGTAAGTGCATATTTTAATGCAAGCTTTGGACTAAATGCTGCTGCAAAAAGTGCATTGTGATCATAGCGCGCGCCGCCAATAATAACAAGCTTGTCGAGCGGTTTCCATTCTGACTGAAAAAATGCATAGCCTACTGCATTTTCTTTGGTGCTCTCTTTTTTATCATAACGTGTACTATTGGCTCTATCGAGTAAATAGCCAGCCCCAACAGATGTTTCAATATTTTTTAAAATAGAAAAATCGGTTTGAGACTCGAAGCGTAAAAATCGTTGCTTAAAATAATCGGTGTAAGGGGCGCCAGAAGAAGTAGCTAGCTCCTGCTCACTCGTAAATGTAGTTGCATACAGTTTAGCATTTGTTTTAACACTACTGTTAAACCTATGCGATAATGACGCAGAAATATTTGCATCGTTATTTGATTCTTTTCCTTCCGAATTTACAATAACGCCATTATTTTCTACTGCAATTTCGTTGGTAATGCGCTCCCTATTGAACCTAACCGAACCAGATAATTTTGTTTTGTCAGAAAGTTGATAACCGAGTTGATGTTGCTGTGTAAACCTGTTAATGGGCGTTACAAAACTTGTTTGGCTATTGGGGCGCAGGCTAAAACCACTGGTATGGTAATTGTTAACGAAGCCCTGATATGAAAATTTATTTTTCGAATAATTATACGTGGCATTAATATCAGAAGTATTAAAACTTCCATACCGTGCACTCAATGCAAATTCATTTATTTTTGGCGCTGTTGTAATGATATTGATAACACCTGCCATCGCTTCACTTCCATACAAACTAGAAGATGGGCCTTTTACAATTTCAATTTGCTTGATATTGCCAACCGTAATTCTATTTAAATCAAGTATGCCAGCTGTTCGTCCTACTAGTGGTTCTCCATTTAGTAATATTAATGTGTAATCGGGATTTAACCCTTGCATTTGTACACCCGCACCAAATCCAGTTGTTATAAATAAACCTGCTTGCTCTTGTAAAATATCAGCGAGTCTAACAGAACCCGCTTGTGCAATTTGCTTGCTAGAAATAAGTGTTACCGGAACGGCAACATTGCCTAATTTTTTTTCGGTTCTTGTGGCAGTAACTATGATTTCATTGGCAGAACCATATAACGTGTCCGGGCGTGATGTCTTACCCACCTGTCCTTGAACAGCTGTGATGCAAAAAAACAAACTCACTATTAAACCGCTAAACCGCATCTGCATTGATTTCAGGTGCAAATGTGGCTTATGGAGCGGGGGCAATTGTCACAGAATTGTAGAACGGCATAGTGTCCTAGTTTTATGACTTTTTAATGACAAAAACGACCTTATTGTATAACAACGTAGTTCCATTTGTAGGCTGTAGATGAAACAACAGCCGTTGTATTGGTATTAATGGTAAACCCTGTTGTTGTTATATTCACCCAAACAGCTTGTGCTGCAGCTAAACTAGCTGTTGCAGCATTTGCTGGCGTGATTACAACCACAGGTGCTGTTGAAAAGGCAGTATTATAAGTGATAGTAGCTAATACTGCATTAACCGTAGGGCTTGTGCCCGTTGTTAAAGACACTACACCACTCATATCTGTACCAGTTACAGAAACCGCTGATGGCGATGTCCCCGCACCGGTAGATGCAGCAATACTTAAAGCACCAGAATTTCCTTTGATATGTTTAGCAGTGATATCATTTGTTGTAACTATCGTACCCGAGGTATTTACACGCGTAATAGATCCATTACCGAGTTGGATACTATTCGATGTTGAGTTACTTGACCCCTGACCTATCGCTATCGCATTAGTCACACCCTCTCCAATATTTGCACTAAATCCTATCGCAACATTAT
>JBIISK010000059.1:0-9047 GCA_044341045.1 Sediminibacterium sp. | reverse complement strand
GTAGCATCGTTGATGCAAGTGCTTACGTCACAACAAAATATTGAAGATCCCAATTATGTTAAAGTTGCGATCGATAAAAATAACAATGCCTTGTTTTTTTCGCGTAGCGTGATACCTTATCCTAGAAGCAGGGATACAGCCATTGTTTATTACGAACATATTGGCGTGTATGCTTTTAAAAAAGAAGCGCTACTTGCATTTACCAATTGGGAAATGACACCACTAGAAGCCGCAGAAAAAATTGAGTGCCTACGTTATTTAGAAAACGGCGTGCCTATAAAAATGGTGACTACAAATTATATGGGGGTAGAAATTGATACCCCTCAAGATTTAGAAAAAGCTGCCAAGCTTTTACAACAATAATTACCTGAAATAAAACAGAACGATATGAGTTTTAGAAATTTTAAAATGGTTGACTATGTGGTGTATGGACGCGGTAGTTTTAATCAACTCGACGAAATATTAGCACCCAATAGAAAAGGCGGTGCGCCAATGATTTTTTTAGTGGATCATTTTTTTGAAGGTAAGTCACTCGTACAAAGAATTCCACTCACAGGAAAAGATAAAATTGTTTTTGCAGATGTTACCCATGAGCCCAAAACCGGTCAGGTAGACGCTTTGGCCGCATCATTGCGCGAAGAATTTGGTACCGTTAGCGGTATTATTGGTATTGGTGGTGGCTCTACGATGGACCTTGCAAAAGCGGTTGCGCTTATGATGACAAACCCTGGATCATCGGCGGATTATCAGGGTTGGGATCTTGTAAAACAGGCGGGCGTTTATAAAGTAGGTATTCCAACATTATCCGGAACCGGTGCCGAAGTGAGTAGAACAACCGTGTTAACAGGTCCTGTGCGTAAGCTGGGGATGAATTCAGATTTTACACCGTTTAATCAAATTGTACTCGATCCAGATTTAGCAAAAGACGCGCCAGCAAATCAGCGTTTTTATACGGGCATGGATTGTTATATACACTGCATCGAATCATTAGAAGGCACTTACTTAAATGAATTTAGTAAGAGCTATGGCGAAAAGGCACTAGATCTTTGCAGAAAAGTATTTGTAGAAAAAAATACTTGGGATGATGAATGTGACGAACAATTAATGATGGCATCTTTTGCAGGTGGCATGAGCATTGCGTATAGTCAAGTAGGTGTTGCACATGCAGTGAGTTATGGACTCAGTTATTTACTAGGCACCAAACACGGTATTGGTAACTGTATTGTGATGAATCATTTAGAGGAGTATTACCCAGCAGGTGTTAAAGAATTTAAATTCATGGTTGAAAAAAATAACATCGATATTCCAGTAGGTATTTGTGCAGGATTATCCGATCAAGATTTTAATACCATGATTGATATTTCATTAAGTCTAAAACCACTTTGGGAAAACGCACTTGGTAAAGACTGGGAAACAATGATGACGCGTCAAAAACTGCGCGCATTATACGAAAAGCTATAATGCAAGCGTTGTTGTAATAGATTAACAGATAGGGCCGTAATAAGCCCTATCTTTGTTTATAGACACATTAAATATTTTATTTTGAAGTTTATTGATTTAGGATTGGATCAGCGGATACTGGATGGTATTGATGCGATGGGTTACGAGACGGCAACACCGGTGCAACAACAGGTAATGGTTCCCATATTAGAAGGAAAAGATATTATAGCTGCGGCGCAAACGGGCACGGGTAAAACCGCTGCATTTTTACTTCCACTCTTACATAGATTACTCACTACACAACACGACTCTCACGATATCAATGCACTTGTGATTGTTCCAACGCGTGAGTTAGCCATTCAAATTGCAGAAAGTTTAGAAGGCCTTTCTTATTTTACCGATGTAAGTTCAATTGCCGTATATGGTGGTGGCGACGGAAGTTCTTTTGCCGCGGAAAAAAAAGCATTGAATACTGGTGTTGATATTGTGGTGTGTACACCGGGCCGCATGATTGCGCATTTAAATATGGGTTATGTAAAACTAAAGGGTTTAAAATATTTAGTGCTTGATGAGGCAGATCGTATGCTAGACATGGGTTTCAACGATGACATTCAAAAAATAATTTCTTTTTTACCAGCGCAAAGACAAAACCTTTTATTTTCTGCAACCATGCCTGTAAAAATGCGTGACCTTGCTAGAAAAATATTAACGAATCCGGTAGAAATAAATATTGCGATTTCAAAACCACCTGAACAAATTATCCAAAAAGCATTTATTGTGTACGAACCACAAAAAGTGCGGATTATAACCGACATGCTTAGCAGCAATGTGTATAAAAATGTGATTGTGTTTTGTTCTAAAAAACAAAACGTAAAGCAGTTAACACAGGAATTAAAAAGAGCTAAACTTGCGGCCGAAGAAATTCATTCGGATCTGGATCAAAAGCAAAGAGAGCAGGTGCTTCAAGATTTTAGAAACCACAAACTTTCTATACTAGTAGCTACCGATATTTTGAGCAGGGGTATTGATATTGAAGAAATTGACCTTGTTATTAATTATGATGTCCCTAACGATGGTGAAGACTATATTCACCGCATAGGCCGTACCGCCCGCGCAGCCACTACTGGAACGGCATTCACGCTTGTAAGTGAGCAGGAACAATATAAGTTTTTAGCCATCGAAGAGCTACTGGGCGCCCCCGTAACAAAGGGCACGGTCCCTCCCGAATTTGGCGATACACCAGCGTATGCACCCAAGCAACGTGGTAGAGGTAATTTTAAGCAAAGACCGGGTACCAAAAAGCGTTAAATAATTGATCAGATATGCAAAAAACGTTTTAATTTATACTTCAATTAAAACGCTTGCCATGTCTACACGTCGAAACTTTTTACAAAACGCTGGTCTCTTAACGGGAGGCTCTGTACTTGCATCTGCACTCGGTAATGAGAGCTTTGCTTATTTTAAAAATAATATCATGCCATCGGACCGTGTTAACATTGGTGTGATTGGTTTAAATGGAATGGGATGGGCAAACGCGGCTACTGCCATGCGCCTTCCAGGTGTTGTGATTGCTGCACTTTGTGACATTGACACCACCGTTATTGATGGAAGAATTGCCGAATTAAAATCTAAAAATGTTGATACTTCTAAAATTGCGATCTATTCTGATTATAGAAAATTATTAGAAAATAAAGATGTCGACGTTGTCATTATAGGCACGCCTGATCATTGGCACGCACTTCAAATGATTCATGCTTGTCAGGCCGGAAAAGATATTTATGTAGAAAAGCCAGTAGGTAATTCTATTGTTGAGTGTAATGCGATGGTGGCTGCGCAAGAAAAATATGGTAGAGCCGTGCAAGCGGGTCAGTGGCAACGTAGTCAAAAACATTTTGGCGACGCTGTTGACTTTGTACATACCGGAAAACTAGGTGCTATCAGAAATGTAAAAGTGTGGTGCTATTCTCAGTCTACACCTATGCAACCCAAGCCTGACGCGCCTATCCCAGCAGGTGTTGATTATAAAACATGGCTTGGTCCAGCTCAGTTAAGACCCTATAACCGCAACCGTTTCCATTATTCATTTAGATGGTTTTGGGATTATGCAGGTGGGTTAATGACTGATTGGGGTGTTCATTTATTGGATTATGCATTATTAGGTATGAAAGCAACAGCGCCTAATACGATCTCTGCAGTGGGTGGTAAATACGCTGACCCTAATGCAGCAAGTGAAACACCAGATATGTTAAACGTACTATATGGTTTTGATAAGTTTAGTGTTTCTTGGGAGCAAACAATGGGTATTACCAATGGTAACTACGGAAGAGACCATGGTGTTGCGTTTCAGGGCGACAACGGCACTTTGGTTTTAAATAGAGAAGGTTGGGAAGTGCTTCAAGAATCTAGAAGTGCTAATAAAATAATTGTTCCACTGAATAGATCGGTAGATAATGGTGTAGAAAAACATTGGATTAACTTTTTAGAAGTTGTAAAGTCTCGTGATTTTTCTAAACTACATTGTTCGATTCAAGAAGGTGCAAAAGTGGCTACCATTTGTCAGATGGGTAATATTGCACACCGCAGTGGTAAACAATTACAGTGGGATCACGCAAAAAAACAATTTACCGACGCAGCCGTTAATGCAAAATATTTATCGGCTGTGTACCATAACGGATACAGCATTCCAAAAATTTAATTTGATGAAAAAAAATATAGTAGTGTTACTTGGTTTAACACTCTTTGGTGCAAATGTTAGTGCGCAACAAAGTAGAGAAGACAGTTTAAATAGAGAATCTGCTAAAACAGAAATCTGGGAACCGAAGCCTACAAAAGTAGAGCCAGGTAAAACACCATCCGACGCTCCTTCCGATGCTATTATATTATACAATGGTAAAAATTTAGATGCCTGGCACCGTTTAGGTGGTGGTAAAGCAGGATGGAAAATAGAAAAAGACGGAACACTAACGGTGGTGAAAGGATCTGGTTCGATAGAAACCAACCAGCCTTTTGGTAGTTGTCAACTCCATATCGAGTGGCGCTCTCCAGCTGTAATTAAACAATCGGGTCAGTACCGCGCCAATAGTGGCGTGTTTTTTATGGGTAAGTATGAAATCCAAATTTTAGATTCTTACACCAATCAAACCTATGTAAATGGACAAGCGGGTGCTTTATACAAACAGCATATTCCACTTGTGAATGCAACAAAAAAACCAGGAGAGTGGCAAACCTATGATATCATTTTTACGGCGCCACAATTTTATGCCGATGGTAAAGTGCAAGTACCAGGAAGATTTACCGTTTTACACAATGGTGTACTGGTTCAAAACAATGTAGATATAAAAGGAACGATTCAGTGGATTGGTCCAGCTGTATATGAAGCACATCCAGCCAAACTTCCATTTTATTTACAAGACCATGACCTCGATGGCGGAAGTCCAGTAAGTTTTAGAAATATTTGGATTCGCCCATTAGATTAGAATTTTTTAAATTCACGTATAAACACCTAATGCCCATTGTTAACAAGGGTTTCACTAATGTAATATTTTTTTGAGGCAATGTAATAGCGTCTAGTTGTCAGCAATAATTAGGAAGTAATATTTATTATTTCCAAATTGAATAATAAAATTATTGCATGTCGGAACAGCCTAGTTTATACACGCTTATTTTGTTTTCAATACCGCTGCTAGGCGTATTTATATCTTTATTTATTTGTGTGATTTATTTCTACCACAAAAAAAATAAAAATTTACTGCACCAGCTTATTACCACCGAAATTACTGCTGCCGAAAAAGAACGTAAAAGAATTGCTGCAGATCTTCATGACGATTTTGGTCAACTACTCTCTGTTATCAGACTTCAGGTAAGTAGTATTAACCCTGTATCAACCGCCGACAGACAGCTCATAAAAGAAGCGGCCACGCATATCGATGACGTGCTAAAACGCATGCGTGTGATGAGTGAAGCCATTGTGCCCAATCAGTTACTGGCAGCGGGTTTTTGCTGGGGCGTAGAAGAACTGATTGCCACTGTTAATAAATTAGGTAACCTAAAAGTATATTGGGAATTAAGTGGCGTGTTACCTGAATCGGAACCGGACCACTGGTTGCATCATTACCGTATTATTCAGGAAATACTCAACAACGCATTAAAGCATTCGAATGCAAAAAATGTTTGGATACACGCATCTATCGATGATAAATATTTTTTCTTATCTATTACAGATGATGGTATTGGTTTTGATAAAGATGCAGTAGCGCTTGCTGCTACGGGTTCTGGACTCAGAAATATTTTTAACCGTGTTGCCCTTTTACGTGGTCAAGTTATTATAGACACTTTGCCACAGCAAGGTGTTCGCTATCAAATTAAAACTCCCCTTAATTATGCTAAGTAAAAAAATCAAAATTGTTATTGCCGATGATCACCGTATTTTTAGAGAAGGCCTAAAGTTAATGCTAGCAGGCGTTCCAAGCGTTGATGTGATTGGTGAAGCCGCAGATGGCACACAGTTAATTGCGCTTGTAGCTTCTACCGCACCTGATGTAATCATTACCGATGTGAAAATGCCCAACCTTACGGGCACCGAAGCGGTAAAAATTTTATGCGCAAAATATCCGGGCATTAGAATTATTGCACTCACCTCTTTTGGTGAAGACCAGCAAATTATAGAAATGATTGAAGCCGGTGCGATGGGATTTTTATCTAAAAATATTGTTCATGAAGAACTCGTGAGTGCCATTAATTCGGTGTATCAACACAATGCTTATTTTTCTCAGAGTATTACCGAAAGGCTTTCAAAAATTATCGCCCAAAAAACCACGGTCCGACACCACAATGCAAGTATCAGTTTTACGGAAGTTGAAAAACAAATTATTGGACTGATCTGTAAAGAACTCACTAGCAAAGAAATTGCCGGTCAATTAAAAATTGGTAAACGCACTGTGGAGAGCTACCGCATTAGAATTATGGACAAAATTGGGGCTAAAAGCCTTGCCGGAATTATCACCTATGCGGCGGTATATTTGCCTAAAAATCAACAAATTGCGTAAAATTGGCATCAAAAACCAAAATAAAGCAGTTTTGACTAATTTTTAACCACCTCCTTGATGTCAATTCAGTTATTTTTGTGGCCAATTGTATTTATACAGCGAACCAAACAAAAAATGAAAAAATTAGTATTCTTAAGCCTTGCGCTAACTGCTACCCTTTTTGCTACTGCTCAAACGGCAAAAAAACCAACCAAAGACTGGAGTAAATTTGATTTTACCAATCGAGCTGCCGATCATTTAGTGATTCAGTACGGAGCAGACGCTTGGATAAATAGACCTACAGCACTTCGCACGGGTAATGGTTTTAGCAGACATTTTAATGTTTATTTCATGTTTGATAAGCCTGTAAAGTCAAATCCAAAATATAGCTTAGCCTACGGTATTGGTATAGGAACGAGCCACATATTTTTTGACAATACCAGAGTTGATTTTAAATCTGGCGCCCCTACACTTCAATATACGGCGGTAGATAGCGTGGATCATTTCAAGAAAAATAAAGCCACTAGTATTTACGCCGAAATTCCTGCAGAAATTAGATACTATTCTAATCCAGAAAATCCTAACAAATCTTGGAAGGCAGCTCTTGGTGTTAGAGTCGGTTCTTTACTTAAAGCATATACAAAAGGAAAAAACCTAGTTAACAAGCAAGGTGAGTCCGTGTATGGCACAGCCTACATAGAAAAAAATGTAACCAAGCGTTATATTAATGGAACCATGCTCGCAGTTACTGGTAGAGTTGGTTATGGTAGCTTATCACTGCATGCTGCTTATCAATTTAATGGCGTACTTAAAGAAGGATTTGGTCCTGGCATGCAACGTTTATCTGTAGGTATTACACTCAGCGGTTTATAAATTTGATATTTTGATTGAGAAGCAACACAAAATTAGAAAAGAGGAGAAAGCGGTACTTGTTGGTCTCATTCAAAAAGAAGTTACACCAGAGCAAGTAAGAGAATATTTAGATGAACTTTCATTTTTAGCTGAAACAGCTGGTGCCATTGCCGTCGAAAGATTTACACAAAGACTTCCACACCCCGATAGCCGAACATTTGTTGGAAAGGGAAAGTTAGAAGAAATCAAACAATACGTTGCATCAAGAGATATTAACGTAGTGATATTTGATGACGAATTAACCGGTTCACAAATTTCAAATATTGAAAAAGAAGTGAAGTGCCGCGTTATTGATCGTAGTGATTTAATCCTCGACATATTTGCCTCACGCGCTAGAACAGCACAAGCAAAAGTCCAAGTAGAATTAGCGCAATACCAATATATTTTACCACGCTTAAAAGGAATGTGGACGCACCTTGAGCGTCAGGGAGCCGGTATTGGCTCACGTGGTCCGGGTGAAACAGAAATTGAAACAGATAGACGTATCGTTAAAGATAAAATTGCTCTACTACGCGGCCGTTTAAAAGAAATAGATAAGCAATCTATTACGCAGCGTAAAGAACGCGGCGAGTTTATACGCGTTGCACTAGTAGGTTACACCAACGTTGGTAAAAGCACGCTCATGAATGTGCTGAGTAAATCGGAAGTGTTTGCAGAAAATAAATTATTTGCAACACTCGATACCACCACTCGAAAAATTGTTTACGAAAACACGCCTTTTTTATTAAGTGATACGGTTGGTTTTATTAGAAAACTTCCACAC
Source organism: Sediminibacterium sp. (assembly GCA_044341045.1). GTDB lineage: Bacteria > Bacteroidota > Bacteroidia > Chitinophagales > Chitinophagaceae > Sediminibacterium. The sequence continues at coordinate 908 of JBIISK010000059.1, read as the reverse complement.
CATTTAGTAGAAAGTTTTAAAAGCACATTAGATGAAGTGCGTGAAGCAGATATTTTATTACACGTTGTTGACGTTTCGCATCCTTTATACGAAGATCAAATTGGCGTGGTAAATCATACACTTCAAGAGCTGAAAGCTTTTGATAAACCTATACTTACCATTTTTAATAAACTTGATTTGTATGAGTCGGTTACTTTTGATGAGTGGCTCGAAGACGACGTAAAGCAAGAGTTGTTATTAGAACTGAAAGAAAAGTGGGACCGCGCTACCAATAATAATTGTGTGTTTATTTCGGCACTTGAAAGAAAAAATATTGATGCACTGCGTGAAATTATTTTAACCAAAGTGCGTGAGCTCTATCAAATTCGTTACCCTTACAGAGACGTTCATTTTTAACCGCATGCTTTCTCTTTTTTCCAATACACCCACTTGGCATAAAATTACCGATGCGCCATTATCACTTGGTTGGCAGTCCAACAATATGTGTATTGTAGAAGTGGCGGGTAAAAAAATAACCCTCGGAAAATTTCAAGATCTAATTTTTGCTTTTGCACAAAAGTGCCCCCATGCCAGTGGGATCATGGCGGACGGCTTTATTGACGCGGCCGGAATGGTGGTATGTCCACTACACCGGTACAGATTTAGCCTCCAAAATGGGCGGAATACCAGCGGCGAAGGGTATTATTTAAAAACCTATCCGATCCAAATGCGGGAAGATGGCCTTTATGTTGCTTTTTAGCACTGTTTTTTAATGATTTTTGCAACTAGATTTTGCCAGATTGCAAATTTTCCTATTTTTGCAACCCCGTGGTACTCAACCGTGGGGAACATACTCCTCCTTAGCTCAGTTGGTTAGAGCATCTGACTGTTAATCAGAGGGTCTCTGGTTCAAGTCCAGAAGGGGGAGC
>JBIISK010000058.1:0-9061 GCA_044341045.1 Sediminibacterium sp. | reverse complement strand
AATGCATTTGCGCATATTGGTATATACAGCACAGATCCAAAAGGTGTTGATACGCGCATTCAATTTTGTTTGGCTACGCGCACGCCAGATGGTGGAAAAACAAATGGTATAGACCGGATTAATAGCTATTATCAAAATATAGATGTAGACCTCGAAAGCGGCATGCTTGGTGCTCTATCTAATTGGAACCCGTCTAAATATGCAAATATTTGGTTAGTGAATTCAATACAAGGTGAAATTCCACCTAGTATTTTTGAATGTGGTAAATGGGAGCGAATGGGTTATGGTGGTTACGCTAGTGCAGGTGGTGGACTTGTAGTGAGTAGTTTGAGTACACCACTCGTTGCACATGAAATGGGACATTACTTATCGCTCTTACATACTTTTCAGGGCACCAACTGTTTAAATAATGATTGTACTACCGATGGTGATTTGGTTTGTGATACCCCACCAGATAGAAGCATGAAAGGATCATCATGTGCATCTCCAGAAAATTCATGTAATACTGATACCATTTCTGGACCATTTACCACAGATGTTCCTGATAATATTTCAAATTTCATGGACTACGGAAGTCCTTGCCCATCTGTGTTTACACAAGGACAGGCCGACCGTATGATGGCATTTTTAAACCTATTTAATGGCGGAAGCTTATTAACCAGTGATGGTTGTTCTTCACCATGTCCAGACAATGTGGCCGCCAGTTTTAATTTTAATGCAAATCCGCATCCCATAGTTGGAAGTACTGTAAATTTTATCAATACTAGTGTTGGAGCGCTCACTTACGAATGGTATTTAGACGGAACGCTTGTAAGCACATCCAATAATTACTCAAATACTTTTTCAGCAACAGGAACTTACAAAGTTGTATTAAAAGCACTTACTGCAACAGCAAGTTGTTACAGTACGTATACTGCTAATGTAATTGTAAACTGCGGCGTTGATGCAAGATTTTCTCCAGATAAAAGGGTTGTTGCATCTGCAGCTGGCTTATACAAAGACCCTGTTACTTTTTTAAATAAATCCTATGGCGCTACAACATACAACTGGTTTGTATCTGATGAATTAGGCGCCAACGAACAAATGGTATCAACCAGTACAGATTTACTATACGATTTTTTAAAACCCGGAAGCTATAAGATAAGACTTGAGGCAAGTGCAGGCGCATGTATTAGTAATTCTCCAACCTATACTTTACAAGTAAACAATCCTACAGCTGATGGACAAATTAATATATACAGCGTAAGTTGTTATAAATATGATAGTATTCGGGTTGTATTTGGTGTTCGCAATAACGGCTATGATACAATACCAGCAGGCATTTCCGTTAATTTTTATGATCGTTATCCAACTGTTCCGAACCCTATAAAAATGCTTAATAGTTTTGTTACGGATCAAACCATTTTAGGTAAGTGTGAAAAAGTATATACCCATATCATAAAAGCACCTCGTTTAAATTTAGACTCTATTTCACTTGTGTTTGATGAAGAAAATAGTGTTGCTGAATTAAATGAGGCTAATAATCGAACAAATAGAAAAGACATTAAATTTAAACTGCTTCTATTTCCAAAAGACACAACTGTACTAGTTAATACATCACTTGTTATAAAAGATAGTACGGCACCAGACAAATTTGCATCCATTAAATGGTCTACGAGTAAGGGTGTACTAAGTTGTACCACATGTTCAAATCCTGTGTTATCTGTAATTGATACGGCAGTAGTTAAAGCAAGTGCTGTTAGTATTTTTGGATGTGAAGATTCAACATTTTCAAATATTAATGTGTTTCCGGTAGATCTATCCATTAGTAATTTAAATGTTCGCTGTTATAAAAGCGATAGTTTACAAATAACGAGTACGGTTTGTTTAGACAATCATTACACAAGTTTATATAGACCTACTCAAATACGCTATTTTGATAGTGATAGTACACTCCCAAATAGTAAATTTTTAGGTTCGGGATGGATTCCAACGAGCACATCATTTGCTGGAAACTGCGCAACCATTACTCATATTGTGCGCAATCAAAATGTTACAAATGTGGTAGCCTATTTGAATAGTGGACTTAGTCCGTTTGAAAATAATATTGCAAATAATAAAACAAGCGTAGCATATATTCCATTTTCGATCCGATTTAATCCTTCATTAATTGATGTGTACCGTGGTGAACCCACTACCTTGTTGCCTATCAATAGTGGGGATAAAGCCACTACAATTGTTTGGACACCCACGCAGGGGCTTAGTTGTTCCAACTGCTTAACGCCATTGTTAACCACCAATACCAACACTGCATTAAAAATTGTTGGAACTACTGCACTTCTTTGTAAAGACTCTACCATTCTTCAAGTAAATGCTTATTACAGATCACATATTGCACTTCCTAGCGCATTTTCACCCAATGGCGATGGATTAAATGATGTGTTTTATGTGATTGCTGGTAAAGATGTAAAACAGGTAAAACAGTTTCAGGTATTTAATAGGTGGGGTCAAAAAATGTTTGAAAAAACAAATGGTAAAACCAACGATATCAGTTTTGGATGGAATGGTTATTACAACGGACAGCTAGTGGCACAAGGTACTTATGTGTATCAAATAGTTGTTGAACTGTCAAGTGGAGAATTAGAAATTCATAAAGGTAATATTAGCGTTATAAGATAAGAAGCATGAAAAAAATATTTTTATTTATTGCCATATTACTTGTCCATGCGTATGCGTATGCCCAAGACCCACATTTTTCGCAATTTTTTGCATCGCCTTTAACGATCAATCCTGCCAATACCGGAAACTTTAGTGGATCACTTCGCGCAGCTTTAAATAGTAGAACACAGTTGCCTGAATTTAATAATGCTTACGCAACAAAAACATTATCATTAGATGCACCTATCTTAAAAAAGTATATTAAAGAGGATGATAAATTAAGTGTGGGCTTATTAATTTTATCGGATCAGAGTGGTAATAAATTACTCAATGATAATAATATAGCAGCATCTGTAAGTTTTAGTAAAGCACTCGACGAAAATGCCAATCATTCTATTTCACTTGGTTTTCAGGTTAATTATAGCATGTACCGCTTTGATCCATTAAAAGCAAATTTTGAAGATCAACTAACAGCTGGTGGATTTACGGGTACCTCATCAGAATTAATTTTAGGAAATAATTTTACAAAAAACACCACCGATATTAATGCTGGTATTTTGTATACAGGATCTACTTCTGATAATAATATATTTTATGTAGGCGCTTCTTATTATCATTTTGCAAAACCAACGGTAGGCTTTATTACGCCTACGTATTTTACAAATAGTAGGGCAAATGTACACGGTGGCGCCTATTTTTCTTTGTCGAGTGCTGCATCACTACATACTAGTTTTCAATACCAACAGCAGGGAAATACAAACGAATTAATTGTAGGTGGGGCCTTAAGTTATTATCTGGGAAAAGATAATGGACTTGAACTATATGCTGGACTTTGGAGCCGAATAAAAGAAAGCATTATTCCTTATGTTGGACTCGAATGGAATCATATTAGAGCAGGGTTTACCTATGACATCGGTGCAGCTAATACACTAGCTTCTTCGAGATTTTATCAATCCTCCGAGTTCTCGCTCATTTACATATTGGATAATAGAAGCAAAGCTTTTAAAATGAAATGCCCAAAATTTTAGATTATTTCACAAAAAGCGTAACAATAAAGTAAGTGATCGCAGCAAGTGTTGCGCTCACAGGAATAGTTAGCACCCAAGCCCATAATAGGTTGGTTGTTACACCCCATCTAACTGCACTTAAACGCTTGGTTGCACCTACTCCAATGATAGAACCTGTAATGGTATGTGTAGTTGATACTGGAATACCCATTTGTCCTGTAAAAAACAAAGTAAACGCGCCAGCAGTTTCTGCAGCAACGCCTTCTAATGGTGTTACTTTGGTGATTTTTGAACCCATTGTTTTTACAATTTTCCAACCACCGCTCATGGTGCCAAGGCCAATTGATAAGTAACAGGCTACCGGCACCCAACTTGGTAATTGTCCAAAATCTTGTATGCTTCCACTTGCAATTAATGCAGCTCCAATAATGCCCATAACTTTTTGAGCATCGTTACCTCCATGACCAATACTAAATGCAGCCGAACTAAATAGCTGTAATTTCTTAAACATATAGGCTACCGTATATGCAGTGGGTGTTTTTATTTTTTCAACGTACAAATAAATTAAAATAAAAATCAAAGAAGAAATTAAAATACCATAAACAATCATGGAGTTATCTGCTTTATCAATTTCACTTGCAAAAGATTTTTCAATATTAAATTTCTCAATTTTACCTTTTACTTTTTCTATGTTTTGAGGCTTAATTGGATAAATCGCATTTACTGCTGTGATAGCAGAATCCATAGAAATTTCTCCAGCTAAATATAATTTTAAAGGCTCTTTATAACCTTCCGTTTTTTCTTTTGCAATATCATATTCTGCTTTTGCGGCTTTGTCTGATGGCGCTTTAGATTCTAGTACCAAATAATCATTCGCATTTCTAACAGCATCTTTAATTTTACTGGCAGCAGCACTTTTAAGCCATCCGCTGTCATTTGCAATTTTTGCTATCGCGTTTGCACTTGAATTATCAAAGTCGTTAACAAGTGGTTTAACATGATTATAATAAACATTTGCTTTGTCTAATTTTTCTTGATTGAGCGCTAGCTTTGCGAGTAAATCGCTATTACCTTGATTTGTTTTAAGCTCTTCATTAATACTAGCTACCTCTTTTTGGTACTTATCGATCCCATAAAACTTTTGAACGTTTTCGTTCATTTTATTGTTTTCGAAATTGTCAAAAAGTATAGCTGTACCAAGCGTAACTGCAATAATAATAGCTATTCGAAGCCAGATGTTTCGCATTATGGTGACAACTGTTATAAACACCGATATCACAATACCTATGATGGGCGCCAAAAATATAAATAGTACCGTCATTAAAATAGTATGGCTATCAACTATTTTAGACCATGGGAAAGCAATTCCTTTTTCTAATAAAGCATGTGCTATCGCTGCTCCTGCAAATCCACCAATAAGCGTATGGGAAGAAGAAGAAGGAATACCATACCACCATGTTAGTAGATTCCAAAAAATTGCAGCTAGTAGACCAGAAAAAATAACGGGTAGGGTAATAAACTCTTTGTATACTGTTTTACTAATTGAGTTTGCGACAGCGTGGTCTTTAAAAATAAAATATGCTACAGTATTAAATAATGCAGCCCAAAGCACTGCCTGAAAAGGGGTAAGTACTTTTGTCGAAACGACTGTAGCAATTGAATTTGCTGCGTCATGAAAACCATTGATATAATCAAATATTAACGCTAATGCGATAATGACAATTAATAAACTCATTATTCTTTAATTAAGCGTACTTGATAATAATTGATTCAATCACATTTGAAACATCTTCGATTTTATCTGTAGCGATTTCAAGTACTTGGTAGATCTCTCTTTTTTTGATGATGATTTTAAAATCATTTTCTTGTTCAAATAATTTTTCGATACTCATATCAAAAACATCATCTGCTTGATTTTCAATGCTGTTAACTTTAATCATTGCATCTGTCATCTCTTTGATATTTTTCATATCGCGAAGACCCATTACTGCTTTTTTAGTTTCAATGGTTCCTTGTAAAACAAGTTCAGTTAATTTATGAATTCCTAAATCGTTAGGATTGATTTTGTAAAAATTTATCTTTTTTGCAGAAGCATAAATGTAATCAGCAATATCATCTAGTGATGTAGCTAGGTAGTGAATGTCTTCTCTATCAAAAGGCGTGATAAAGTTTCTGCCTAATTCAGTAAATATGTTATGGGTTAGGTCGTCGTTGGTATGTTCTAGATTTTCTATTTGTGCTAAAATGCTCGCTCTTTTGTCAGGGTCAGCTTCGTTCACCATTTCTTTAAGTTTGATGCCCATCTCGTGCACATGCTCTGCTACTTCTTCAAATAATTGATAAAATACGCGGTCTTTTGGTAAGAATACTTTGAAAATCGAGTTAAAGTCCATGACAATCTTTTGTTTAATTAATTGATTGTAAAGGTCTTGAAATCCAAGGCAAATTGATAGTAGCCAGTATTATCAAATTGTTAACTCGAATATTATAGAATAGAATAACTAATTGATAATCAATAATATATGATAATTACTGATATAGTTTAACCCAATCAACAGTCATGTTTATAGGCAGCTCCTTTAAATTGGTGACTTTACCTGGCCAGCTGCCCTCTAATTGTTGATCAATAATTAAGTAAAAGGGTTGGTCAAAGGGCCATTGATAGGTGCTACCGCCTGCAACTTTTGGGTAGGTAATTGTTTCGACACCATTAATGGCATATACTAATTTATTAGGGTACCAACTTACGCTATACGTGTTATAACCGCTTGTGTCAATTTTTCCGGTGTTATATTTTTTAGGCGTTTCCTGCTTTAGTGTTATAGTAGCATGATTGTGTGTTGTTTGATAAGCAAAGCCATCATGATTGAGCCTTTCCATAATATCCATTTCACCATTGTTTTGATTTGGATACATATCTTTTTCGGAAAGCATCCAAATAGCTGGCCATGCGCCATGGGCAGCATCTAATTTAGCGCGTACTTCTATACGTCCGTATTGAAATGCAAATTTGTTATAACTATAAATGCCTCCCGTTAATAGAGGCCGAGGATCACCGTTAATAGTATCATTATTTACAATACCTCTCAAAATAATATTTTCATTATCAAATTGAACAACCCTATCATCGGTGTCTGTGATGTATCTAAAACAACCCGTATTGTCTCTCCATTTTTCTTTGGGCATTTTCCATTTTGGTGTAGAAAATAATCCAATTTTACTCCAATAAGTAGTGTCTAAATAACCCTTATTAAAATTCTCTTCCCATACTAGTTCCCATTTTGTTTGATCATTTCTTCTTTCTGATTTTTGGATAAAAATATATGCATCATTGTTATTGAGTTGTAATGCTTCTATACTCTCATCAATAACGCGCATCCAAGGATCTTCAGCTGCTAGACTGCTGCCATTGCTATTATTTGCTTTATTTATTACCCAATTAAAGGTTTGTTTAAATTGCGGGTATTTATTGATTTGAGTTTGCATCCAAGTCTCCCAATCAAAGCTTTCATGTAGCTCATTGTAAGCCCACTTGGTAATTAAATTATTAGCAGCTTGAAAATTTCTAATGGTGTTGTAAATGCCTGGTTTAAATCCGGTAATTTTTTTAAGCATTGCTTGTGCGCTATCTAACTTATCTAATTGCTTCAAACAAACATATTGTAAGTACTGCTCTAGCCTACTATCTATGTCTGATTCATAAGGTTTACCAGCCCCTAAATTTTCTGGCCATTCTTGTGCCTCATGAATAAATTGAATAGCAGTTGTGTAGTTTTTATTTTTTAATGCAGCAACAGCCTGCATCATTTTTGCCTCCCAGTATAAAGCTCTTCCATCGGTAGAGCCTTCAAATGGAATAACATCCATGCTTGAAAGTAACTTATCACATTCTTTGTATTTTTTATTGAGGAGTAGCGTTTTAGCTAAAAGCATATCCATGATAAAATTTTCATTGACATTTTGTTTTTTAAAACTTTCTGCAATCGTTAATGCTTTATCATAATTATTTATTTGGAGGTAATGTTGTACGAGTAATTTTTGGTATCTCCAAGCAGTTGGATCTATTTGTATTGCTTTTTGTAAGTCTAATTCTTTGGCATTGGCTTGGCCTTTATTCCAAACAGCTCGAAGTCCATAAAAGTGAGCATCAGTAGGTGTTGTACCTAATGATGTTACCATTTGAAACGCTTCTTCTTTTTTATTTTTATCATGTAATAAAAGTGCTAAATAGTAACTGGGTTTCCAGCTTGAACTATTTTTTGCAGCCCACTCTAAAATAGGCACCAAAGAAGTTCTAAAAGGAAATATCAATAATGTTGAAGCGCTATTTGCCTTAATTAATAATTCATTTGCTCTACTTGAATTAGATTTATTTAAATAAGCTTTCCAATAAATTGCCAATGGATGATTGGGAAGTGCATCCAAAACTTTTAATAATTCTGATTCAAGTTTAATATCTGCATAAAATGAAGCTAGTTCTAAAATAGATTCTTCAGGCAGTTCATTTTTAAATGCAAGTTTGTTTGTAAACCATTTTACATACAAATTTAAAGGTTGTTCTTTTTCTAAATTTGCAATCAATTGTTTTACACTCGTTAAATTACCTAATTGTTGACTGGCTATAATTTGAAGCGCAATGGCATCGGTATTGTATTTATTGTAATCTGTTGCTTGTGAAGCATAGGAAAGAGCTTTGTCCCATCTTTTTTGTTGTGCATGTATTTTTGCAAGCTCTGTTAATGCTGCTGCTTTATATTCAACACCCATTGTTGCAATACTAAAGCCATCAATAGCATCTGCCTCTTTATTTAAACGAGTAGCACTTAATCCATAGTAATAATTTGCGGCACCATGGTGTGCATCAATAGATATAGCAGTTTTAGCAATATCAAATGCTTTTTGGTCTTCCCCATTTCTGATGTATAATTCTGCCAGCTTCACGAGTCCGTGTAAATGATAATGATCTTTTGTTAATGCTTCCTGTAATTTGATTTCAGCTTCTGCAAACATTTTTTGATCCATGAGTTCTTTGCCCTGAATAACGAGCCCTTCTGCAGTATTCCATTCAAATTTTGAAGGTGTTTCTAGTGGTCTAGAAAGTGCATTAAAATTGGGATCGCTTTTCCAGATAAGTTGTTGTTTGGTTAGTGAAATTGATAGATCCTTTTTTCCGAGTCCAATTTTAATCGAATCACTTATTGTTTGAAGTGGCTTTGCGCGAATTGCTTTTTTAATTACCTGCTTTCCATCTACATGAATTTCTAATGTGTCATTAAAAAATGCAACTGGTGAGCAGTACCATTTTAAAAATCCATTTTCTATGGTCACATTGAGTGCAGCAGACTCACCCGCAACTACAATGCCTTTTGTTTTATTGACCGGGTACCAATATTCTTTCCAAGTATCGGTAGCATGAG
>JBIISK010000030.1:0-29478 GCA_044341045.1 Sediminibacterium sp. | reverse complement strand
ACCGTTTTACTATTACTGGTATTGAATCTGCATTTGATTTAATGAGTAGCAAGTTTGGTAAATATGGTGAAATGAATAGTGGATGGTCTGGAGAAGACGTGCGTGGATTCTCGAAAATATTTGGCAACCAAACATCTATTTACCACAGTATTAAAAATAGCCAATCATGAAAAAAATAAATGTTGGTATAGCAGGTGGTGCTGGATATACGGGTGGTGAGCTTATCAGAATTTTAATTCATCATCCTCAGGTAAACATCACATTTATTCATAGCAGCAGTAACACGGGTAAGCCTGTATCTACTGTACACACAGATTTATTAGGCGATACAGATCTAGTATTTACAAGTTCTTTTTCTGATACTATCGATGTGTTGTTTTTGTGTGTAGGCCATGGCGAAGCAAAAAAATTACTAGCAGAACAAAAGATAAGCGCGTCTGTTTCCATCATTGATTTGTCGCAAGATTTTAGACTTGTTGCAAATGCCACCATTGGAGATAGAACTTTTGTATACGGCCTGCCAGAACTTAACCGTGAAAAAATAACCACTGCAAAAAATATTGCCAATCCAGGCTGTTTTGCAACAGCTATTCAATTAGCATTATTACCACTTGCAAAAGCAGGCCTATTGCAAGATATTTATACAACAGGTATTACAGGATCTACAGGTGCAGGACAGTCATTAAGTGCTACTTCTCATTTTAGTTGGCGCGCTAATAATATTCAGTCCTATAAAGCCCTGGATCACCAGCACGTTTTTGAAATTGTACAATCTTTAAATCATTTGCAATCAGATGCGCCACTTAGTGCAAGCGGTGAAGGTTCAGGCTTACATTTTGTGCCATGGAGAGGTGATTTTACAAGAGGTATTTATACCAGTTCAGTAATCGATTGCAGTTTACCAATTGAGGCCGTTCAGGAAATGTATGCGAACTATTATGCGGCGCATCCATTTGTGGTGGTATCAGATGCTGCTATTCATTTAAAGCAGGTAGTGAATACCAATAAATGTGTATTGCAAATTGAAAAGAGGGGAAATAAACTCGTGGTGCACAGCGCTATAGATAATTTAATAAAAGGAGCTAGTGGACAAGCAGTTCAAAATATGAATTTACTATTTGGACTCGGTGAAACAACAGGTCTTTCATTCAAAGCAAACTTTTTTTAGGCATGAAACTATTTGACGTATATCCACTTAATAATATCACCATTACAAAAGCGGCGGGCTTGTATGTCTGGGATGAAAAAGGTACAGAGTACCTAGACATGTATGGTGGACACGCTGTTATTAGTATTGGACATACGCATCCATATTGGGTATCAGCCATTGAAACGCAATTACATAAAATTGCTTTTTATTCAAACTCTGTTATCATTCCTATTCAATCTCAATTAGCAGAGAAAATAGGAGTAGTAAGCGGCAAACAAAACTTTCAACTTTTTTTATGCAATAGCGGTGCAGAAGCTAATGAGAACGCTTTAAAGCTTGCATCTTTTGTAACGGGCCGCAAAAAAATCATCGCATTTACAAAATCTTTTCATGGAAGAACTTCGCTTGCTGTTGCTGCAACAGACAACCCGTCTATTATTGCACCAGTAAATGAAACAGACAATATTATTTTCTTGCCTTTTAATGATGAGCAGGCGTTAAAAGCATGCTTTGAAAAAGAAGGCGATACGATTGCCGCTGTTATCATTGAAGGCATACAGGGTGTTGGCGGCATTCGCGTAGCGACTAATTCTTTTTTACAAAGTATAAGATCTTTGTGTGACAAGTATGGCGCTTTATATATTGCGGATAGTGTGCAGTGTGGTTATGGAAGAACAGGACAGTTTTTTGCGCATGATGCTGCAGGCGTAGATGCCGATATTTATTCGATGGCAAAAGGAATGGGCAATGGATTTCCAATTGGTGGCATTTTAATTGCCCCACATATTGCACCTAAATACGGCATGTTGGGTACCACGTTTGGTGGTAATCATTTAGCATGCGCTGCTGCACTAGCTGTAGTGGAAGTGATGGAACAAGAAAATTTATTAGCAAATGCAGCTAGTCATGGCACTTACTTAATGGAAGCACTTTCAAAAATCCCACAATTACAAAATGTAAGAGGCAGGGGCCTCATGATTGGTTTTGATGTGGCGGATGAAATCAAAGATTTAAAAAAAGTATTGCTGCAAGAGTTTAAAGTATTTACCGGAGAAGCAAAACCAAACGTTATTAGATTACTTCCTTCTTTGGCTATTACAAAAGAGGAAATTGATATATTCTTAGATAGACTTCAAAAAGCCATTCAATCTTTGTTATGAAAAAATTTATCGAAGTAAGTGACGTTACAGATATACAAGCACTCATCAATAAAGGGCTGGCCTACAAGCAACATCCATTGTTAGATAAAACCCTTGGCGCCAATAAGCGTGTGGGTTTACTTTTTTTAAATCCTAGTTTACGCACGAGACTTAGTACACAAGTGGCTGCACAAAACTTAGGTATGGATGCCATTGTTTTTAACGTAGACAAAGAAGGTTGGGCTTTAGAATTTGCAGAAGGTGCTATCATGAATGGCACTAATGTCGAGCACGTAAAAGATGCGGCACCTATTTTAGGACAGTACTTCGATATCTTATGTATCCGTACTTTTCCGGGCTTACTCAATAGAGACGAAGATTATTCCGAAAAAATTATCAATCAGTTTATTAAATACGCGGGTGTGCCTGTTGTAAGCCTCGAAAGTGCAACACTGCATCCACTTCAATCTTTAACGGATTTAATTACCATACAGGAGTCTATTGCAGCAACTGGGCTTGTTAAAAAACCAAAAGTTGTATTAACCTGGGCGCCGCATGTAAAAGCATTACCACAATGTGTGGCCAATAGCTTTACACAGTGGGTAACGGCTGCCAATTTTGCGGATGTTGTTGTTACGCATCCTGCGGGTTATGAACTTTCAGAAAAATACACCAAGGGCGCTACTATCACACATGATCAAGCTGCTGCCCTTAAAGATGCCGATTTTGTGTATGTTAAAAACTGGAGTTCTTACGAAGACTATGGTAAGGTTTTTTGTACTGATCCTGCGTGGATGTTAACGGCAAATTCACTCAAGCATTCCAATAATGCAAAAGTGATGCACTGTTTACCCGTAAGAAGAAATGTAGAACTCTCTGATGAAATATTAGATAGCTCTAATAGCTTAGTTACCATACAAGCAGGTAACAGGGTTTGGGCTGCACAAGCCGTATTATCCACCATATTAACTTCAAACCAATAAGCGTGGAAAAAATATCCATTATAAAAATTGGTGGTAATATTATAGACAATGAAGCAAATCTTGCTTCCTTTTTAAGCGCGTATGCGGCAGTAGAAGGAAAAAAGATTTTAATTCATGGCGGTGGCAAATTGGCAACTAAAATGGCCGCCGACTTAAACATACCACAGCAAATGGTAGATGGCAGAAGAATAACAGATGCTGCTACACTTAAAATTGTAACGATGGTATATGCTGGATACATCAATAAAAATATTGTAGCAGCACTTCAGTCAAAAAATATAAATGCGCTTGGTATTTGTGGTGCAGATGCAAATATTATAAGAGGACATAAAAGAATAAATGCAAGTATAGATTATGGTTTTGTTGGTGATATCGACGCAGTAGACACAAAAAAAATTGTTCAGTTAATAGAATCCGGCGTATCACTTGTAGTGGCACCCATTACACACGATGGCGCTGGACAATTACTAAACACCAATGCAGACACCATGGCACAGGCTATTGCAACAGCAATTAGCGCTGTATACGAAGTATCTTTGGTATATTCTTTTGAAAAAAAGGGTGTGCTATCTGACATTGGGAATAATGATAGTGTTATCCCGGTGATAGATCCACAAAATTATGCAACTTTAAAAGCGAGTGGTCAGATAAACGAAGGCATGATTCCAAAACTAGACAACGCTTTTGAAGCTTTACAAAAAGGGGTGAGTAGGGTTATCATTGGAGACGCATTAAATATTGAAAAGCTCATTGTTGGAAAGGCTGGCACAATCATTCAAAAAAATTAATCGTACTTGGAAGTAAATAAACATAACTACGCAACTGCTGCAGTCGCTTTATTACAAAAGCTCATTGCAACGCCTTCCTTTAGTAAAGAGGAGGACGCTACTGCGTTTATATTATTTGATTACCTACAAGAAAATGGGGTAACACCTAATAGACACCTCAACAATGTTTGGTCGGCTAATAAAAACTTTGATCCATCAAAACCAACAATACTTCTAAATTCTCACCACGATACCGTAAAGCCAAATGCAGGCTATACGCTAGACCCCTATAATCCTATCATTAAAGATGGTAAATTATATGGCCTAGGAAGTAATGACGCGGGTGCATCACTTGTATCATTACTGCATGTTTTTTTACATTATTACAACGCATCTAATCTTTCATATAATCTCATTTATGCAGGTACTGCAGAAGAAGAAATTTCTGGTAAACATGGTATCGAAAGTTTGGTACCGCATTTACCAACGATTGATTGTGCCATTATTGGTGAACCTACCCGTATGCAATTAGCAGTAGCAGAGCGTGGCTTAATGGTATTAGATGTAGTGGTGCCAGGTGTTGCAGGACACGCGGCTAGAGGCGAAGGGCAAAATGCAATATATCAAGCACTGCCTGTCATTGATATATTTAAAAATTATGTTTTTTCAAAATCTTCTCAATTGTTAGGTCCGGTACAGCAAACCGTAACTGTTATAGAAACTACGAATAAGGCACATAATATTGTACCACCCGATTGTACATTGGTGGTGGATGTGCGTGTGAATGAGTGTTATACGTTTGCTCAAATTGTAGAAGAACTTAATGCTAAAATTAATAATGCAGCGGTAACTGTAACACCAAGAAGTACGCGTCTTAAATCTTCGGCGATTGCATTAGATCATCCGTTGGTAAAAGCAGGTATAGCTATTGGCAGTAAGCCTTACGGGTCACCAACCACTTCTGATAAAGCGCTTGTTTCATTTCCTGCTTTAAAAATGGGTCCTGGTGAATCTGCAAGAAGTCATAGCGCAGATGAATTTGTATTTGTAGAAGAAATAGAAACGGGCATACAAAAATATATTGAATTATTAGATCAGGTGTTACTTCATAAATAATAACTGCATAAAAAATAGGAACAATGAAACTTTGGCAAAAAAATACAAACGTAGCTGCAGCAGTAGAAAATTTTACGGTTGGAAACGATCTGGCATTTGATGCCATGCTCGCGCCTTTTGATGTGCTTGGCTCACTAGCACATGTGCGTATGCTTGCTCAGGTTGGATTATTAGAACCATCAGAAGCGCAGTTAATTGACGCTGCATTAAAAAATATTTACAAGCAGGTAATTGCGCCAGGCTTTGTATTACCTACAGGTGTAGAAGATATTCATTCTTATGTAGAACTCTTATTAACAGAGCAGCTTGGTGATGCCGGTAAAAAAATTCATAGCGCTAGAAGTAGAAATGATCAAGTGTTAGTGGATTTAAAATTATACCTGCGTCATGAAATTATGGAGCTTGTTGGAAGTGTGCAATCACTATTTACATTACTGCAAACACAAAGCGAAAAATATAAAAACCACTTGCTACCAGGCTATACGCATTTACAACTTGCTATGCCATCTTCATTTGGACTCTGGTTTGGCGCTTACGCCGAAAGTTTAGTAGACGATTTAATTACCTTACAAAGTGCGTATAAAGTAGTCAATAAAAACCCACTTGGTTCTGCCGCTGGTTATGGATCTTCATTTCCCATTAGTAGAAGTGTAACTACGGTTTTGCTTGGTTTTGAAAATTTAAATTACAACGTGGTGTACGCTCAAATGGGTAGAGGCAAGGCAGAGCGCATCACTGCTATGGCGCTTGCAAATATTGCAGATACCCTTGCAAAAATGAGTATGGATGCATGTCTTTATTTAAACCAAAACTTTGATTTCATTTCTTTTCCAGCAGAGCTAACTACAGGATCAAGCATTATGCCGCATAAAAAAAATCCAGATGTTTTTGAACTGATTCGTTCACATTGCAACCGTATAAAAGCATTACCCAACGAAGTGATGCTTATGACCACTAATTTACCTTCTGGCTATCACCGCGACTTACAATTACTGAAAGAGCATTTGTTTCCTGCTTTTAAAACTTTACATGATTGCCTAGCTATGGCGCAGCTCATGTTTGAGTCTATTCAGGTAAAGGAAACAATACTACTTGACGAAAAGTATAAATATGCGTTTAGCGTAGAAGAAGTGAATAAGCTCGTTATTAAAGGGATTCCTTTTAGAGATGCCTATAAACAAGTGGGTATGGCTATAGAAAATGGTAATTTTCAGTATAGTACCTCTTTAAACCATACCCATGAGGGAAGTATGGGTAATTTGTGTAATGATAAAATTGAAAAAATGATGCAAGAAGTGCTTGCTGGCTTTAATTTTGCTATTGCAAGTAATGCAGTAGCTGCACTTTTAAATGACTAACTATTTATTTACATTTGATACTTAAAAAACAATACATGAAACCTCTTTTTATTTTTTTATTACTCGCTTCTTTTGGTGCCAATGCACAGGTTAAAAAAGCAGTAACTGCGCCAAAAGTTGCGCCAAAAACAGCAGTAAAGCCTACAACCACTGTTAAACCAGTAAATACTTTTAAAAATAGTGCCGATAGTGCTGGTTATGCATTAGGTGTTCGTATTGGACAAAATTTAAAAGCGCAAGGTTTTGACGCAATCAACCTACCTAATTTATACCGTGCTATTGGTGATGTGTTTAGTGGTAAGGCCTCTGCACTTCCTGAAACTGTGTTGGATAAATGTATTGGTGAATTTGTACAAAAGGCAAACGAAAAAAAATCGGCAGGCGCTAAAAAAGCGGGTATCGAATTTTTAGCTGCCAATGCAAAAAAGCCTGGCGTTGTTACCCTCCCTTCTGGACTACAATATGTAGTTGTAAAAGCGGGAACAGATGCAAACAAGCCTGCACTAACAGATAAAGTAAAATGTCATTACCACGGTACATTATTAGATGGTAGTATTTTTGATAGTTCGATGGATCGTGGCGAACCTGTTGTGTTTCCTGTAAATGGTGTAATTAAAGGATGGCAAGAAGCTTTGCAACTTATGACAGTAGGAAGCAAATGGAAATTATATGTACCTTCTGATTTAGCATATGGTGACAGTTCACCAAGTGCTTTAATTGGGCCAGGCTCACTACTTGTATTTGATGTAGAATTAATTAGTATTGAAAAAGATTAATTTTCTTTAATAAAATAGATGCATGAATTTATATAAGAATAGTGTTGGTGCTTGCTCCGTTTTTTTGGTTGTAATGTTATTAGCCTTACAAGCTTGCTCTCCCAATAATGTTACCATTCAAGATGATTATAAAAAATATTTTGATGAGACGCAAACAACAGGTTCTTTTGGACTTTTTGAAAATGGGTCTGGTGAGTTTTATATTTATAATTTAGCGCAGTTTAAAGATTCTAGTTATGCACCTGCATCTACTTTCGAAATTGTGAATGCACTGGTAGGTATCGAAACCGGAAGAATTGTAGATGAAAAAATGGTACTTTCTTTAGATAGTTCAGGTCCTATTCGAATGGATAGTGCTTTTAAACAAACTTCAACGCCTTACTTTATGGAAGTAGCCAGAAGGATTGGGAAAGACACCATGCAACACTGGTTAGATAGCTTGCAATATGGAACTATAAATATGGGATCTGCTGTAGATTCTTTTTGGTATAACAATAAGTTGCTGATTACTCCCGACGAACAGATGGGGCTTGTAAAAAAATTATATTTTGGTCAACTTCCTTTTCAAAAGCGAAGCCAAGAAATGGTTAAAAAGTTAATGCTTCAAACAGCAAATGCCAATTATAAATTAAGTTACAAGATTGGTATTAGTCTTAAACAAAATGGTAAAGCGGTAGCATGGATTGTTGGTTGGATTGAAGAAAACAAACACCCTTACTTTTTTGTTTTACAAGCAGAAGGAGCCGCTGATAATGATTTAAAAACTGCGAGTATGACGGTGCTTGGCAAAATATTAAAGTCGCAAGGTTTTTTTGAAGGTAAAAGATAACCCTACTACAATTCGTTTTATGATGCAATATTACTGCCCATCTTTAACACAAATAAGTCGTCTTAAAACTAGAGAAGTGACCATTGGTCAGCTCAAAATTGGCAATGGTCATCCCATACGTGTTCAAACCATGACTACCACCGATACGCTCGATACCGCAGCTACCGTTGAACAAACCATTAGGTGTATTGAAGCAGGTGCAGAGCTTGTTAGGATTACAGCACCGAGTAAAAAAGAAGCAGAAAATTTACTGAATATAAAAAATGAATTACGCCGAAGAGGTTACGATACACCTATTGTTGCCGATATTCATTTTACACCCAACGCCGCAGAAATTGCAGCGCGCATTGTTGAAAAAGTGCGCATCAATCCGGGTAATTATGTTGATAAGAAAAAGTTTGAACTCATCGAATATACGGATCAAGATTATGCTGAGGAAATAGAAAGAATTACAGAAAGATTTACACCACTTGTGCTTATTTGTAAAGAACATGGAACAGCTATGCGTATTGGTACGAACCATGGTTCACTAAGTGACCGAATCATGAGCAGGTATGGCGATACTCCCATGGGTATGGTTGAAAGCGCCATGGAATTTTTGCGTATTGCAAGGGCCAATGATTACCACAATATTGTGCTAAGCATGAAAGCCAGTAATCCGCAAGTAATGGTGCAAGCATACCGCTTACTGATTCAGCAAATGCAACTTGAATTCAATGAATGCTATCCTTTGCACCTTGGTGTAACAGAAGCGGGTGATGGTGAAGATGGACGCGTAAAAAGTGCTGCTGGTATTGGTACATTACTTGAAGATGGCATTGGTGATACGATTCGCGTAAGTTTAACAGAAGATCCTGAATTTGAAATTCCGGTTTGTAGAGATCTTGTAAAAAGGTATACAAAGGATGCTAGCAATACAAAGGGAGTGATACCGCCGGTTCAAAAACTTACCTATGATCCTTTTGTTTACAAACGTAGATCTAGCTTAGCGGTATCTAATGCTGGTGCCTCACAAGTGCCCATTGTTATTGCCGATTTTAGCAAGATTGAAAAAATTGAACCAACGCATTTAACGGCTATTGGTTATACCTACGATGCGGTTACCGATAAATGGAATATTGGGGATCAGGCAGCGGATTATATTTTTACAGGTCATCAGCTCATTGAGTTTGAATTGCCAGGCACTTTAAAAGTGATTGTGTATCCTGGAACTTGGGCAACTCAAAATAGTGCTGATAAGTACATACCTATTTTTGACATAGCTGGTTACGCTACAGAAACAACAAAGCATCCAAAGCAAAACTTTGTGATGATGGATTGTTTTAGTGACGAAACACCCATCAACGATTTTACACACCTCGATGCGGTTGCAAATGATCCAACTGCAATATTATGCCTTAGTAGTAAGCACAAAAATGCAATGCCTGCCATGCGCCGAATGTTTATTGTGCTTCAAGAAAAACAAATCAATAACCCAGTTGTGATTACCATTGATAGTGATTGGAATACAACGGATGAACACTTGATTCATTTTGCAACAGAGGCAGGTGCTCTTTTATTGGATGGCTTTGGTGATGGACTTTGTTTTGGCTTAACATCAAAAAGTTATGCAGCTCAAATTGCAAATGCTTCCAAAGACACCAGCGGCAGAAATTATAATTCAAATTCTAGTGTAGAAGCGTTTATCAATGCTACTACATTTACCATATTACAAGCTACGCGTACCCGCATATCTAAAACAGAATATATTTCCTGTCCAAGTTGCGGTAGAACCTTATTTAATTTACAAGAAACAACTGCAAAAATTAGATCTGTCACCAATCACTTAAAAGGTGTTAAAATTGCTATCATGGGCTGTATTGTAAATGGTCCAGGTGAAATGGCAGATGCTGATTTTGGTTATGTGGGAAGTGGTCCAGGAAAAATTACACTTTATAAAGGTAAAGAAGTTGTCAAAAAAAATGTAGATAGTGAAATTGCAGTGGATGAGCTCATCGTATTATTAAAAGCACATGATGCATGGGTTGATCCTGCATAATTTAGAAGTATATGTATCCAATTGTTTACGCCATATTTTATCTCATCTCTTTATTGCCACTGCGGGTATTGTATATTTTATCCGATGCTATTTATGTAATATTATATTATATTATTGGGTACCGAAAAAAAGTAGTGCGTCAAAATTTAATTATTGCTTTTCCGGAAAAATCTGACACCGAAAGAAAAAAAATTGAAAAAGCTTTTTACCATCAGTTTGTAGATACATTTATTGAAGCGATTAAGCTCATTAGTATGAGCCCAATAGAATTTAGCAAGCGTTTTTCTATAAATATTGACGTCCTTAATAATTTATATGCAACAGGCCAAAACGTACAATTAATTGCAGGTCATTTTTTTAGTTGGGAATTTGCAAACCTGGGTATTGCCAAACAATCGAAGTATCCATTTATTGGTGTGTACATGCCACTGTCCAATAAGGTGATTGATAAAATTATGTATAAAATGAGAAGCCGTTTTGGAACCATCCTGATTCCTGCTTCAGAGTTTAGAAATAATTTTCACAAATACGCAAGTGACAGATATACACTAGCACTTGTTGCGGATCAAAACCCAGGTAGATTAGATAGAGCGTTTTGGGCTAAGTTTTTTACCAAGCCGGCGCCATTTGTTTTAGGTCCAGAAAAAGGTGCCCGCGCTAGTAATGCAGCTGTTGTATTTGTTGATTTTTATCCAGTAAAAAGGGGTTATTATAAAGCTGAACTTGAACTTGTAACGACTTCGCCAAATTATTTTAAAGAAGGAGCGCTTACCAAATTACTCATTGAAAAAATTGAAGGTGTTATTCGCAAACGACCTTCCAATTATTTGTGGAGTCATCGCAGATGGAAATGGACTGAAGAGGCCGAAAAATACGCACACCTTATGGTCTGATTTGTACTTCCTCTGCAAGTACTGTTTCTTCGATATCAAATTTATCCGCTAGTTCGCTAATGGCTTTAAAGCCACCCATTACGTTTCTGATATTGTGTATGCCTTGTCTTTTGATAAGCGAAGAAGCAATAACACTTCTATATCCGCCTGCACAATGAATATAAATATTTTGATTGTCGTCAAAATTAGCCATGCTAGCAGGGTCCGTTAATTCATCTAGTGGAATAGTCAACGCTTCTTTGATATGACCTTTATCAAACTCCGATGTTTTTCTAACATCTACGATTACCATATTAGGATCAAATGGAATATCCATGGCAAGCTCATCGGCTTCTACATCAATAATTAAATCGGGAGTTTCATTGGACTCTACCCAAGCATTAAAGCCACCGGCCAAATGCCCAATGATATTTTCAAATCCAACACGCGCGAGCCTAACAATAGATTCTTTTTCGGTACCTGGTTCACACACCAATAGTATTGCCTGGTCAAATGGTAAAATGCTGCCAGCAAATTCTGCAAAACGTCCTTCTAAACCAATGCTTATTGATCCTGGAACAAAACCATGTGTAAATACTGTTGCATTTCTAGTGTCAAGTATAATTGGTTCAAATGTTGCAACTTTTTCTTTAAATTCTTGAACCGTTAACGCCTTTAGTCCATTTGCTAAAACAGTATCTAAACTTTCGTAACCTTCCTTATTTATTTTAGCGTTGATGGGAAAATATTGAGGAGGTGCAGCGAGACCGTCGGTTACTGCTATAATAAAATCTTCTTTTGTTTGTGGTTGTAATGCGTAGTTGGTTTGCTTTTGCGTACCAATCGTACTAAATGTTTCGGATCCTAAATTTTTGCCGCAGCTACTTCCTGCTCCATGTGCCGGATAAACGATTACATCATCTGCTAGTGGCATAATTTTTTGGTGCAAACTATCGAAGAGCATGCCCGCTAGTTCTTCCATGGTTATTTCGTTGTCTTTTTGTGCAAGATCGGGCCTGCCTACATCTCCAACAAAAAGCGTGTCGCCGGTAAAAATCGCGTAGTCTTTTCCGGTTTCATCTTTAAGTAAGTAACAACTACTTTCAAGTGTATGGCCTGGTGTATGAAGCACCTGTATACTTGCGTTACCTATTTGAAAAACTTGATTGTCTTTTGCTACGGTTACTTCAAATTTTGTAACTGTATTGGGTCCATAAACAATGCTAGCGCCAGTTGCAGCAGCTAGATCTAAATGGCCAGAAACGAAATCGGCATGAAAATGGGTTTCAAAAATATATTGAATGGTGGCATTTCTTTGCTTTGCAAGTTGTAAATAAGCATCGATATCCCGTAAAGGATCTATGATGGCAGCAATGCCATTACTTTCAATATAGTAAGCTGCTTCTGAAATACAGCCTGTATACAGTTGTTGTACAAACATGATGAAATAAAAATACTACCCTACGAGTGTTTCCACAAATCCTACAACTTCCGCTAAACGCGTGTAGTTGACAGAATAAAAAATAAACTTGCCTTCTCTAGTAGTTGCAACAATACCAGCTCTTCTTAAAATAGCTAGATGTTGAGATGCTACAGATTGTTCGAGTCTAAGTTTTACATAGATTTCGGTAACCGTCATTTTCTGACTTTCGTCCAGTAATTTGATGATTTGTTGACGAAGCTTGTGGTTAATGGAGCGGAGTATAAGAGCTGCTTTTTTGGTATGCAAAAAATCAACTTTTACAGGCGCTTTTCCATTATTTAAAACCACTGATTGTAATGAGTTGCTCATGACAATAAAGAGTTATTGGGGGGTTAATAAACTTAATTGCAATGTGAAGATACACTAAGAAAATGATAATGTAGAAATAACTTATGATAAATTATTTTAATTTCAAAACTTAAGTAAGATTAAATCAGGCTTTTCGGGTATCATGAAAGGCTTTGATGTAGAGCGGTTCACTATAGGCGAGGTCTAAAAAATCGGTCAAAGCAAAAGCTTTTTCGGTTAAAGCTAGCATGTCTGATGCGCCATAGCTAAGAGTTGCATCAAAATGAGCGTTGGGATGCTGGCAAATGGTCTTAAATTTTTCTGTTCCGTCTCCAACAAATAAAATTACTTCTTTATCTAGTTCGTTTTCAAAAGATTGGGGATCTAAAATGAGCGAAGTACTTGATGTTATAGGTGCTAAATTATGCGCATAAATACCTGTAAAAACCTCCATTCTTCGGGCGTCTAATAGTGCACAAATGGCTGAAAGGTGGTTGGGATGCTTAAATTTTGCTGCTGCAGCAATAATTTGAAGGGTATTGATACCTATTAGAGGCTTTCCCAGTGCATAAGCAATCCCTTTGGCTGTTGCCATACCCACCCGAAGACCCGTGTAACTGCCTGGTCCTATGCTAATAGCAATCGCGTCTATGGTACTTAATGAAATACTGGTTTGCTTGCACAAGCTTTCTATGGCCGGTTGGATAAAACTAGCATGACTTTTTTGGTCGGTGGTTTCTAGGCAGGCGATGATCGCTCCGTCTTTACTCATGCAAACACTGGCGTTTGCAGTTGCTGTATAGATGAGTAAAAATGTTGCCATGGTTTATTTGGTTACAAGCATGGTATTATGCTTACTTGCAAATTTAGGTTGGCAAACTCATAGAAAATCATCAACTTGCTTAAACTTTAAAATAAAACCATGCCTAAAGAAATCATTCAAACAAATCTGGCTCCTGCGCCTATTGGTCCATACAACCAGGCTGTTAAAGCCAATGGTTTTATTTTTATTAGCGGTCAAATTGCACTTGATCCAGTAACTGGTGAAACAGTGACGACGAGTATCGAAGAAGAAACGCATGTAGTGATGAAAAATATTGCAGCTATTTTAGCAGAAGCAAAAATTTCATTTAGTCATATTGTTAAAACAACCATTCTATTAAGTGATATGTCACTGTTTGTAAAAGTAAATGAAGTGTATGGAAGCTATTTTTCAGATATGCCTCCTGCGCGCGAAACCTTTGCTGTAAAAGGATTACCAAGGGGTGTCAATGTAGAAATTATCACCACTGCTGTAGTTGAATTATAATTATTCGTTTGCTGTGAGTATATACGTTGTCGAAAATTCCAGCGTATGATTTGGTTCAATAATGAGTAGTCCAATGCCATTGTTAAAACTATCTGGGGCGCTCGTTAAATTTTCTATAGCGATACTTTTCCTGTGGGGCGGCGTATAAATTTGCAAGTAAGGATAATGTTTGTCAGGTTCAATAATTAAAGTAACCGTTTCGTTTTTTAAGGTGCATCGCTGCTGCGTTTCTGAACTCATATCGAGTAAAAAACAGTTGTCTAAAAAAACGCCATCCATTTTTTGACCTGCTATAAATCTATTGTCTTCAATGATATTTCCGGTAGGCAACAAGTCTTGACAAAATTCAAGTTGCTTGTTTGTTGTAAATGAAAGTGTTGCTGTATCAATGGTGTCGCCTACGCTAAAATAAGGGTGCCAACCATCCGAAAAAGGAATGGCGCTACTATGGTTATTGGTAGCCGTAGTAAATACTTGCAGCGTATTGCCACTAGTAAGTTTCCACTTAACATGTAATGTAAAAGAAAACGGATAACCGGGGTCGGTTCCTTTGTAGTGATGGCTAAATATCACCGATGCCTCCGATGCGGTCGTTTTTGTATCTGTAATAGTGAATGGAGCATTAAATAGGAGTCCATGTATGGCGTGTTCGCCTAAATAAAAACCTTGTATTTTATATTCTTTTTGATCGAAGCTGTACTTGCCGTGTTGAAGCCGGCAAACAAAGGGGCTTAACTTGGAGCTTTTAAATCCTGCGCTAGCGCCCGCTACAGCATCTGCAACACTTGAAAATCCATCAATACCATGAATGGTTCCGGTTTTAGTGGGTATGGTAAAGGCGTTTAAAAGCGCGCCAAACGAATAAAGTTGAACGCGGGAGCCAGACACCTGGTCTTTAAGTTCAACTACCTCATAACCGCTTTGGTGACTTGTTGCTACCGTAAACTGCATAGAATCCATTTAGATGCAAATTAAAGCCTTAAGCTACAATAAAGGCTTCGATTTATAAAACTAACAATTGTTAATATTTTACCCTCTAATGTCTTATTTTTGTGACTGAATTGGATGTAACTATGAGCAATGCTAACAAGCACAAAATTAGAATTGTAACTGCAGCAAGTTTATTTGACGGGCACGATGCTTCTATCAATATTATGCGCCGAATTTTACAAGCACAAGGTGCTGAAATTATTCATTTGGGTCATAATAGAACAGCACAAGAAATTGTTTCCTGCGCCATCGAAGAAGATGCGCAAGCAATTGCTGTAACAAGTTATCAGGGTGGGCATATCGAGTTCTTTAGTTATATGCGTGATTTATTAGTCGAAAACGGTTACGGGCATATCAAAATATTTGGTGGCGGCGGCGGTACTATTTTACCAGAGGAGATTGAACAGTTGCATGCATACGGTATTACAAAAATTTATTCGCCGGATGATGGAAGACGTTTGGGACTCGAAGGCATGATTAAGGAACTCATTACTTTATCTGATTTTGAAGTGGAAGACAAAGGAGATTTTAGTAAGCTCTTTACATTAGGCGGTCCCATCGATGTTAGAAATGTTGCAAGGGCTATAACGCGTTTAGAAAACAAGGATAGCTATGAAATAAACACAAAAGCATCTACCGCTCAAATTCCAGTATTAGGCATTACGGGCACAGGTGGTGCGGGTAAGAGTTCTATCACAGATGAAATTGTAAGAAGGTATTTATATTTATTTCCAAGCAAAACAATTGCTGTAATTTCTGTTGATCCTTCCAAGAAAAAAACAGGCGGCGCATTACTTGGCGACCGCATAAGAATGAATGCTATAGCACATCCTAGGGCTTATATGCGCAGCATGGCCACAAGGTCAGAAAATGTAGCGTTGAGTAAACATGTATCAGGTGCTATTGATATTTGTAAATCCGCAGGGTATGATTTTATTATTTTAGAATCTGCGGGTGTTGGACAAAGTGATGCTTCCATTATCGATTATTGTTCGGTGAGTATGTATGCCATGACGCCAGAATATGGTGCGGCATCACAGCTAGAAAAAATAAACATGATTGATTATGCAGATATTATTTGCATGAACAAATTTGATAAGTCTGGTGCAAAAGATGCGCTTCATGATGTGAGAAAGCAGTACAAGCGTAGCCATCAATTGTGGGACGCTGCAGATGAAACACTACCTGTGGTTGGTACCATTGCTGCACAGTTTAATGATCCTGGTATTCATAAACTGGTAGATTTAATTTTTGAAACGGTAGCAGCTAAAACAGGTATCCTATTTACGCCTGCAGCGAGTGTTAATAGTGTTTCTGAGGAATTAAAAAATGCTATGCAGCAAGCGCCCATTATACCCGCTAATAAAGTACGCTACTTGGCTGAAATAGCTGCTAATAATAGGTCTTATGATGCTTGGGTATTAGAGCAGGTAGCGCTTGCAACAAAACTATATCAACTAAATGGCACGCTAGAAATACTTGGCGCACATAAAAATGAGACAGCCATAAATGAGGTTGTAAAAGCAAAAGAAAACATAGTAGCAGCGCTAGATCCAAGTTGTAAAACATTAATAGAAAACTGGCCATCTGTTGTAGAAAAATACAGCGCCGATTTTTTAACCTATACCATTAGGGATAAAAATATTTCTATCCCACTTACGACAACATCACTGAGTGGTAGTAAAATCGCAAAAGTAATGCTGCCTACATATTCAGATAGTGGTAGTATTTTAAAATGGCAGTTACAAGAAAATGTGCCCGGAAAATTTCCGTATACAGCCGGTGTATTTGAACTTAAAAGAGAAGGCGAAGATCCTACCCGAATGTTTGCTGGTGAAGGTTGTCCGGAAAGAACCAATAGAAGGTTTCATTATGTTTCTGTAGATCAACCCGCGATACGTTTATCAACGGCATTTGATAGTGTTACTTTATATGGAGAAGACCCTGCAACGCGTCCGGATATTTTTGGAAAAATTGGAAATAGTGGTGTAAACATCGCAACTATCGATGACGCTAAAAAATTATACAGTGGCTTTGATTTGTGTGATCCAAAAACATCAGTGAGTATGACCATTAACGGTCCCGCTCCTATCATTTTGGCCTTTTTTATGCATGCTGCTATCGATCAACTTTGTGAAAAATGGATTGCTGCTAACAATGCGCAGGATCTTGTTCAAAAAGCTTTTCAAAATAAATATGGTGCATCTGCACCTCCTCAATATGCTGTATCAGATAGTGGCGATACACTTCCTGAAGGTAATAATGGACTAGGTCTTCAATTACTTGGATTAAGTGGTGAAGAAGTACTTCCTGCTGATGTGTATGCAACCATAAAAGCAACTGCTTTATCAAGTGTGCGTGGTACGGTGCAGGCAGATATTTTAAAAGAAGATCAGGCTCAAAACACTTGTATTTTTTCTACAGAATTTGCGCTTAAATTAATGGGTGATGTACAATCTTATTTTATCACGCATCAAGTACAAAACTTTTATAGCGTAAGTATTAGTGGGTATCATATTGCAGAAGCTGGCGCCAATCCAATTACCCAACTTGCATTTACACTCTCCAATGGGTTTACCTATGTCGAGTATTATTTAAGTAGGGGTATGCGTATCGATGATTTTGCACCTAACTTATCATTTTTCTTTAGCAACGGCATGGATCCTGAGTACAGTGTAATTGGTAGAGTCGCTAGAAGAATTTGGGCCAAAGCCATCAAAATAAAATACAAAGGAAACGAGCGCTCTCAAAAATTAAAATACCATATTCAAACAAGTGGCAGAAGCTTGCACGCGCAAGAAATCGATTTTAATGATATCAGAACAACGTTGCAGGCGCTTTATGCAATCTATGACAACTGTAATAGTTTGCATACCAACGCTTACGATGAAGCTATAACTACCCCCACCGAGGAAAGTGTGCGAAGAGCAATGGCTATTCAATTAATAATCAATAAAGAATTGGGTGCTGCTAAAACTGAAAATTTTATTCAGGGTAGTTTTGCCATTGAAGCTTTAACAGATTTAGTAGAAGAAGCGGTATTAATTGAGTTTGAAAAAATTAGTGAAAGAGGTGGTGTATTAGGCGCTATGGAAAGAATGTACCAGCGTAATAAAATTCAGGAAGAGAGCATGTACTACGAAACGTTAAAACATACCGGAGAACTTCCGATTGTTGGCGTGAATAGTTTTTTAAATAAAAAAGGAAGCCCTACTATTTTGCCTACCGAAGTGATTCGTTCTACCACCACCGAAAAGGAAAGGCAAATTGATAATTTACATGCTTTCTGGAAACGCAATGAAGCGGTAGCGCCCGCTAAAATTGCTGCTTTTAAAAAGGCGGCTATTGCTGGTGAAAACTTATTTGAATCTCTAATGGACGCTGTTAAATATTGTTCTCTGGGCCAAATTACCGAAGCTTTATATGAAGTGGGCGGTCAGTATAGAAGGAATATGTAACTACCATTATTTTATTTAACTTAGTGGTCTAAACTACTTTTTTGTATGCGTTTCATGCACATTCGTACACTTTTTTTTGCCCTGGCACTTATCCCAACTGTATTAATGGCGCAGGGGCGTCGAATAGATACAACTATGAAAGTGGGTAAGGCTGGCTTTCGTGTTAACTGCTACAATAAATCATCTGAAAAAAATCCAATCACCATTTACCCGGTTGGTTTTGAAAGTGAAGCGCGTGATTTTAGTTTTGAATTGAAAGGCATTTTAATGGGCACAGAAGTAGATGATTTAAATAAAGATGGGTTTCCGGAATTGTTATTATACGTTGCGAGTGTCGACTCATTAAATAAAAGTTCGGTGATTGCAATTAGCTCTCAAGAAAATAAATCAGTAGCACCCATTGTTTTCCCGGACATACTTGATGATCCCAGGTTACGCGAAAGTTATAAAGGCGCAGATAAGTATATGCTTTTAGAAGGCGTGTTAATGCGCACTTATCCTTTGTATGAAAAAGATGCAAACGGTGTGCAGCAACCTACTGGTAAAATGCGCAGATTAATGTACCGTCTAGCGCCAGGAGAACAAGGCAATTTAAAATTTGTAGTAGCTAGGTTTTATGACTTTCAAAAAAAGTAATGGTTATCTTCCCTGGACAATCGTAATTTTTGTTGCAATCCTTTCGGTACCACTATCGTCTCTGCAAATAACTAAGTAAACCCCACTGGCTACTTTTCCGCCATTTGTATTTTTACCATCCCAAATAGCTTGCCCACCTAAGGCCCTAGTTTGATACACAAGCGCACCATATAAGTTGGTAATTTTTACGAGTGCATTATTGGTTAGGCCTCTAATAGCTATGCTGCCATTATATCCTGGCGGAACAGGATTTGGAAATACAAGCGGTTTTTGCTGCGTACTTACTGCTTCTGTAGCCGAACTTCTAAAACTGCAAAGACCATTGCTCGTCGCAATAAAAACCTCACCTGATACCGGGTCTATAGAGATTTTAGAAACATCATTGCCGGGTAAAGGACTATTGCTTGATGAAAATCTATAAATAACTTTTTCTCCGGTAGCGCTGATCAGCCAAACGCCATTTTTAGTACCTACCCATTTTCTATCGGCACCATCCACGGCAATGGTTTGTACATTTTCATCTTTAAATAAAAGTCCTGCAAATCTGTCTTGTTGCACAACAGGTAATAGTGCATCGCAACCTGCCGGCGTAAAAATATTTTCTGTGCACTGAATAATACCAATGCCTCTATCAGTGCCTACCCAAATAAATCCATTTTTATCTTTTGCAGTGCAGTTTACTTGGTTGCTGGGTAAATTACCAATACCTGTTCCTGCTTTATATTGTTTCCATGTATCATCTGCACTAGATGTTAAAGAACTTCCAGGGTTGTAAACAAGAAGTCCATTTGCATTTGTGGCGGCACACCAAATTTGTCCAGCGTCATCTATTTCAAGAGTGCCTGCATCAGTAATACCAAATGGGTTATTAAATCCGGTCCATTTTCCATCTGGCTGGTATACATGTATTGATTTACTATTGCCCGTATTGCTTATCCAAGTATTGCCTTTACTATCTGCTGCTACACCAGTTGTAAAACAGGTATTATTTGTAGTACCCACAAGACTGCTATTGCGGGGGTTAAATAGTTGAACTTTATTATTTTGCCATTTTGCCACGCCCATTTGTGCGGTAGTGAGCCAAATGCTATTGTCTAGATGATTAATTGCAATAGATTGAACCCCTGTTACGCTATCTAAACTATTTTGTGCTTGCCATTTTCCATTTTCTAATATTGCCAATCCTTTTTTTGCATTAGAAGCAGCTAACACGCCTGTGCTTGTGGCTAGCAGTGCTGTGGTGATTTGCCCACCTGGTCCACCCGGAATAATTTTTACAAAATTACTTGTACTAGGGTCTAATTTGATTAGACCCGTTACACTGTCACTGATCCAAATGATTCCATTTGAAAAAATACAGGCATTAGGGTTTATGGATAAAGTAGGTTGTTCAAAAACAAGCCCAGTTGCATTGCCCATGGCAAATTGGTGCACGCGTGCTTTGCTTGTTTGCTTATCAGTTGTTGCGATGGTAATTTTTTGTTCATTAAACTGCCAGGATTTTATTTGTTCCGATGCTTTATAAAATAAAGTAGTGGTAGCAGCAGGCTGAATGAGTAGTAGGCTATCATTTTTTTCAATGATGAGTCCAGTAGGTGAACTACTTATTTTTGTTACGAGCTTATCATTGACGGTTGGATAAATATTAGTCCATGATTTCGCATCTGCAATATTGAGGTTTGATACAGATACGGTGTATATGCCATTTTGAGTAGCCGCATACCAATTGCTTGAGTTTTTAGTAAGAGAAAAAACTTCTAGCGTATTTCCATTAGAGCCTAATATCCAACTTTCTTTTATTTCATATTTTAATAAGTCAATGACTACAAGCCCTATGTTGGTGCTTACATACGCCATCCCTTTTTCGGTATATATCGAATTGATTTTTTGAATACGACTTGTTCTTACAAGGTCATAGATGTTTTTTACAAGACCTCCTTTTATTACATCAATATTATTATTGATATATGCAACCACTAGTTGCTTCGTTTCATTATCCCAGCAAATGGTAGCTATAGAAGCTTCTGATAAACCGGTTAACTTATTAAAGTATTCGAACTGACCCATATTATTGGTGCTAAAAATAGCCTGCGTGGTAGCGGCATATATTTTATCTCCTTGTACGACCTCTAAAGTTCCAGCATAACTATGGTGCACACGCCAGCTTCCAATAGGAGGTGCTTGTGCAAATGCGTGTAATGTTAGTATGCAATAGCCAATAAAAAATAGACTCCGCTTTATCAGTAACATGCAATAAAATTAATCCATAAAAACTATAGTACTGCCAAGTTATTTTTGATGGCAAATAATGCGAGGCCAACCCTTGTTTTAACGTCTAATTTTTTGAATAAATGATCACGGTAAGTATCTACCGTTCGCGGACTGATAAACATAATATCGGCAATTTCTTTATAGGTTTTATCAGTGCAAACCCAGCCCATAAAGGCTATTTCCTTTTCTGTTAAATGATTGACTTGCTCTTGTTGTTTTTTTAGTGCCGATTCGTCGCCTATATAATGAATGAGTTTATCAGAAACCATATCGTTGCTGAAATAACCATACTTTTTAATTTCGTTAAAGGCGGTATAGAGTAGCATGGGTTCCGAATTCTTTAATAAATAACCATGACATCCATTTTTTAGCATTTGTATGATGGCATAATCGTTATCATACATGCTGAGTGCAATGATTTTTGTATCCGGTAAATTTTTTCGAATCCATTGCGCCGTTTGATATCCGTCCATTTCTGGCATATTAATATCTAATAGGACAATGCTTGGGGC
The DNA here is from genome assembly GCA_044341045.1 of Sediminibacterium sp. GTDB lineage: Bacteria > Bacteroidota > Bacteroidia > Chitinophagales > Chitinophagaceae > Sediminibacterium. Next base: position 7,503 of record JBIISK010000030.1, on the reverse strand, counting down.
CTTGTTTTTTTTGAGGGACTCTATAAATAAAAGTCCGTTGCCAGCTTCAATGGTTACTTTATAACCTTTAAATCCAGCAATCATATTGGCTAGTCCAGCCCGCATGAGGCGGTGATCATCTACAATTGCAATGGATATCATGAGCGCCCCGCACTTTAATAATAGCGCTTGGCAGTAAGGTAGCCTATTTTATTGGATTGCGCTGTAGATGGCTTCTTGAATATTAGGTCTAACATTTAATCTACCAAATTTGGTATTGTTTCTTGTAGGCGAAACCCTGCTGGATAAAAAGATATAAACCAATTGTTTGGTTGGATCTACCCAAACGCAAGTGCCTGTAAATCCAGTGTGGCCGTATGTTTCAGGAGATACACTTTTAGAAGGATAGGCTTCTTTTCTTGTGGCATTGTCTTTTTCAGGTTTGTCAAATCCTAAACCCCTTCTAGAAATAGTAGAGCTATAAGCAGTAAATTTATGAATCGTAGATTTTTTTAAATAACGCTTACCATTAAGTACGCCGCCATTTAATAGCATTTGATAGAGTTTCGCTAAATCATAAGCATTGCTAAATAAGCCTGCATGTCCAGCCACGCCACCAAACATCGCAGCACCTTCATCATGAACATCTCCATGTGTTTGTTGTGCTCTAAAATGAGCTTCTACTTCGGTAGGTATAATCTTGCTTAATGGCATTTTTGCAGTAGGCAAAAAACCTGTGCTATGCATCTCAAGTGGTGTATAAAACTGATCTGCTACATAGGCGTCTAAGCCCATACCCGTAACAGACTCCACTACTTTCCCTAGAAAAATAAAATCGTTATCGCTATATACGTATTTACCAGCTGTAGGCGTGCTACTAGATAGTATACGCGCATACATACTGTCCTGCCAATCTTTTCTGAGGTATACATTTTCTGCTACACGTACTGGAAATTGTGGTGTAGCGGTTGTCGAAAAATATTTCGGTGATGGTTTGTTGGTAGCAGGATCCAATACTTCTTTGTAAAAAGTAATGAAAGGGACAAGTCCTGCTTGGTGTAACAAAAGATCAATTATTTTAATGGATGCTTTATCTGATCCGCGCACCCATGGAATATAATCACCAATGGTTTTATGCAGTTTTACTTTTTTGGTTTCAACAAGTTTCATGATGGCCACGGTAGTAGCAGATATTTTAGTAACAGACGCTAAATCAAATACCATATCTGTTTGCATCGGAACATTGTTATTATAGTTCGTGGTGCCAAAAGCTTTATTGTAAACCACTTTGCCATTTTTGGCCACTAGTACTACACAGCCCGGAATGGCCGCGCTGTCAATTGCTGCTTTGGCAATGCTATCAATTTTTTGAAGCCCAGCACTACTCATGCCTACTTCTTCTGGAACGGCTGTATTAAAATAACTAGCCGTTTCGATACCGCTACCAAAACTAAAATTATCGCAAACGGTAACAGGTAGTTTTCCTTCCGGCTGGGTAGCGCCTTGTAATAATTGTATGCCAGCTTTTTGTGTGATTTCATCATCTTCATAGCAAACCACTACATTGTTAGCGTCACATAAATTTGCTACCGCGTAAGGATTTCCAAAACAAAAATTAATGGTATTAGCACCCTGTACTTTTGATAGTAAACTAAGAGCTGCATCAGAAATACCAAAATTATTGGCAGGCTTTCTGCTAAAATTATGCATCCCAACAACAACAGCGTCGTAGCCACTTGTTAATTTAGCGATGCTATCTGCTTTAGTGGTGCTATCTGAAAAATTAAAGAGTACAATATCTGCACCATAGGTTTCTTTGATACTTGTTGCAAAACTATTTTCTTTATTAGTACCAATACCTATATAAAGTGTTTTTGTATTTTTTGATTGTAACGGCAATAATTTTTTATTCTCAAGTTTTAAAACGGTCAACGCTTTTTTAGCAAGGATTTCTTTTAGCTCGTTGGTAGAAGCGTTTAGGTCTGCAGCTAAATTAGTAGTATCGATGGGTTGTAAACGATCGAGCCCTAAATTATATTTAGCGCGCAATACTTTTTTAACTCTTTGGTTAAGGTCCTCCCAGCTTAACTTTCCGATGGCAATGGCTTCTTTTACTTTTTCAATGCTACCTTCAATATCTCCAGGTAAGCAAAGCATATCGTTACCAGCAATTAAAGACATTACAGAAGCTTCACCTTTAGGAAAAAACTTTGAAACGCCTTTCATTTCTAGTGCATCAGTAAATGTGATACCGTTGTATCCAAGCTCATTGCGTAATAAATTTTGAACGGCAATAGCCGACAATGAAGTTGGTAAATTGGTTGTCGTGTCTAATGCAGGAATGGATAAATGCGCCATCATAACACTACCAACGCCGGCTTTAATCATTTCTTTAAAAGGATATAATTCTAAAGAGTCAAGTGAACCTCTAGATTTATAAATGATAGGTAAATCATAGTGTGAGTCTACTGCTACATCACCGTGTCCTGGAAAATGTTTGGCACAAGCCATTACGTTTACATCCTGCATACCGCGCATATAGGCTACACCATACTGTGCTACTTTATATTTGTCTTCACCAAAACTTCTATCATTGATTACCGGATTTTTTGGATTGTTATTGATGTCAACATCTGGCGCATAATTAATTTGTATGCCAAGGCGCTTGCACTGCTCACCTACAATGCGTCCAAATTGATAAATTAAATTAGCGTCATTCACAGCGCCCATCATAAGTTGACGTGGAAAATTAATAACACTATCTAACCGCATACCTAATCCCCACTCACCATCAATGGCAATCATAAGTGGTGTTTTAGCAATTGATTGATAGGTGTTGGTTAGCGCAGCTTGTCTGATGGGTCCACCTTGAAAAAAACATAAACCACCCACATTAAATTTGGTTACTAATTCTGTAACTTCTTTTACATGCGCTTCACCCAAATTGCTATGTGCTCTTACAATCATGAGTTGTGCAATGCGCTCTTCGGGCGTTAATTTATTGAACTGTGCATTTACCCAGGCTTCAGATGCTTCCGATTTTTCAGAAAAACGCTGTGCTTTACTTGTAAGTAAAGAGCAACCTAAAACGGTAATGAGTAAGAATTTTTTCATGATTGTAAATTGAGTGTCACAATGTAAGATTTCTCTTACTTTATTGGAAGGTATGGGCAAAAAAAAGTCGCAAGAGACAAGCTTTTGCGACTTTTATATACGTTCTCTTAAATTATGCTTCCGTTTCTTCTTCAGGCTCTTCAGATAATTTGATTTCGATGTTATTAGCCTTTAAAATGCTAAACCATTTTACCATCTTTTTCATATCACTAGGATACACACGGTCAAAATCCATATCGGCATATACTTTTTTAAAGTAAGCAACAATAGCTGATGGGTCTTTTTCGGAAGGAAGGGCTTCTTTAGAAGCTAACATCGTTTGAAAAAGTTCTACCAAATTGATATTGTCACGAACGGTATACACTTCAATGCTTTCTAAATGAGAAAAGTTGTGTACTCTGCTGCTTACAAACTTTGTAGTTTGATCTTCTAAAGACTTAACGATGGCGCCATCTGTTTTGCTGGCAACCATTTCAAATAGACCACTAAGGCCAGAGATTGATACTAAATTACTGTACTCCATATGCTTTGTTTACGTTGTGCAAAGTAAAGGTAAAATAAGGTTAAAAAACTACTAATTCGTTTTTGAGGCTTCCGCTAGCGCTAAATCAAGTCTTGTGTGTAGCGTTTCATAATCAGTGTAACCCCTCGCTAACAAATGAAATTTTGATTCATTGACTTGTAATAATACACATGGAAAACCGGTTACTTGCAATTGTTTAACCAGTGAAAACTCATAGTGGGCTTGATCTTTATAGGTTTCGCTGGCCAATTTTTCATAAAAAGTTTCGGGGGCGATACTATATTTTTCAAGTAAGTGTCTATACGCTTCATTGTCCGTTAAATCACGACCTTCATAATGAAGGGCTATTTGTAAATCGGTTGCAAACTCTACCTGACGTGCTGGATAAAACTCCTTAAAAATGGAAAGCGCGATGGCTGGTTTTTCGGAATGTGGGAACCAGTCGCTTAATTCGGGGTTTTTAATATGCCAGAGATAGTCTTCACCAAATTCTACGCCAGTCAGCTCCTCCACATTTTTATAAGCACCTAAAATATAGTGCGCGGTAGCGCTTATAGAAACGGGTTTTTCGGGCAGGATCATGCCCCCAGAAAGCACTTCTACTTGTAAATTAGGGTAGTTTTCGGCTATTTTTTTGATAACGGGGCAAAAACCATAGCACCAGCCACAATAGGCGTCGTAACAATAAAATAAGGTAGGATTCATAATGCAAAGATAATGCCAATACAAGATGCAAGTAAGTTCTTTACCTTTGCAGTCTAAACATAGTATATGCCAGGATTTGAATTTTTTGGTGACGAAGAAAGAAAAGAAGTGAATGAGGTTTTAGAAACCGGAATTTTAATGCGTTACGGGTTTGATGGCCCCCGAAAAGGCATCTGGAAATCTAAAGAACTAGAAACCGCTGTAACGCAGGTTTTTGGTTGTAATCATGCGCAACTTACCTCTAGTGGTACCGCTGCATTAACAACCGCGATGGCAGCACTTGGCATTGGTGTTGGGGACGAAGTAATCATGCCGGCATTTACTTTTGTAGCAAGTTTTGAAGCCATATTAAGCGTTGGCGCTGTGCCCGTTTTAGTAGATATTGATGAAACCTTAACCCTAGATCCAGCCGCTGTTAAAGCTGCTATAACACCAAAAACAAAATGTGTGATGCCGGTGCATATGTGCGGTAGCATGGCGGATATGGATGCGCTTCAACAAATTTGTACCGAGCATCATTTAATATTATTAGAAGACGCTTGTCAAAGTATTGGCGGCACCTATAAAGGAAAAAAATTAGGCACCATTGGAGCCGCTGGAACATTTTCTTTTGACTTTGTAAAAACAATTACTTGCGGCGAAGGCGGCGTAGTAATGACCAACGATAAAGACGTTTACACCAAATGCGATGCCTACACCGATCATGGTCATGATCACCTTGGTGTAGACCGTGGTGCAGACCTACATCCGTTTATTGGATACAATTTTAGAATCAGTGAACTGCACGCTGCCGTTGGTTTAGCGCAAATTAAAAAGCTCGATACTTTTTTATCTATCCAACGAAAAAACAACAAATTATTACGCAGTTATTTAGAACAAGTACCGGGCATTACCTTTAGAGCAGTGCCCGACGAAGACGGCGACAGCTGTAGTTTTTTATCTTGGATGCTTCCCACAGAAGCGGGTACTAAAGCTGCTATCGAGTCACTAAAAGAAGCAGGGGTTTTTGCTGGAAATTTTTATTGGTATGCTAACAACTGGCATTACATTACCAAGTGGGATCATTTAAAAAATTCTATTACACTCAACCGTTTACACGATAGCCAAACAGCTGCCTTATTAGCATTACAAACGAAGTCTTTTGCAAAAAGTGACGCCATTATGAGCCGAACTGTTTCTACTGCCATTAGTTTACTTTGGACAGAAGAGCAAATAAAAGAGAAGGGAGAAAAAATGTTAGCAGCGATTACCAAAGCGTTATAATTACTTGAATTTCACGGATGTCTTTAAGTCAATCTTTTCAACAAAAATTATTACAAAAGCTATCTCCGCAGCAGATTCAGCTCATGAAGTTGTTGCAGGTACCTACGGCCAATTTAGAAGAAAGGATTCAATCTGAATTAGAAGAAAATCCAGCACTTGAAATGGCGGAGGGTGAAAAAGAAATTGAATTTGGTGAAGAGGTTGACAATGAATTTGATGCCGAAATACCAGATGAAGAGCCAGCACCTCTCGATGAATACGAGCCTTCGGATGACACCGATTTTATAGTGGATGATGATGGTGAAATTGCAGACTATAAATTAAGGGATGATAACTATCCTGAAATGGATGATAATGCTGTAATTCCCATTAAAATTGAAACTAGTTTTCATGAATTATTAACCGATCAGCTCGGGATGCTCGAGCTTGATGAACGCGAATACACCATTGCAGAGCAGGTGCTTGGTAGTTTAGATGACGACGGTTATTTGCGAAGAGCGTTATCCTCAATAGCAGATGATTTAGCATTTAGACAGGGCATCGAAGTTGCTGAAAACGAAATCGAAAAAATAGTTTTACGTATCCAAGATTTTGATCCTGCTGGTATTGGCGCCAGGGATTTACAAGAATGTCTTTTACTGCAATTAAAAAGAAAAAAATCGGAAGGCAAGTCAGTTCAATTAGCCATTACAATTCTTACTAAATATTTTGAAGAGTTTACAAAAAAACATTACGAAAAAATTCAACGGCAACTAGATTTGAGTGACGCAGAAATTAAAGAAGTAGTTGGTCAAATTATAAAATTAAATCCAAAGCCAGGCGGTAATTTTACAAATTTAGATAAGGCGCAAACTTATATTATTCCAGATTTTTATGTGCTCAACAATGGAGGTCAATTAGAGCTCACATTAAATAGTAAAAATGCGCCAGAACTTCGTGTTAGTGAGGGTTACAGAGACATGCTAAAGGAGTATGAAAAAGGCAGTAAAAAAGATCCTCGTCAAAAAGAAGCGGTGCTTTTTATCAAGCAAAAAATTGATTCGGCCAAGTGGTTTATTGATATGATAGAACAGCGTCAGGCAACGTTAACAAATACCATGAGGGCTATACTTGTGTATCAACATGCTTTTTTTATATCTGGCGACGAAACGACATTGAGGCCTATGATTTTAAAGGATATTGCCGCTCAAACGGGGCTTGATATTTCTACGGTGAGTAGGGTAGCAAATAGTAAGTTTGTTCAAACAGAGTATGGCACTTTTAGACTTAAATTTTTCTTTAGTGAATCATTAAGTACTGATAGTGGAGAAGAAGTAAGTACCCGAGAGGTTAAAAAAGTATTAACTGAACTTATTGAGTCTGAAGAAAAGCATCAACCGTTGAGTGATGAAATTTTAACGGATATACTTCAGCAAAAAGGATACAATATAGCAAGGAGAACGGTTGCTAAGTATCGGGAACAATTAAATATTCCGGTAGCACGTTTAAGAAAAGAATTATAATAGCATGGTAACACATACGCCTACAACACCGAGTCCAATCCTTCGCTTTTTGGCGCAAGTTGTGTCCTATGTATTACATCCGCTCTTTGTACCTACTTACATTTTTTTAATACTCATGACGCTATTTCCGTATGAGTTTGCAGGAATTACACCTTGGCAGTTAAAGCTCCGTTTGTTTAGTGTGTTTTGGATGACTGCATTTTTTCCTGCCTTTGCTGTTTTTTTATTGTGGCGGCTTAAGTTTTCAGAAAGTATTTATTTACGCACCCAAAAAGAACGCATTATACCGTACATCATTACGATGTTTTTTTATTGGTGGATGCATTACTTAAGTAGAAATTTTACAGATCAGCCAGTTGTCTTACAATTTTTTTATACCGGCATTTTTATGGCGACATCGGTTGGGCTTATCGCCAA
>JBIISK010000029.1:0-29608 GCA_044341045.1 Sediminibacterium sp. | reverse complement strand
TCTGAATTATCGTCGTATTGATTTTTACGAATCATATTGCTCCATTCCATATTGCCTTTTGGATCAAAAGAAATCACTGCAATATTTTCGGCGAAATACCTAACCTGATTGTTGTTGTTGAAAAATGTATTGTTTCGCCCCCAAGGAGAAAGACCCATGCCACCCATTGGACTGTTCCATGAATAATAATCCATAGGCGACCAAAATGGAGAGCCATATAAATAATCCCATCTATTAAGCGTGCTTCCTCTCGAGGAAGAAAAAACAGATTCAGAAATCATCATAAAACCGCCATCACGCCTTAAAATAATATTCTTTAAAAAATAATCATTGAAGGCCACTTTTGCGCCATTCTGACCCTTTGCATCTTCTTTAAATTCATCAGAAAAAAAGGTGCTAGCGTTTAATAATTCCTTATCTGAATTTTTATCCCACAAAGTAAAATAGATGCCTTCAATATTTCCACGTCTTTGTTTACCAAAAAAAGAAGTGATTAAATAATGCTTGTTTAAATTGTCTACTTTAATATGTATGTCATCTAAATAAACACCCTTAACTGCTAAATCTGAAATATAAGCAACATCGTAATTCGCTTTTTTTGTAATCAAAGAAACCTTATTGATGTTATCGTTTTGCGCGGTACCACTGGCTCTCACACAAATTAAATCACCTTCATTATCAAGCGCAAACTCAGCTAAAAAATCGTTTCGCTGCGGCATTGGTAGTTCAATACGCGATTTTCTGATGAGTGTAAAATCTTGATCAAACAAACAGGTTGTTAATACATGTGATTTTTCATTTTGGCTATTAATTTTAAAAATCATTATTTTTTTCTTGTCTTCACTTACCACCAAAGAGTACAATCTGTTAGATCCGATAGAGTTAGCATCTAGCGTACTATCAAGTTGCATTGGCTCCGATAATAAATTACCATCGCTATCCATTTTTACCGCCATGCAATACACGGTATTTTTTCGTTGAAACTGATAGAGCAAGTAAAAGTGATTGGCATACGCTAAAAAGTCAGTTTGCATGAGGCGTTCTGGCATATTAAGTTGTTGCTTACCCAGTAGTTTCATATCCCCGTCAAACACAGAAATGGAATGACTAAATCTGTAGTTTTTGTAAACGAGCATCTTGCCGCCAATTTTACCAAGCACTTCAAAACTGTAAGAACGAGGATCGTCTTTGTCAGGTTCAGAAAAGGTAATTTGCTGTGCTTTTAAGTTAAAAGGCAGCATGAGAACAAGCGTAAGAAGGGGTAAAAATGACTTTTTCATACCAAAAAGCTTTAGACCCTCAAAGTTAAGCCCCTTTATCAAGAACTGCATTGCCAAAAGGTGAAATAAATCTTAAGGTATATCCTTATTTATTTGGAACCCGAACTTGTTTTTTGCTATACATTTGTGAAGCACAAACATCATATACGTGAGCAAGAACCTTAACAAAGTCACTTCTGCAGGACTCATCATTGCACTAGGAATTATTTACGGAGACATTGGAACCTCTCCCTTATACGTTTTAAACGAAATTATTTCAGGTAGGGAAATTAGCGATCTGCTGATCATTGGCTCCCTATCTTGTATAATTTGGACCCTCACGCTTCAAACCACATTTAAGTATGTGATACTTACTTTAAAAGCCGACAACAAAGGCGAGGGTGGTATATTTAGTTTGTATGCACTTGTTAGAAGACGCAAAAAATGGCTCGTAATTCCCGCAATGATTGGCGGTGCAGCTCTACTTGCTGATGGTATTATTACACCCCCCATTACTGTTACTTCAGCCATCGAAGGGCTTCGACAAATCCCTGCATTTCATGAGATTACGCAGCAAACCATTGTAACCATTGTTATTGCGATTATTAGCTTGATATTTTTTGTACAGCAATTTGGAACGGCTTCTATTGGAAAATTATTTGGACCCATCATGACTTTGTGGTTTTCCATGATTGCCATTTTAGGCTTAATGCATGTAGTAGACGACTTGTCTGTTTTTAAAGCTTTAAATCCATATTACGGGGTAAAATTACTAGCTACTTATCCAAAAGGATTTTGGTTACTCGGCGCTGTGTTTTTATGCACCACAGGTGCAGAAGCGCTTTATAGCGATTTAGGACACTGCGGGAAAGGCAATATTCGCATCTCTTGGATATTTGTAAAAATATGTTTGATCATAAATTATTTAGGTCAGGGTGCTTGGTTACTTGCACAGTACAAGGGTCAAATTATTCCAGCAGCAATGATGGCTGATGGCTTTAACCCTTTTATTGGCATCATGCCACAAGGCTTTAAAATTTTTGGTATTATCATTGCTACGGCAGCAGCCATTATTGCGAGCCAAGCATTAATATCTGGATCTTTCACACTTATTAGTGAAGCCATGCGTCTTAATTTATGGCCTAAAATGAAAATCAATTACCCAACCGAAGAAAAAGGACAATTGTATATTCCAGGCATTAGTCTTTTATTATTTGTTGGTTGCGTAGGCGTCACTTTATACTTTCAAAAATCCGCTAACATGGGTGCTGCCTATGGTTTAGCGATTACCCTGTGCATGATTAGCACCTCCATTTTGTTTGCCAACTTTTTGGTCAGCAAACGAACGGCTCCAGCCTGGATTTATTTATACCTCGCTGTTTATTTACTCATTGAAACTTCATTTTTAGTAGCTAACCTAGAAAAATTCATGCATGGTGGATATGTAACACTCATTGTAGGTGGCGCCTTATTTACTGTAATGTATGTTTGGTTTAGAAGTCGAAAAATTAAAAATAGATACGTTGAGTTTGTACATTTGGAAGATTACATTCCAATGATTCAGGAGTTAAGTAATGACAGAACCATTCCCAAATATGCAACGCATTTAGTGTACATGACGAGCGCCAATAACCACAAAGAAATTGAGCACAAAATCATCTATTCAATTTTAAATAAAAAACCCAAGCGCGCCGATATTTATTGGTTTGTACACGTAGACGTTATTGATGAACCTTATACTTGCGAATACTCGGTAGAACATATCATTCCCAACGATATAATCAGGGTCGAATTTAGACTTGGATTTAGAATGGAACAGCGCATTAACCTTATGTTCAGAAAAGTGGTAGAAGACCTCGTAACCAACAAAGAAGTTAATATTACCAGCCGTTACGAGAGCTTAGAAAAAAATAATGTGGTGGGTGATTTTCAATTTATTGTACTTGAAAAATACTTAAGTCAGGATAATGATCTTCCAATTGTGGAAAGAGTAATCATGAAACTTTATTTCTGGCTTAAAGAAATTAGTCTTGGCGAAGAACGTGGCTTTGGACTAGATCCAAGTAACGTAACTGTCGAAAAATTTCCGCTTATTGTAGCACCTGTTGCTAATTTAAATTTAAAGCGCATGTATTTTGACGGTCCCGACGAAGACGATGAAGATCAAATGATGTAAAGCGTTACAATTCTTGTAAACTTACTTTTTTAGCGTTCACTTGCAAAGTATAATGAACACCATGCTTGATGGCGTAATTTTCTTTGTCATGACTTACCGGAAAATCGTAACACACTGGATAATTATATGCCGCTACTGCATTTTCAATAATTTCATATACGGTTGCGCCAAATGCAGGATCCGAATCTTTGGTTTGTGTAAAGCCTCCAACAATAAGCCCAGCAAGGTTTTTAAGCATGCCAGCTCTTTTTAATTGAATCATCATCCGGTCAATATTGTATTTGTATTCGCCAATATCCTCTAAAAATAAAATGGCATTTTTTGTTTGCAAACCAGACACTGATCCAACAGCGTGTGCCACGAGTGTTAAATTGCCACCCACTAATTTTCCGGAGGCCTTTCCGGGTTTGTTAAGTACGTTTGGCGCAGCTTTATAGTTTGCTTTTTTACCCTGGAGTGCATGTTTTAAAGAAAGCACCCACTCGTTATTTGACTGACCATTATTAAAAGCGCCTGCCATGGGTGCATGCAGCGATGCTATTTTTAATACCTGCGTATAATGATTGTGTAATAGTGTGATATCGCTAAAGCCGATTACCCATTTAGGATGCTTTTTAAAGTTTTTAAAATCGAGTAAATCAATAATTCGGCTCATTCCATAACCTCCTCTACCACACAAAACTGCCTGCACATTTTTATCATCAAGCATTTCCTGTAAATCATCGGCACGATCTTCGTCGGTGGCCGAAAAATAATGATGCTGCGTTCCAAGGGTTTTTCCAATTTTTACCTTGTAACCCCAAGCTTCTAAGGTACTAATACAAGTAGCTGCTTTTTTTGCCGGAAGGGTGCCTGAAGGGCATACTAGGCCAATGGTATCGCCCTTTTTAAGGTAGGGTGGAATTTTGATCATGTGGCAATTTAGCAATTTCAACCAGTATACACAAGCAGTTTCAAAAAGGCTTTAGGGAACGGCGCTTCTTTTGTACTTTTGTAGCCTATTATGAGTACACCCAAACGATATTTAATTACTGCAGCCCTTCCTTACGCGAATGGGCAAAAACATATAGGACATTTAGCGGGCGCATACCTTCCGGCCGATATTTACGTGCGATATTTAAAGGCGCAAAAAAGAGACGCCGTTTTCGTTTGCGGTAGTGACGAGCATGGCACTGCTATCCCCATTCAGGCAACCAAAGAAGGCACCACGGCGCAGGCTATTATTGATAAATACCATCCCTTAATGGAACAAAACTTTAAGGACCTAGGTATTGCCTTTGATGTCTACCACCGCACTAGCGATCCACTTCATCACCAAACAGCCCAAGAATTTTTTACAAAGCTTGAAGCCAACGGCGATTTAGAAACAAAAGAAACAGAACAATATTTTGACGAGAGCGCACAAACATTTTTAGCAGACCGTTACATTAAAGGCACCTGCCCTTCATGTGGTTATGATAGTGCGTATGGTGATCAGTGCGAAAAATGTGGCAAGAGTTTAAGTCCCGAGGAACTTATCAATCCAGTAAGTACTTTAAGTGGTAATGCACCCATTAAAAAAACAACCAAGCACTGGTATTTACCACTCAATAGACACGAAGATTTTTTACGTGAATGGATTTTAGAATCGCATGCAAACGATTGGCGCCCTAGTGTGGTAGGTCAGTGCAAGAGTTGGATAGATGGCGGTTTGCAGCCCCGTGCGGTTACACGCGATTTAGACTGGGGTGTAAAAGTTCCCTTATCGGGCGCCGACGGGAAAGTACTCTACGTTTGGTTTGATGCACCTATTGGTTATATCAGTGCTACTAAACAATGGGCCCTTAATACCGGTAAAGATTGGAAACCTTATTGGGAAGACAAAGACACCAAGCTGGTACATTTTATTGGAAAAGATAATATCGTTTTTCACTGTATTATATTTCCGGTGATGCTGAAGCTCCATGGAAATATATTACCACAAGACGTTCCTGCCAACGAGTTTATGAATTTGGAAGGCGACAAAATGAGTACTTCTAGAAACTGGAAATTAGACATGCAGGATTACATCACCGACTTTGTCAACAAAGAAAATGGTGGTCCTCAAATGGCGGATGCGCTTAGGTATTACCTCACACAAATTGCACCAGAAACAAAGGATAGTGAATTTATGTGGAAGGGTTTTCAGGACGCCATCAATTCAGAACTGGTAAGCGTGTATGGTAATTTTATCAACCGCTCACTCGTGCTCATGCATAAATTATGTGGCGGCAAAGTGCCTCCATACCACGCGGCTATAGAAGACAGTGAAGACATAGCAGTAAAAGAAGCCATTGCTAACACGGCAAAAAAAGTAGGTGAATTAATTGAAGCCTACCGCTTTAGAGAAGCCCTTTTTGAAGTGATTGCCCTTGCTAGAATTGGCAATGGTTATATGCAAAAGAAAGAGCCATGGATTGTTGCCAAGCAAGTAGCAGAGAATCCGGCAGCACAGCAGCAAATTGACAACTGCTTACATCTTTGCTTACAGCTTACGGCTAATTTGGCCATTTTGGCGCAGCCGTTTTTACCTTTCACTGCAAAAAAGATTTGCCATTTATTAAAAGTGGTTGATAAAATATTAGAATGGGAAAATGCAGGTAGCTTAAAACTTTTAAGTGTGGGCTACACGCTGCGTGCACCAGAATTACTTTTCAGAAAAATTGAAGACGAAGAAATTGCAGCGCAGATTCAAAAATTAAATGACGCCGCTCAAATTAAAAAAATGGAAACAACGCCAACGACATCAACATCATCATCAACATCTACCATTGCAGCTGTAAAGCCTGAAATTGTATTTGATGATTTTGCTAAAATAGATTTACGCGTGGGTACTATTGTTGCCGCTTCAAAAGTAGAAAAGGCAGATAAACTGCTACAACTCAGTGTAGACTTAGGTTTTGAAACACGTACCATTGTATCTGGTATTGCACAACATTTTGAGCCAGAAAGCATTGTTGGAAAGCAGGTAACTGTGGTGGTTAATTTAGCGCCCCGCAAAATGAGAGGCATCGAAAGTAATGGGATGATACTCATGGCCGAAGATGCAAATGGGAAATTACATTTTGTAAACCCTTCAGACACGATTAATCCTGGAAGTGGTGTGAGCTAATTAAGAATAGCTCACACACTCTTTATTTTCTTTATCAGTATAAGCAAGTCCTTTTTCTTTAAGTACTTCGGCAGGTACACCATTCCATTTATTTGGAACGTTGCCCGCATAGCCTAAATCTTTAACACCTATTTCAGAAGTATAAAAACCGGTAAGGGTTAAATCACGCATGAGGTTAAAAAAGGTAACGCCTTGCTTGTTTTTTGGATCCGCTTTTTCGGGGTAGGCAATTTGATCCACCATTTTAATTTGTTCAGCGGCTGCACAGTCCACAAAAGCTTTGTCAAACTGCTTAAAGCACTGCATATCAAGCCATCTTAATCCACCACGCATAGGCGTTTGGTGTTCAGGCATGTCTTTTACTATAAATGCGATAAACTCAGGTACTTTGGCCTCTGTAGCGCTACCGCTAACAGCATCTTTAGGTACAATAATATCAGATAGTACGGTAACAGTAGCGAGTTCGTGCGCCGTAAAAAATTCAGGCTCCGCTTCCACTTTTTTCAAGTGGTCTTTTTCTTCTTGCATACGGTCGGCGAGTAATGCTTCCGCGTCTGCAGCTACTTTTTTATCATCAGAACTTTTGCAGGCTTGTACAACTACACCCGTAGCAACGGTACCTACAACAAGGGCTTTGATGGATTTTCTTCTGTCCATAATTTTATTATTAAAAGTTACAGATTTTGTTTTTTAAGTTGGTCGATAATGTATTCGCTTGCACGCATACTTAAGGCCAAAATGGTCCAAGTAATATTTTTATCGGCTTGAGAAGTGAATTGACTTCCGTCTACACAAAATAAATTCTCACAATCATGCGCCTGACTCCATTTGTTTAACACCGATGTTTTTTTATCGTTACCCATACGCGCAGTGCCTGCTTCATGAATAATATTTCCCGGATTTGAAAGACCATAATTGTTAGACGCATCATCTTCTCCACCCCAAGTAATAATAGCACCCATATTGTGCATGATTTCCTTAAAGGTTTCTTTCATATGCTTGGCCTGATTGATTTCATAATCAGAATGCTTGGTATGGAAACGAAGCACCGGAATGCCATATTTATCAACCACTGTAGGGTCAATTTCACAATAGTTATCAATGTTTGGAACGGCTTCACCTCTTCCACCCATACCTACACTAGCACCATAAAAAAAGCGCGCATCTTCTTTTAAAGAAGCGCCATATCCACCAGCTTCTTTTGTTTTTCCATGCACTGCAAATTTTCCATTAAGACCTTGCATGCCAAATCCAAAACCATAAGAAGGTTGCGTCATACCACCCCAATACTCAATGTGGTATCCACGTGGAAAATCAAGTTTTGCTTTTTTATTATCAAGCCACCATGGTGTGTAAATATGCATACCGCCAACACCATCTTCGTTGTAACGTTTACGGTCAAATAAATCTGGTAACACACCACCAAGTGCAGCACCGGTAGAATCGTGTAAATATTTACCAAGCACATTGCTGCTATTGGCTATTCCGTTTGGATGACGTTGTGATTTTGAATTGAGCATTAAGCGCGCTGTTTCACAAGCACTCGCTGCAAGCACTACTACACGGCCCTCAACTTGATACTCTAACCCGTCCATTTTATTTACATACGCAATACCTGTTGCTTTACCTTCTTTATTGGTAAGCACTTCACGCGCCATTGCTTGTGTAATAACATCTACATTACCTGTTTGAACCGCAGGTCTGATTAGTGCAGTAGAAGAAGAAAAGTCAGCAGCGATTTTACAACTTCTATTACACTGTCCGCAGTAAAAACACTCGCCTCTATCTTTATTAATTTGTTTGGTTAACACCGAAAGGCGTGAAGGATATACTGGAATACCTGCGCTTACCGCCGCTTTTTTCATGTATAATTCATGAAGCCTTGGTTTTGGTGGCGGTAAAAAAATACCATCCGGATCATTTTCTAATCCTTCGTTGGTACCAAACACACCCAGTAGTTGATCTATTTTATCGTAATACGGTTTTACATCTTCGTAACCAATAGGCCAGTCTGCGCCAAGGCCATCAATGCTATGACGCTTAAAATCTTTAGGGCCAAAACGAAGAGATATACGTCCCCAGTGGTTGGTTCTTCCACCAATCATACGCGCACGCCACCAATCCCATTTTTGAGAACCCTCTGCCATGGTATACGGCTCACCATCAATTTCCCAACCCCAAAAACATCCATCAAACTCACCAAACGGACGGTACTTAGAACTTGCACCGCGGCGTTTAGATTCCCATGGATTTTTTAATTGAGAAGAATGTTTTACTGGATCATAATCGGCGCCAGCTTCTAATAAGCAAACTTTAAGTCCTGCACTCGCTAATACGTATGCTGCCATGCCACCGCCAGCACCAGATCCGACAATCACAGCATCATACTTTTTAGCTGATTTTTTAATTTGAAACGCTCCCATATGAAAAGGTTTTTCTAGTAAAAGTTAGGAAGAATGAAAATAAGATTTTTTAAGCAAAAAAAACCGCTCCAATTGATTTTGGAACGGTTTTGTGAAAATTGATTCAAAGTCTGTTTAACTAGCTACAACCCATGCTGTTTCCGCAGTTTAAACACTTGTAACAAGTACCACTTCTGATGGTGATATGTCCGCAAGTATTACATGCTGGGGCGTCAGATTGCATATTTTTTGCTGCTGCATTTACAGCATCCATTCCAGCTGGCGCAGCTGCTGTAGCTGGAGCGTGTTGTAATTTTTGAGCAGGAGCCGGTGCTGCCGCAGGCGCTGTTACACGAATGCTGCTTAGTTCTGGCTTACCTAATAAAGTAGCTTCACCATCATCTCCTAAATTTTCTACTTGAGGGCGGTCTAATACGTGTACTAAATCGGTTCTATTTAAGTACTCATAAGCAAGCGCTCTAAATACGAAGTCTACAAGTGAAGTGGTGGTTTTAATATTTGGATGATCTACCATACCTGAAGGTTCAAATTTGGTAAATACAAACTTCTCAACAAACTCTTCTAAAGGCACACCATATTGTAAGCCTACAGAAATAGCAATTGCAAAGCAGTTCATAAAGCTTCTTAAAGTAGAACCCTCTTTTGCAAGATCAATAAAGATTTCACCTAAAGTGCCATCTGCATATTCACCCGTGCGTAAGAAAATAACTTGTCCACCAATTTTTGCTTTTTGCGTAAAGCCTCTGCGCTTAGAAGGGAGTGATTTCTTTTCTACGATGCCAGACAACAAGCGTTTTAATTTGGTATCTGTAGAAGCGTTCATTCTTTTTTGAACCTCTTCTAATAATTCTTCTACCGTTAATTGACCTAAATCAACAATGCTTGAACCTGCCTCAACACCAGCTACATCAGCTGTTTCAGCAGCTTCTGCAGTTGTGTCATCGGTTTTCTTTTTCTTGTCAGATTTGTTACTCAATGGTTGACTTAATTTAGAACCATCTCTGTAAATCGCGTTTGCTTTTAAACCTAATTCCCAACTTAACATGTAGCTATCAGAAATATCAGATACGCTTGCTTCGTTTGGAAGGTTGATGGTTTTTGAAATCGCACCAGATAAGAATGGTTGACAAGCACCCATCATTCTGATGTGACCATGTGCGTGGATATAACGCTCTCCTTTTTGACCACACTTGTTTGCGCAATCAAATACAGATAAATGTTCGTCTTTTAATAATGGAGCACCTTCGATTGTCATGGTTCCACATACATAATCATTTGCTTCTGCAATTTGATCTTCTGTGAATCCAATCGCTTCTAATAAATTGAAGCTCCAATCTGCATATTCTGCTTCTTTAAATCCTAAACGCTCCATACAAGCATCGCCTAATGTAAAGCGGTTAAAAATAAATCCGATTTCAAATGCAGATTTTGCTGCACCATTTAATTTATCAATTTCTGCTTGTGAAAATCCTTTTGCTAATAAAGCTGCAGAATTCACGTGTGGTGCACCTTCGAAGCTTGCATGACCCACTGCATAATTTACAATCGCATCAACTTCCGCTGGCGTATATTTTAAATTCTTTAACGCTTGTGGTACAGATTGGTTGATGATTTTGAAATAACCACCACCTGATAATTTTTTGAACTTCACTAGCGCAAAGTCAGGCTCCACACCCGTTGTATCGCAATCCATTACAAGACCAATGGTTCCTGTTGGTGCAATTACAGTTGTTTGTGCGTTTCTGTAACCATATTTTTCACCTAATTGTACCGCGTCATCCCAAGCTTTGGTTGCCGCTTTTAATAATACATCTGGTGTATATTTTGCTTTAATACCTTGAGGCTTAATTTCTAATCCTACATACGCATCATCTGCATCGTAAGCAGCAGCACGGTGGTTGCGCATTACACGAAGCATGTCTTCTTTGTTTTCTTCGTACTTATCAAAAGCACCTAAAAACGAAGCCATTTCTGCAGAAGTTTTGTAAGCAATACCTGTCATGATAGCGGTGATGGCACCAGCAATACCACGCGCTTCTTCAGAATCATAAGCAATACCACTTACCATTAACATAGAACCAAGGTTGGCAAAACCTAAACCTGTCGTTCTGTAATCGTAAGACAATTGTGCTACTTCTTTAGAAGGGAACTGCGCCATTAAAATAGATACTTCGAGTACTGTCTGCCATAATCTTGTGGTATATTCAAAACCTTCTACATCAAATGAGTTATCGTCTTCATTGAAGAATTTACGTAGGTTGATAGAAGCCAAGTTACAAGCAGTGTTGTCTAAGAACATATACTCCGAACAAGGGTTAGAAGCATTGATACGACCACCTTTAGGGCAAGTATGCCATTCGTTAATTGTGGTATCATATTGTGTTCCTGGATCTGCACAACGCCATGCCGCTTCAGAAATCGCATCCCATACTTTACGTGCAGGAATAGATTGCATCACACGACCATCGGTACGCGCTATTAAATCCCAATTGCCATCTTCTTTTAATGCTTTAAAAAATGTATTAGGAATACGTACAGAGTTGTTTGAGTTTTGACCCGAAACAGTTGCATATGCTTCCCCTTCGTAACTATTATCATAACCAGCCGCAATAAGTGCCGCTACTTTGTTTTCTTCTTGAACTTTCCAGTTAATGAAGTCCATGATTTCTGGATGATCTAAATCCAAACAAACCATTTTAGCCGCTCTACGTGTTGTACCACCAGATTTGATGGCGCCCGCAGCACGGTCTCCAATTTTAAGGAAACTCATTAAGCCGCTAGAAGAACCACCACCAGATAATTTTTCGTTTGCACCTCTAATTTGAGAGAAATTCGTACCTACCCCAGAACCATATTTAAAAATACGCGCTTCACGTGTCCATAAATCCATGATACCACCTTCATTTACTAAGTCGTCGCTCACGCTTAGAATGAAGCAGGCATGTGGTTGTGGACGCTCATACGCACTTGTTGAACGCTTTAATTGCTTGTCTGTTGGGTCTACATAGTAATGACCTTGTGCACCGCCGGTAATACCATAACTCTCGTGAAGTCCGGTATTAAACCATTGTGGCGAGTTAGGCACACATGCTTGGTTTAAAATGCTATATACGAGTTCTTCGTAAAATACTTGAGCATCTTTCGACGATGCGAAATAACCATAACGCTCACCCCATACTCTCCAGCAGTTTGCCATACGGTGTGCAACCTGCTTCACCGTGGTTTCTCTACCTAGTGAACCATCAGCTTGTGGAACACCCGCTTTTCTAAAATATTTTTGTGCTAAGATATCCGTAGCAATTTGGCTCCACTGTTTTGGAACTTCTACGTTTGTCATTTCAAATACCTTTTCACCATTTGGGTTTTTGATTACGCTATCACGGTAGTCGTACTCAAATTGATCAAAAGGAGATACACCATCTTTGGTGAATCGGCGGCTAAACTGTAAGCCTTTTTTTGTGCGAGCGTTGGCCATACTGGGTGTCGATTTAAACGAATTATTTAATGGGGTCCCGAATTCATAACAAATTGTTAAGCGGTCGACGAAAATATCTTTACCTAGGCAGAAAACAACACCCTAAATATTAACAGGTTGTGGATAAGGAATTTGAACATTTTGAGAGTTCAAATCAGGATTGAATTTGACCCATTTTCCCCCAAATGTTAGCAACAAAAAAAATAATATTTGGGCTGTATTGAGGTTTTTCCCTTAATAAAATAGGCGGTTTACACCCATTTTTACATGACTCATTGAAAATGAAGCAGTAACGGATAGCGATAAACGTAAAAACCGCAAACAAATGGCAGATAATTGCATTTAACAAAAACTTTTCTGCATTTTTGCAGGACTACTATTGTACCCTTACATGAACCAGAACGTTTATTTACAAATACTCGAATCAAAAAAAGCAGGTCGCCCTCTTTTTACGGTCTTAATTGACCCAGATAAGGTAGATGCAAAAAGCCTAGAACACTTGATAGGCCTGGGTTTAGAAGCAAAAGTAGATTGCTTTTTTGTAGGTGGAAGCCTGGTTATTTCCAATCACTTAGATGCTTGTATTCAGCAAATTAAAGCTGCCTGCAATATCCCTGTTATCTTGTTTCCGGGATCGCCATCACAGGTGTCCAAATACGCCGATGCCTTACTGTACTTGTCTTTGATATCTGGCCGCAACCCCGAATTACTCATTGGACAGCACGTTATTAGTGCTCCTTTTGTTAAAAAATCAGGCCTCGAAATCATGCCAACTGGTTATATGGTAATTGATGGCGGCGCACCTACCACGGTTTCATATATTTCCAATGCCGCGCCTATTCCTTCCAATAAAAATGAAATTGCTATGTGCACTGCTATGGCAGGTGAAATGCTTGGCATGAAGCTCATATACATGGATGCAGGCAGTGGTGCGCAAACGCCTATTACGGAGGCTATGATTAGCGCTGTAGCTAGTTCAATTAACATTCCACTGATTGTGGGAGGCGGTATCACAGATCCTGAAAAAGCATACCTCAACTGCAAAGCAGGCGCCAATATGATTGTTATTGGTAATGCAATCGAAAAAGACCCAAGCCTCATTAAAGAAATGAGTGCTGCGATTCACGCATCGGGTAAAATAACAGCGGAATAAACACTCTATTTTTTCGTATTCACCGCAGATATTTATGGATTGCTAAATCTGCGGTAATTACCGGCTCATGTTGTAAGTTAACAACATATGTTGTGGTTGTTAATGATCTATCACAGATCTATTTGATAACATAAATGCAGCACCCCTATGCGAATCAACCACATGTTACCGGTTACCCTTTTTGCAGCAAGTCTATTTTTAGTAAGTAGCATTTGCGCACAAACAAGTACGCGTACAAGCAAATTCAAGCCTAAGACTACGTACACGGCACACTTATCTGTGGGGCAGGTATTTTTTGGCACAGGTGATGTAAATGGTTATGGGCTTTTAGTAGCGGTCGAAAAGTCTGTTTTTAAAAAATCGGTGCGCCCTTTTCCAGCTTTTCAAGTTGGGGTTGGACTCAATTTTGAAACGGGCATAAGAAAGCCTGTAAATATTTTATACCCCAATGGTGATTTTGAGGAATCTAGTTATGGGCAAACCAGTAAAACATCAGGCTGGGCTACATTAAAATACCACCCTTTCAAACATTCGATGGATGGATTTAGTGTGACACTTGGTCCAACAATAGGTATTACACAATCAACTTCCGAAAAAAGTGTAAGTTTTACATACGATACATTTTATGGTGTCATTCGAAAATCAGTACTAGAAACAGAAAATCATTTTGGCATGGGTTACCGCATTGCAGTGCAACAACAATTTGCCATTAAGGACCATTTTTTTATAGGTTTTCGTGCCGATTTTTCAAACGATGTACACGGCGATGTTAATACCTATTTAGGGGGTGGAGTGAGTTATCGTTTTTAAAAAAAGTTAGTAGTTGTTTTAGTCAAATAACCGGCCAAGAGGTCGGTTATTTTTTTTGAACATTGCGGAGATTATCAGAACAAATTCGCATTCTTCTTTTTCAATAACGTTAATTAGAATTATGCGGTTTCACGTAACATAAACAGGTGTTGAATTGAATAGGTTACACTAGATAGCTATCTCATCACATTCAATTCACTTTAAATTAAGCACTATGTTATTAAACGTAAAAAAAGGCTTACTTGCGCTAACCATTCTTGCTACTGCAATCAGTTGTAAAAAAAATGCAATCGATTATCAAAATGGGGGTGTCGACCAAAGTAAAGTATACCAAAAACCAATTACGTATGATCAAATTGAACTCGTTAGTAACCTCGAAAAAATCACCCTGATTTTAGAAGACCTCTACAAAGAAAAAAAGAACCTTAAACTGGTAAATGCGGCCATTTATGCAAAGGCCTACACTGACGAATCGGTTTTATTAAAAGACCTCATTAATCCCATGCACAGTATCCTGCCAGGCAATAAAAAATTTGTAGCCCTCTGCAGTAAATGGAATGTGAGCTTACAAGATTTTTCGGATGACTTTTGGAAAGCTGCGATAATCAAAAACGATACTCAGTTGTTTGATTTTTTAGACTTTGTTCAAAATAAGCACCAGTCATTACAAAACTTGAGTAATGTTCAATTAGGTGTTAATGATCCAGACAATAGTTACGATGTTAGCATTTACTTTCCCTATAGTTCCGAATTTGACATAAGCCCTAGTGGTGACAATTATGTACCCGTTGCTAGTTTAGTTGCCGCCAGCGCAGAAGCCGACGAAGCCCTTGGCTTTCAGCCCTACTATAGTGGTGGCGTTTTAGTTGATTACCAGCCAGTTGTTGTTAATGACAACTATGCCCATAACAATCCTACCCATATTGTGGGTGTTAATGGCGTCGAACCCTACGAAACACAAGACGCCAATTTAAATCCACCTACTATTACAACACCCCCAAACGTTAACCGAGTATATGTGGGTGATGCTATTTGCAGAGCTCAGTATGACAGGCTAATTAGCTTTACTGGTAATGGCGGAGGATCAGAAATTGCATATTGCAGGGTAAGTGGTTATCTTAAATTAGTGGGCCACCAAATCACAGAATTTGAAGACAAAACATCGGTCAAATTTGAGCGCGGCACCATTAGTAAAAAACAATGGCTTCGTATATATGCGGTTTGGGATGCCGGTTGGGTAGCTGAAAATAAAGAGCAGGTTTTTGCCATCTATGAAGAGGATAATAATGCAGAAATCACATTTACCGGCTCACTGAGTACAGACCTTAAAACGGAAATTGGAGCAACCGTAAATGGCAGTATCGACTATCAAATTAAAAGGAGCTCTCAAGATGAAATTATCAAGCAACTAAAAATATCACGCGTCTCCTATTTTGACGCTGCCCTCAGAAATCAAGGATGGGGCTTTGGTATTGATAAATCATTTTTACCAGCTTCTGCGGCACAAGGATGGCCATTTTATGACGCTGTATCAGGAGCTGGTGCCAACGTGGGTTGGACCTGGCCTTATGATGGATATTAGTAGTAAATAAAAAATCAAAAAACTAACAAGCCAACGCCAACACTAGTAACCATCCTAATTCGCTGGGTACAAAATAGTAGTAACGTTGGCTTGTTTTCTATTTTAAATCGGCGGTATTAACACGCGTTGGTGTGTCTTTACCGCTAACAATACCTCTTGCACTTAGCGCAATGGCCTTGATAATTCTCGTCATATTATCTATATCGATTGTACTAATTTCATCGGTTGCTTTATGGTAGTATGGATCGGTATCAATTTTAGTGGTAGAAATGGTATGGGCTGGAACACCAAGTCTAGCAAGGGTTGCATTGTCTGAACGGTAAAATAAATTTTGAGCAGGATACGGATCTGGATAAAAAGTAAAATCAGTGCCTTCTAAATTAGCTTGCAAAATTTTACCCATATCCGTTTTTTCATAACCTGTAATAAACGCAGAATTTTTTCCCCACTTACTTTCAGATCCAATCATTTCTAAATTAAACATAGCCATTACTTTAGTCGGATCCAATTGATTTGAAAAATAAGTTGCGCCAAAGCCACCTACTTCTTCTGCCGTAAATGCAGCAAAAACAAGTGTACGTTCGTTGTTATTTACCGCTTTAAAATATTTTGCCAACACCATCATAGCAGTGGTACCAGCTGCATCGTCATTAGCGCCATTAAAAATCGAATCAGCTACTATATTTCCGTTTCTATCTTTACTAGTAATACCCAAATGATCGTAATGACCACTGAAAATAACAATTTCATCGGGTCTAGATTTTCCAGGAAGCACACCTACTACATTGGCAAGCGGCATTTCAGTAATTTCATGCTTGGCTTCAATGCTATAGCCAGTAGGGGTTGAAGCACTTAATACAAACACCACCGATTTATCGGATTTAAATAAATTAGACTTAAGCCTTGTTAATCCACTAAATGTTTTTGCAAAACTAGTGTCCACAATCACAAGCGCATTCTTTTTTAAACCCGCAAGCTTGCGCGCTTCACTCATTAAATTGGCGGTTTTGCCAATCGTGATTTTTTCAAAACCAGATGTTTCATTGATTGAAATGGCAGGCTGAGTTGTTACAACTACAATATCTTTTTTATCTAAAACTGCGCCATCAAAAGTCCCTGATGCACCTAAAAACTTGGTGCGCACCATTGCAAAAGACTGCAAGTAAGAGTCGCTGTTGTTAAGCGTTTTGAGCCCCGTAGCCTTAAACTCGTCTGCAATAAATGCAGCCGCTTTTTCGATACCGGGAGTAAACGTTCGGCGACCCTGCATGTCATCTGCTGCAAGGATAGTTTCGATGCGTCTTACCTCTTTTTCTTTGATGAGTTTATCAATATTTTGTGACTGAGCGTTAACAACAAGTAGCAAACCAACAACTAGAATATTTATCTTTTTCATACGTATCATTTGATTGAATTTTATTTTTAGCCGACTACAATACGGCTATTAATTTGGATGACTATAAGCTCATCATTTCTTTAAACTTAACGGTTTGACGCCTACTCACTTCAATTTTTTCGCCACCCTTTAATTCTACAATGAGTCCTCCATTAAAGTAAGGTTCAATTTTATCAATCCAACGCAGGTTAATGATATGCTTGCGATTGGCTCTAAAAAACATGCGATCGTCGAGGCGTTCTTCAAGTGCATTTAAAGATTTTAATATCAGTGGCTTATTTCCATCAAAAAATACTTTAGCATAGTTGCCCACGCTCTCAAAAAGCCTGATTTCACCGAGTTTTACAAACCAACAACGCTCCCCATCTTTCACAAATACTTGGTCAATTTCTGTTAATGGACCCCTATTGTTACCATGAAAACCAACTTGCTCCTTAAACAGTTCAGCTTGTAATTTTTGTATGGCATCCGACAGGCGCTTAGGCTCAATGGGTTTTAATAAATAATCAAGGGCATTTACTTCAAATGCTTTGATGGCATAATCGTCATAAGCAGTGGTAAAAATTACTTTGGGCGCACGCTCTACTTCTGCTAGTAAATCAAATCCAGTTTTTCCGGGCATCTGAATGTCTAAAAAAATAAGATCGGGGTTGTGCTGTTCAATTTTTTCAATGCCTTCATCTACGTTTGACGCTTCATCTAGCACTTCAATATCGGAATGATCTAATAACAGCTTTTTTAGCTCATTACGCGCTAGTCTTTCGTCATCGATAATAATTGCTTTAATGGCCATAATAGATACTGTTAAAATTATTTATTATTTGCAGCTAAAGGAAGTCTAACAACCGCCTCTACCATATGATCATTTGTATTTTGAATCGAAAACTCTGCTTCATTTCCAAAAAGTAAACCGAGTCTATTTTTGGTACTACTAATACCAAAACCACTGTTGTCAATATCTAAATCACTGTGTAGTGCACCGGTATTTCTAATAATAATTTCGTGGTGTTCATTTTCAAAATCGGACCATATTTCAACAACGCCACCTTCTCTTTGCTTACCAATACCATGCTTGATGGCGTTTTCTACAAGGGTTTGCAGCATCATGGGTGGCACGGGTTGATCGAGGGTGTCTTCATCAATATGATACACAACGCGCAATCTACTTTCAAATCTAATGGTTTCAAGTGCTAAATAATCCTTTACAATTGAAAGCTCTTTTTCGAGGGTTACCGTTTCAAGTTTTTCAGCTTGCATACTGCTGCGCAAAATATTACTAAGCTCTGTAATAGCCGTTCTAGCACGTTCTGGATTTTCATCTACAAGCGCTCTAATACTATTAAGCGCGTTAAAAATAAAGTGCGGGTTGATATGCGCTTTAATTGTTTTTAATTCAAGCTCTTTTACGAGTGTTTCAAGTCTCACTTTTTGAATTTCATTCATTCGTCCTAACTGAACATAGTGCCATACATAATAAATGCTCACCCAAATAAATATCATGGGCGAATCAAAAATCAAATTGGAAAAGAAACGCGTACTTACAGAAAATTTAATTTTGGGGTCATAAAGCCCCACCCACTCCACAATGGCACTGTTGGTTAAGCTATAAAAAACAACGACTCCTAAAAAAAGAATTAATAGCAACCACCATTTCTGAAAAGGAAAAGGGGGCCTTAACTTAAACTGAACAATTAGGGTTCTAAATAAATGGGTAAATAAAATACCTGAAACAATAGTAATGCCCAGTCTTGGATAAAAAACGGGATTGGGTTTGCTGTCAAAAATGAAAGCGAAAAAAATCATGGTTAACCCATAGGAAAACCAGCCGCCTACCTGACACCACCAATAAACACGGTTATTTCTTCTAGACATACTACAAATATAAAAATTAAGCACCCCAAAAGGGGTAAATTAGGGAAGAAAGGCAAAAACCAACCTTGGTTGGCATAAAATAAAGTTAAGAAGGGGTGAACCTTTGGTTTTGTGTGATGTTTCTATTGTAAGAAAGGTGTTTTGCTTCACACGAAATACCTATTTTTACAACCTAAACTAACTTTTTGCATGGAAATAAGGCCAGGAGCACTTCTAGGGAACATCAATAACCCCGATGACCTCAAAAAGATCCCCAAAGATCAATTGCATCAAGTTTGCAATGAATTACGCCAATACATTATTGATATTGTGAGTGTGCACGGCGGGCATTTTGCTGCCAGCCTTGGTGTGGTTGAATTAAGCGTTGCGCTTCATTATATTTATAACACCCCTTACGATCAGCTGGTTTGGGACGTAGGCCATCAGGCGTATGGTCATAAAATTTTAACCGGACGTAGAGATCAGTTTGTTACCAACAGAAAATACAAAGGCCTTAGTGGCTTTCCGAAAAGATCAGAAAGTGAGTATGATACTTTTGGTGTAGGTCACTCTTCTACCTCAATTTCTGCTGCATTAGGCATGGCCATGGCTGCAAAATACAAAGGTGAAAACAGAAAATCAATAGCCGTTATTGGTGATGGTTCCATGACCGCTGGTATGGCTTTTGAAGCAATGAACCATGCGGGCGTTGCGGATAGTGATGTGCTTATTATTTTAAATGATAACTGCATGAGTATTGACCCAAATGTGGGTGCCTTAAAAGAATACTTAACAGATATTGCAACTTCTCCAACTTACAATAAAGTAAGAGATGAAATTTGGAACCTACTTGGTAAAATGCCTGTTGGAAAATCTACTTCAAGATCATTAGCTTCTAAATTAGAAGCCAGCGTAAAAGGCATGGTAAACAAGAGCAGCAACCTTTTTGAAGCTTTACAACTCCGTTATTTTGGTCCTATAGATGGTCATAATATTACCAACCTTGTAGATACCCTCAAAGATTTAAGAGATATACCAGGTCCTAAATTATTACACGTTATTACAACAAAAGGTAAGGGCTACGAACTTGCAGAAAAAGATCAAACAAAATGGCATGCGCCCGGACTGTTTGATAAATTAACAGGTGAGATCATCAAGAAAAAAATAGACACACCGCAAGCACCAAAATACCAAGATGTATTTGGTCATACACTTTTAGAACTTGCAAAAGCAAACCCACTAATTATGGGCGTTACTCCAGCAATGCCTAGTGGCTCTTCTTTAAAGTTTATGATGGATGCCATGCCGGATCGTGCGTTTGACGTTGGCATTTGTGAGCAGCATGCTGTTACGCTGAGTGCTGGTCTCGCCACACAAGGTATGCGCGTGTTTTGTAATATTTATTCCTCGTTCATGCAACGCGCTTTTGATCAAGTAGTGCATGATGTTGCGATACAAAAATTACCGGTTGTGCTTTGTTTAGACAGAGCTGGACTTGTAGGTGAAGATGGCCCTACGCATCATGGCTGTTACGATATTTCCTATTTACGTTGTATCCCTAATTTAATTGTGAGTGCTCCCATGAATGAGCAGGAGCTACGCAACCTCATGTATACCGCGCAACTTGATAGCACTGGCTTGCCATTTGTAATCAGGTATCCAAGAGGGGAAGGTGTAATGCCAGAATGGAAAACACCATTAGCGCCTATTGAAATTGGCAAGGGCCGAAAAATAAAAGATGGGAAAGGCGTTGCTATTTTAAGTTTTGGTCATCCAGGTAATTTTGCAACAACAGCCATCAGAAATTTAAGATCGGAAGGAATAGATCCGGCGCATTACGATATCAGATTTGTAAAACCACTTGACGAAGCGTTACTGCACGAAGTATTCGCCAACTATTCAAAAATTGTTACCGTCGAAGACGGCACCGTAGTAGGTGGTTTTGGTTCTGCGATACTAGAATTCATGAATGCGAATGGCTATAAAGCGGACGTTACTATTTTAGGTATTCCGGATAGACTTGTAGAACATGGTACACTTAAAGAATTACACAGCGAATGTGCGTATGACGCAGCAGGAATTGAAGCAGCTGTTAAAGCAATCATTAAAACAGAAGCGTTACAAACAGTATAAATAATTATTCCATTTCTAATGGAATATCCTCATCGGTAAAACTACTTGGAAGGTCTTCATCTGTAAGACCTTCTTCTTTTAGTTCCGCTTCGCGGTTGTCATTCCATTCGATAATAAAGTTGTTCATCCCCTCTCCCACAAGTAGTTTCATGAATTTCTGCTGGGTCAATTCGAGGGTTGATAAAAATAGGAACAAGGCGTGAACGCGGTCGTTACAAATTTCAAATACTTTTTCAAAAGCAACCGTTTTTTCGCCGCGCACAAAATCCAACATATAATCTCTACTGCCTTCCATGGTGTAATTATAACGCACCACGGTATGCACAGGTTTGTTCTGACGGTCATGCACACGCTGCATTACTTTTTCAAAAGCTTTCATCAGCTTGAACATGGTGATGTTCTGAATTTCAGTTCCTTCAGATGCATCTTCACCAATTGAAATAAGTTCTTTTTGAAGATTACCACGCTTAACCATTAGCATGCGCACGGCTTCCATTTCAGCCATCTGAGCAGAGGCTTCTTTGAAACGCTTATATTCTAGTATTTTATCAATTAGTTCTTGGCGCGGGTCAATTTCATTACCAGCAGCATCTATTTCTTTGCGCGGCAAAAGAAGCCTTGCCTTTATACGCATGAGGGTAGAAACAAATAAAATAAATTCACTGGATAGCTCGATATTTAATTTTTCTCCTTGGTGAATAAAATCTAAAAAATCATTGATAATTCTAGTAATCGGGATATTGTAAATATCCAGTTCGTCTCTTTCTATAAAAAACAATAACAGGTCAAATGGACCTTCAAACTGATCTAACTTAATTTGATAATTTGGAACATTCACAGCTTCACACTTTTGCTACAAAGAAAACCCCTTCGGCCCTCAATTGTGCAGATTAGGGCTAAAATTTATCCACTTTAGTGCCTTTAGGGGCTATAAATTGTTAGAAAATGGGCTGTTATTAGGTTCTAAATCGGGAACTTCGCCAAAATTCAATGCCGTGCGTGACAAGATCATTAATTGGGTACTATTTATTGTTTTGTCGATTATTTGGGGCAGCTCGTTTATGCTCATGAAAGTAGGCATGAAAGAAGGCGGAACATTTACATTAAGCCCCTATCAGGTGGCATCCCTGCGCATGATTTTTTCGGGCCTGGCACTTTTGCCATTTTGTTATTCGGCACTCAAGCAAATTCCTAAAAACAAATTTTTTGTAGTGGTGCTTTCTGGTGTGATGGGCAGTTTTATTCCAGCTTATTTGTTTTGTATTGCAGAAACAAAAATTGATAGTGCACTTGCCGGTATTTTAAATGCACTCACGCCACTGTTTACTATCATTGTAGGTATTGCATTTTTTAACCTCAAATCCAGTAAGCAAAAAATTATTGGGATACTGCTTGGCTTTGCAGGTCTCATACTGTCGGTAACCGCTGGCAAAATACTTCATTTTGAAAATTTTTCTTATAGCTTTTTTGTGGTACTTGCTACTATTTTTTATGGACTCAATGTAAATATGGTGGGGAGCCAAATGCAAAAAGTGAGTGCTATTAATATCGCATCTATTGCTTTTTGTTTTACGATGATTCCAGCAGGCCTCATACTATTTAGCACTGGATATTTTAATTACGATTTTTCTAATCAAGCGCTGATAGAAGCAAGTATAGCCGGCGGTACACTGGGTGTCATCAATACTTCTATTGCCTCTATTTTATTTTATGTACTTGTAAAAAGAGCGGGTATTATTTTTGCTTCAACCGTAACGTACGCCATTCCATTTGTATCACTTACGATTGGCTTATACTACAACGAGCCCATCCATCCGTTAAGACTTGTTGGGCTCGGTATTATTTTATGCGGCGTTTATATTGTAAACAAGCAAAAGAAATAAGCGCATTTTAAATCGCCATCATTTCTTTTTCTTTTGCAGCTAAATGTTTTTCTACAAGTGCAATAAATTTGTCAGTAATATCCTGAATTACTTTTTCAGCATCTTTTGCTGCGTCTTCACTAAGGCCGTCTTTTTGTAATTTTTTTATTTGCTCAATGGCGTCGCGTCTAATATTACGAATGGCCACTTTTGATTGCTCTCCCTCACCAGCGGCTCTTTTTACAAATTCTTTTCTACGCTCTTCTGTAAGGGGTGGCATAAAGAGTCTAATTTGAACCCCGTCATTTTGAGGCGTTACCCCAATATTGGCCATCATAATAGCTCTTTCGATGGGACCAAGCATGTTTTTTTCCCAAGGCTGAATGCTAATGGTTCTAACGTCTAAAACACTAATATTAGCCACCTGGCTAATAGGGGTTGGCGCGCCATAATAATCTGCCATAATACCATCTAGCATGGTAGGACTGGCTTTTCCGGCTCTAATTTTGGTTAATTCAACCTCTAAGTGGCTAATCGCCTTATTCATAGATTCTTCGGCATCTACTGTTATTAGGTCAAGTTCTTCAGACATGATGTATTAATTTGATGGCAAAACTAATAAATAGTACCGAAAGCGTCATTTTTCATACAAGAATTGGAATTTGAATTTTATCTTCGCAGCAAATAATCAAATTATGGCGTCTATTCAAATCCTAAAAGATACAGCTACTCAAGTTAGAAGAGATATTGTTAGAATGGTGCATGGTGTTCAGAGTGGGCATCCGGGTGGTTCTTTGGGTTGTACCGACTTTTTAACGGCGCTATATTTTAATACCCTAGATCATAACCCTGCGTTTTCTATGGATGGAAAGGGTGAAGACTTATTTTTCTTATCCAATGGTCATATTTCACCGGTATTTTATTCTGTGCTTGCGAGATCAGGCTACTTTCAAGTAAGTGAGCTTGGTACTTTTAGAAAATTAAATACCCGTTTACAAGGTCACCCTACTACGCACGAGCATTTACCAGGCGTAAGAATTGCAAGTGGCTCTCTAGGACAAGGCATGAGTGTAGCCATTGGCGCGGCGCTTTCTAAAAAACTAAATAACGATTCAAAACTCGTGTATTGTTTACATGGCGATGGTGAATTACAAGAAGGACAAATTTGGGAATCAGTAATGTTTGCTGCTCATAACAATTGCGATAATTTAATTGCAACGATCGACGTGAATGGTCAACAAATTGATGGCCCTACCAAAAAAGTAATGAACCTTGACAGTTTACGTGCCAAATTTGAAGCATTTAACTGGACCGTGATTGATATGGATGGCAACAATATGGAAGACGTTGTTGCAACACTTGATAAAGCAAAATCTTTAACGGGTCAAGGAAAGCCTGTCTGTATTTTAATGAAAACAGAAATGGGTAAAGGCATTAGTTTTATGGAAGGAACGCATGAGTGGCATGGCATTGCACCAAACGATGCACAGCTTGCTGACGCGCTTTCTCAACTACCAGAAACATTAGGTGATTACTAATTAAGCTCTCCCTACATTAGACTGCTAACTTTTTAATGACAATAATTGCTGGCTTGCTTTTTTAGCAGGTATCCATGCGGCCATAAGTGCAATAACTGCAATTGTACTAACAACGAGTAAATAATCGGTAGACATTAATTTTACAGGGTAGTAATCAATAATAAAACTACCACCACCACCGAGTGTAATAATTTTAAATTTTAATTGGAGCATACAAATTATGGTGCCGAGCGCTGTGCCAATGGCAGTCCCCACACCAGCAAGTACGAGCCCTTCTGTAATAAATATTTTTTGAATCAGTGAAGCGCTTGATCCCATGGCTTTTAGCACAGCAATGTCTTTTTGTTTTTCTAACACAAGCATGGTAAGTGCACCAATCATATTAAATGCAGCAACAATCAGAATCAAACTTAAAATTCCATAAATCACCCACTTTTCCATTTGCATCACGGCGTACAAATTTTTATTTTGCTCGTAGCGCGTTTCTATAATAAAATTTTTACCAACTACACCTTGTAGTTTTGCTTTAATTTCTTCGGGGCTACCGTTTATTTTTATTTCTAGGCCACTCACCTGATTGGGTGTCATTGAAAGCATGTACTGTAAAAAATACAGGTTGGTAAAAATAAATTTATTGTCAAACTCTTGTTGCACCGCAAAAACCCCTTTACCAGTTACATTAAAAGCAAACATGCCATCTACAGCGTCAAAACCCGCGCCTTTATTAGGCGTATAAAGCGTTAAAGGAAATCCGCCTTTTGTAACATCGGCACCTACTGCGTTTTCGATACCCGCGCCAATTACAATACCTGGGTTTTGCAGATCACCCATTGTATAACTACCTCTTACAATATGCTTATTAATATTATTGGTTTTTGTAAAAACAGAGTCCACGCCTTTTACGACAACAATGCTCTGATAATCTCCGTTGGCGAGTAATGCTTTTTCTTCAATCACTTTACTCACTTCTACAATACCTTCAATTGATTTTATTTTATATAAAGTATTATCATCGAGATTCATTCTTTTACCCTGTGCAGGAAGCACACGCATGTCTGCGTAAAAATCAGTGTAGAGACCTTTTACTAAATCCTCGAAACCATTAAATACACTTAAAATAACTATGAGCGCAGCCGCGCCAACCGCAATAGCCGTAACACTTACCCATGCAATAATGTTAATTGCACTTGTAGACTTTTTTGATTTAAAATACCGCCAAGCAAATAAATATTGCACGAGACTAAATTAATTTGATTCTTGAACCGTCTTGTCATCAACGTCTTTTGCACCATCGGATTGATCGTCATTTTCGGTTGGCTTTTTTTCTGCGCTAATTTGCTTGAAAATTTCTTCCATCTTAAATACATAATCAAGCGTATCATCGAGGTAAAAATGCAACACCGGAATACGTCTAAACTGGTGCTTTACCCTGTCGGCTAGCTCTTTTTTAATCTCCCAAGCCCTAGACTCAATTACTTTCATCACTTCTTTGGGGTCAGGTACCTGAAATATACTTAGGTAAATACGTGCCTCTAAAAGATCAGGGGTCACTTTAACGGATGAGATGGAAACCATGCCACCTGCTATCATAGAAAGGTTTAGCCTTCTAAAAATATCGTTCATTTCTTCTTGTATAGCTCCGGCTACCTGACGTTGACGTTTACCTTCCTCCATGTTCTTTGTGTTTAATTGGCTGTAAAATTAGTTACTTTGCCTTGTTTTAACGATTTTATCATTTATGAAGCGTTTTTCACGAATTCTGTTTTACCTCCGGACCCAAAAAAGGAATATTACCCTATACGTAGTATTTAACCTCTTGTCCATTCTTTTTTCACTGGTTTCGCTGGCTATGTTAGCCCCTTTTTTGCAGCTTTTATTTGGAACTGAAAAACTCATCACCACAAAACCTATTGCTTCAGATGCTAGTTTGTCTGCGGGCACTATTTTAAATTACCTCAAATATTTTATTTCTAGACTCATACTTGAAGAAGGAACCGTATATGCGCTTGGTGCCATTTGTGGCATCATTATTACAGCCATATTCTTTAAAAATTTATTTACCTATTTGTCTTTTAGGGTATTAGCGCCCATGCGCAATTATGTAATGACAACGCTGCGTTCCGATTTGTATAAAAAATTATTAGACCTTCCTATTGGCTATTTTACCGAACAACGCAAAGGCGATATTATTAGTAGAATGAGTAATGATGCCAACGAAATTGAATGGAGTGTCATGAGTACGCTAGAAGGACTGATTAAAGATCCACTCAATATTTTGATCATTTTAATTTTCTTAGTTTTCTTAAGTCCGGTGTTATCGTTGTTTTTACTCGTGCTACTTCCAGTAACCGGTTTTGTCATTGGACGCCTTAGTAGAAGTTTAAAAAAACAATCTACCACTTCACAAGAAAAGTTAGGGACGCTATTATCCATATTAGATGAAACCCTTGGGGGACTAAGGGTTATCAAGGCATTCAATGCCGAAAAAATACTACTACAAAAGTTTTTAGACAACAACAATGCGCTCAATCATATCCGCAACAAAATGAACTTTAGAAAAGATTTGGCATCGCCAATGTCGGAATTTTTGGGCGTGATTGTACTGTCTTGTATCTTATGGTTTGGCGGAAGGCTCGTATTAAATAACCAAGCAGGTTTAGGACCTGAAAGTTTTATTACCTACATTTTATTTTTTACACAAATTATTAATCCGGCAAAATCTTTATCTAGTTCATTTTACAATGCACAAAGAGGTAGTGCCGCTATCGAACGAATTGAAGAAATTTTAAAAGCACCGGTTGCGATAGAAGATAAACCCAATGCTACAATTTTAGAAAAATTTGAACACCGCATCGAATTTAAAAATGTAAGTTTCTCTTATGACGATACCAGCATTTTAAAAAACATCAACCTTGTTATTGAAAAAGGAAAAACGGTAGCATTAGTTGGATCATCGGGCGCCGGTAAAAGCACGTTAGCAGATCTGATACCTAGGTTTCATGACGTAACAGAAGGTGAAGTTTTAATTGATGGCATCAACATCAAAGAATATAGTTTACAAAGTGTGCGAGCAGCTATGGGCATTGTAACGCAGGAGCCCATTTTATTTAATGATAGTATTGCGCAAAACATAGCCCTAGGCGTCCAAACGGCAAGCCCAGCGGCCATTACAGCCGCCGCTACGGTAGCCAATGCTGCTGCTTTTATCAATAGCAAAGAAGATGGATACGATGCAAATATTGGAGACAGGGGTAGTAAATTAAGTGGCGGTGAGCGTCAGCGCATTACCATTGCAAGAGCCATTTTAAAAAATCCACCGATCTTAATTTTAGATGAAGCAACTTCATCACTCGATACAGAAAGTGAAAGACTGGTACAAGACGCCATCAATAAAATGATGCAAAACAGAACCTCTATTGTAATTGCACACCGCCTTTCTACCATTAGACACGCCGATGAAATTATTGTCTTACAAAAAGGAGAAATTGCAGAACGTGGCACGCACGATGACTTACTTGCAAAAGGCGGAATATACAAGCGCTTAATTGATATGCAAGAAGTAAAATAAGTTAGCACAAAAAAAGGCCGCAATTAAATTGCGGCCTTTTTTTATAAATAGAGATCTAAATTTTATTGTTGATCAGGACTTGGTTTTACAAGACCTAATTTAGCTTCTAGGCTAAGTGTAGCGTGAGGCACAGCGCGTAAACGAGCTTTGTCAATTAACTTACCAGTTACTCTACAAATTCCATAAGTCTTGCTCTCAATACGCATGATTGCTTTTTCAAGATGATCGATATAAGTAATTTGACGGCTTGCCATTTGAGACAACTGCTCTCTTTCCATACTTACACTTCCATCTTCCATAGTCATGTAACGAGCATCGTCATTGTCACCACCCATTTCGTCTTTACGGGTAATTAAACCTTGCAAGTACACAAGCTCTTTTTTAGCAGCTTCTAATTTTTTATTAATGAGCTCACGGAAATCGTTTAGTTCAGCATCACTATATTTAACGAGTGTTTGAGTACTTCTCGTTACTATTTGCACTCTTTTTTCGAGTGGCGTGTAGCCTGGGCTGTAAGGTACACTTGATTTAGTATTTGTCTTTGGCACCTTTACGTCTTTAATAGGTTCTAATGGTTTTCTAACCGGCTTTTTAGGTGGTGCTGGCGGCAATTTTACTTCCGGCTTTTTAGGCATTGGAGGAAGTGGCGTTGGTTTTGCTTTTACCACTGGAGCAGGTGCAATTTTTGGCACTGGCTTAGAAGGTAAAACTACTTTTCCACCAGGTCTTACCGGGGCCGTTTTCACAATCACTTTAGCTGGAGGTGGTTTAACTGCTTTAACTGCAGCAACTTTTGCAGGCTTTGCTGCTTTAACCGGTGCCGCTGCTTTTACAGGAGCTGCTGGTTTAGCAGGAACCGCTTTTTTTGAAGGAGCTGGAGCCGCTGCTTTTTTAGCAGGAACTGTAGCTACTACTTTTTTAACAGGTGCTGTTGGTTTTGCAGGAGCTGCCTTTTTTGCTGTTACTGGAGCTACTACTTTTTTAGTAGGTGTCGCCTTTTTTACTGGAACTGCTACTTTTTTAGCGGGCACTGCTGGCTTAGCAGGTGCCACTTTTTTAGCAGGCGCTGCTTTTTTAGCGGGTGCTGCTACTTTTTTAACAGGTGCTGCTTTTTTTACAGGAGCTGCTGCTTTTTTAGCGGGTGCTGCTACTTTTTTAACAGGTGCTGCTTTTTTTACAGGAGCTGCTACTTTTTTCGCAGGTGCTGCTTTTTTGGCCGGAGCCGCCTTTTTAGCTGGAGCTGCTACTTTTT
>JBIISK010000057.1:0-9510 GCA_044341045.1 Sediminibacterium sp. | reverse complement strand
GATTTGGTCGTATTGGCCGCCTAGTTTTCCGTCAGATTTATAATATGGATGGTATCGAAATCGTTGCCATCAATGACCTTACAAGCCCGCAGGTACTTGCACACTTATTAAAGTATGATAGTGCACAAGGTCGTTTTGACGCTACGGTAACTGCTTCAGAAGATGCTATCACTGTAAATGGTGAGTCTGTAAAAATATATGCACAGCGTGATCCGGCGCAAATTCCTTGGGGAGCGCACGGCGTAGACGTTGTTATCGAGTCTACAGGATTTTTTACCGATAAAGAAAAAGCTGCTGCGCACATTACTGCAGGTGCTAAGCGTGTAGTAATTTCTGCACCAGCTACTGGCGAAATGAAAACCGTTGTATTTAATGTAAACCACGATATTTTAGATGGTTCAGAAACCATTATTTCTGGTGCTTCTTGTACTACTAACTGTTTAGCTCCAATGGCTAAAGTGTTGGATGACAATTACGGCATTGTGGCAGGTATCATGACAACCATTCATGCGTACACCAACGATCAAAACACCCTTGATGCACCACATCCTAAAGGTGATTTACGCAGAGCACGTGCAGCTGCACAAAACATTGTGCCTAATAGCACCGGTGCTGCAAAAGCAATTGGTCTTGTATTACCTAATTTAAAAGGTAAATTAGATGGTTCTGCACAACGTGTTCCAACCATTACAGGTTCTTTAACTGAACTAACTACTATTTTAACTAAAAAAGTAACGGTAGAGGAAATAAACGCAGCAATGAAAAAAGCTTCGGACGAATCATTTGGTTACACAGAAGATGAAATTGTAAGCACTGATATTATTGGTATTTCTTACGGTTCATTATTTGATGCAACGCAAACAAAAGTAATGACACAAGGCGATGTACAGCTTGTTAAAACAGTAAGCTGGTACGATAACGAAATGAGTTATGTAAGTCAGTTGGTGCGTACCGTAAAATATTTTGCAGGCTTAATTTCAAAATAATATGAGCCAATTTTCTAGTCATTCATTTGCTGGTCAAAAAGCATTAATCCGTGTAGATTTTAATGTACCATTAGACGATGCGTATACTATTACCGATGACACGCGTATGCGTGCTACCATCCCTACCATTCAAAAGATTATTAAGGACGGTGGATCTGTTATTTTAATGAGTCATTTGGGTCGTCCAAAAGACGGTCCTACGCCTAAATATTCGCTGATTCATATTGTTGGGCATTTATCTAAGTTGTTAAGCGTAGAGGTTCAATTTGCAAACGATTGTATTGGAGAAGAAGCGGTAAATAAAGCGGCTGCATTACAAGCCGGACAGGTGTTATTACTAGAAAATTTACGTTTTTATAAAGAAGAAGAAAAAGGCGACGATGCTTTTGCACAAAAGCTAAGTACCCTAGGAGATGTATATGTAAATGATGCATTTGGTACCGCGCACCGTGCGCACGCTTCTACTGCGGTAATTGCACAGTTTTTTGCACCGGGCAGTAAAATGTTTGGCCTTGTCATGAACGCCGAAGTAGCCAGTGCCGAAAAAGTTTTACATGGTTCAGAAAAACCTTTCACTGCTATTATTGGCGGCGCTAAAGTGTCTGATAAAATTTTAATTATTGAAAACCTGTTAGACCGTGCCACAGATATTATTATTGGTGGCGGTATGGCATATACCTTTTTTAAAGCACAGGGTGGAACCATTGGTACTTCAATTTGTGAAGACGACCGCATGCCACTTGCGCTAGAAATTTTAGCCAAGGCAAAAGCAAAGGGTGTAAACATTCACCTCCCTGTCGACAATATTATTACCACCGAATTTTCTAATACCACCGAGCGCAAAAATTGCGAGAGCATGTCTATTCCCGATGGATGGATGGGTCTTGACATTGGCGAAGCTACTCGTGCCAAATTTGCAGCCGTTATAGAAAGCAGTAAA
Source organism: Sediminibacterium sp. (assembly GCA_044341045.1). Classification (GTDB taxonomy): domain Bacteria; phylum Bacteroidota; class Bacteroidia; order Chitinophagales; family Chitinophagaceae; genus Sediminibacterium. Next base: position 7,584 of record JBIISK010000057.1, on the reverse strand, counting down.
ACCATTTTATGGAACGGTCCCATGGGCGTTTTTGAAATTGAAAATTACCAGGCTGGAACCAAAGCTATTGCTGAGGCAGTTGCTGCTGCTACCGCTAAAGGAGCGTTTTCTTTAGTAGGAGGCGGAGATAGCGTTGCTGCCGTAAATATCTTTGGATTTACAGACAAGGTAAGCTACGTTTCAACGGGTGGGGGCGCTATGCTGGAGTACTTTGAAGGCAAAGTTTTACCAGGAATTGCTGCCATAACTGCGTAGCATCCTTAATTTCTGTTAAATTGTGATAAACGGCAAGCCTAAATATTTAGGGTGGCATACTATTTGCTTACTTTGCTATATAAAATAAAAAATCAAACAAAATGAGTACAAAAAATTTAACCCTTATTGTCATTGCCGCCCTTGTATTATTATTAGGTGGATGCGGTTGTAACGGTTATAACGGATTGGTTACATTAGACGAAACAGTAAAAAATACTTGGGCTAATGTAGAAAGTGATTATCAGCGTCGTTCAGATCTTATTCCAAACTTAGTAAACACCGTAAAAGGGGAAGCTAATTTTGAGCAAACAACATTACAAAATGTAATTAGTGCAAGAGCAAGTGCTACCCAGGTAAAATTGGATGCCAACGATTTGTCTCCTGAAAAAATTCAACAATACCAAGCAGCGCAAGGTCAATTATCACAAGCATTGGGTAAGTTATTGATGGTTACAGAAAACTATCCTAACCTTCGTGCCAACGATGCCTTTAGAGGTTTGCAAGCGCAGTTGGAAGGTACTGAAAACCGTATTAAAGTTGCACGTAACGACTTTAATGCTGCAGTAGCTGCATACAACGTTAAAGCACGCACATTCCCTAACAATATTTTTGCGGGTATGTTTGGCTTTAAAACCAAAGAAGGATTTAAGGCAGAAGCTGGTTCAGAAAAAGCACCAGAAGTTAAATTCTAATTGACCGTTTAATCAGCTTCATGTTTAACCTATTTTCTAAAAAGCCACAGTCCTATTTTACGGAGCCAGAACAGGCCCGTATTGTAGAAGCCATTAAAAACGCAGAAATGCGCACTAGTGGCGAGGTTCGTATTTACATCGAAAACAAATGTAGATTCATGAATCCCGTTCACCGTGCACAGGAAATGTTTTACAAAATGGGCATGCAAAATACTGCTGCTAAAAATGCAGTACTGGTATATGTGGCCATCAAAGACAGACAACTCGCTGTTTTTGGAGATGCAGGTATTCATGAAAAAGTAGGCTCCGCTTTTTGGGAAGCCGAAGTACAAAAAATGTTAGAAGCCTATAAGCAGTCTCATTACGCCGAAGGTTTAGCAAATATGATTACAGCAATAGGGGAAGCGCTCAAGCAGCATTTCCCCTATGATGCTGCAACCGATAAAAACGAATTATCCGATACTATTGTTTTTGGATAATTGCCAGGCTATCTGCACATGAAAAAATTAATCACGCTTTTATTGTTTGCTTGTTTTGCGCAAATCACATTTGCACAAAATATTTTGCCACGTCCTAATCCACCAAAATTAGTAAACGATGTGGCGGGTGTTTTGTCACCTGAGCAGCGCGAAATTCTTGAGCAAAAATTAGTAGCGCTAGATGATAGTAGTTCCAACCAAATAGCTATAGTATTAATTCCAACCCTCGATGGTTATCCGATAGAGGAGTATGCCAATAAATTATTTAGAGAATGGGGGATAGGACATAAAGGCACTAACAATGGCGTACTTATTATTGCGGCCATTAATGACCGCAAAGTTCGTATCGAAGTTGGTTACGGTTTAGAAGGTGCTATTCCTGATATTACAGCCTCGTCTATCTACAACAACGAAATTGTCCCTGCTTTTAGAGAACAAAATTATTATAGAGGCTTAGACGATGCTATTAATGCATTAAGCAAAGCAGCCGTTGGCGAATACAAGGTTAAAAAAGAGAAAAAAGCAAAATCAAAAGGCAAACCACTCGTTACTTTTTTAGGAATGCTACTCTTTATTTTAATTATCGTTGTAAAAGGCGGCGGTAGAGGTGGCGGAGGTTCTATGTCACGTGGTGGCTACTCTGATATTGCTACAGGTATGTTACTCGGGTCGCTATTAGGTGGAGGAAGAGGCAGTGGTGGTGGATTTGGCGGCGGTGGTGGTGGCGGCTTTGGCGGATTTGGTGGCGGTAGCAGCGGTGGCGGTGGTGCAGGCGGCGACTGGTAACCAAATGTATTCAAAAATCATTCTACAAGATCTTAGTTAAAAAATAATCTCATGAAAAAATCAATCATCGTTGCTGCTTTATTTGCAGCAGCATTTACAACGAGTGCGCAAGCGCCAAAACTGCCTGCAGGCACAAAATTTAAAGTCGTAACAGAATCTAATAATATCACCAGCATGTCTATGATGGGTCAAGATATTGAGCTCTCAAATGGCAATAAATTATACCAAAATTTTGAGCTTAAATCTGTGTCTGGCTCAAGTTATCTATTGTCTACTTCAATCACTAGAATTGCTGGTTCTGTAAGTGCCATGGGTAATGAGCAAACATTTGATTCAGAAGATGCAAGTTTAAAATCAAATCCAATGGTAGCCGAGCAGTTAAAAGTGCTTAATAAGCAAATAGACTACACCATTGAAAATAACAAAGTAGTAAATACAGCAAGCGCTACTGGTTCTGAACTTTTAAATACGTTGCTAACGCAAAACAATGGCACTACCGATCAAGCAAAATATTTTCTAACCCTTCCTGCTGCTTCTATTAAAGCGTCGCATCAGTGGAGCGTGGTTGATAATAAACCAGGAGCAGCTACGGAGTCTTTATTTGTAATTGCAGAGGTTACTGCTACAGATATTAGCGTGAATGTGTTAACCAATGCACAGATTACAAGTACAATGAATCAAAATGGAATGGAAATCAAGCAAAATACGCAAGGTACTATTAAATTAAAGCGTATTTACGATGCTAAAACAGGTATGCTAAAATCTGAAACTGGCACTGGCGGCCTAAAAGGAACGATGAATGTTATGGGGCAGGATGCGCCTATCGATTTAAAAGTAACAACAAAATCAAGTGTAGTACCTATGTAATTAGGTACCACACTTGACACTATATTTTATTTTTTGGGAGCGGGTAGTTTTGTTGATACAAAATTAGCCGCTTCTTTATTTCCAGCCTTTTCTAGGCTAGAAGCTAGTCCTGTAAGGCCTTTGTTGATCATTGGAGATATCTGTGGCTTGTAAGCCTCAGGAATTGATTCTCTAAAGTCTACAATGGCAGTAACGCCTTCTTTGATTTTTACCACATCATTTGTTTTGCCTAAAAAGAAAGCAATTTGATTGGTCATCTGAATTTTTTCCATAGTTAAGCCCATTTTGTTAAAGCTGCTCATGATAAAATCATAAGAACTAGCGTCACCAAAACGGATACTATTTTCGATTAGTGTAGCATTTAATCTTCCCTTAGACGGCTGCTTATTAAGTAACACAGTCATTTTTTTACCTGCAGCACTATCAATGTCTGTAAGCGCTCTTAGTGCAGCTCCTGAAACGGTGTAACTAGAATCGTAACAAGCATTTGTAAATAAATCTATCAATATTTCATTATGCTGCATACCTAAATAATCTATTGCAGCAGCTCTTGTTGTGCGTGAAGGATCCTTTTTAGCCATTTCAACGGCTTTATTAATAGCGGTTGCATCAGAAGCTAGTCTTGTAAATGCATTGATAGCAAAAGATCTAATTCTAAAAGAAGTATCTGATAAGGCAGCTAGTAATACTTTTCGGCCCAATTCACTTTTTGCATTATCAATGTCATACATAAAAGCAACGGCTTCTCTTCTGTCTAAGAAGTTGCCGGCATGAAAATACTGGTGCGCATAGGCTTCCAGTGTTTTGGTATCCTTTTTTTCTGCCAATAAAATTTTATCAGCGTCCACATTAATATTGTCTGGTTTGCTAGTAACGGTAAAGTTAAAAGTGTCTACTTTATTTTCTGCCCAAACCATATGGCGTGTTTTTGCATCACCATTCCATACATCAATATTGATAGGGAGCTTAAATACTTTATCACCCTTTTGCGTTTGTGCAACAATTACAGATGCAGTGCGTGTAGCATTGTTATAGTCGTAACTGATTTCTAATTTAGGATGACCGCTTCCAAAATACCACTGGTTAAAATACCAGTTAAGGTCTTTGCCTGTTACTTCTTCAAAAGCCATTCTTAATTTGTGGGCACTACCGTTACCAAATTTGTTGGCGCTTAAATATTTATTGAGTGCCGTAAAAAAGGCGTCGTCGCCAATATAATTACGCAGCATATGTAAAATGCGTCCGCCTTTGTTGTAGCTTACGGCGTCAAACATGTCTTCTTTGTCGTTGTAATTAAAACGCACTAAGTCTTTGTTTTGAGAACCACTAAATAAGTAACCTTGCATTTCATTGTAATGTTCAAATAGTGCTTCGTCTTTACCTAGTTTGTGTTCCCACCATAATAGTTGGCTATAGTTAGCAAAACTTTCATTAACGGTTAAATTGCTCCAGCTCTCTGCTGTTACATAATCGCCAAACCACTGATGAAATAATTCGTGTGCAATGGTTGATTCCCAGTTATTCCCATCCACTAATTCGCGCGCATCTTGTTGCGCACTTTCTTGGTGAAGGGTAGCCGTGGTGTTTTCCATAGCACCACTCACATAATCACGCGCAGTCATTTGTGCATATTTAGCCCAAGGGTAGTCTACGCCTAATTTTTTTGAGAAAAAGTCCATCATCGCAGGGGTTTCACCAAATATCTTGCGGGCTACTTTTTCATATTCTTTCTCTACATAATAACTTACTTCCTTGCCTTTATAAGTATCTTTTACAACAGCGTAATCACCCATGCCTATAAAAAATAAATAAGGTGCGTGCGGTTGTTTCATTTCCCAAGTATCTGTTCTAGTGCCGTCATTATTTTTAACTTGACTGGTTAATAAACCATTCGATAAACTCACAAATTTCGCAGGCACTTTTAATCTAAATGTTTGTGTAGATTTTTGATTGGGCTTATCAATGGTTGGAACCCATACCGATGTTCCTTCTGTTTCACCTTGGGTCCAAACCTGTGTAGGTTTATTTTTTTCTTCACCCATTGGATTGATAAAGTATAAACCTTTTGCATCCGTGATAGCTGCGCTACCAGTGCCTTTGTATTCATTTGGTTTAGCTGTGTAACTAATAAAAACAGTATAGTTTTCGTTTTTCACATAGTTTTTATCAAGCTGTACATTCAGCGTCATGCCGTCATTTGTAAATTTCAACGGTATGTTTTTCCCATTTTTTACAACCGCTACTTCTTTGACATCCATGCCTTTTGCATCGAGTACTAAATTACTTGTAGGGTAGTGGTGCGGATGAAGTGTAAGTTTTACTTTACCCACAAGCCATGCATTATTAAAATCAAAACTCGCGTCTAGTTCTGTGTGCACTAGATCGTTTGTTTTGGTTGCAGTGGCCTGATACACTTCCTTTTTTACAGAAATTGCTGGTTTGTTTTGAGCTTGAACGCTTATTGCAATTGCAAAAAGCATACAACTCATGATTCCTATTTTTTTCATATCTATTTATTAAGCCATAAAGATAGTAGACTGCAATTATTGCTGCATACACATTTATTATGAGCGGTAGATTTTAACTTTCTTACTAGAATGAAGTAGATTTGGACCCACTAATTACACGCAATGGCAAGGTTTTTTATTGAAGTAGGCTATAATGGAACCGATTTATGCGGCTTCCAAATACAGGATGGACAGGAAACGGTCCAGTCTGTGGTGTCTGCTGCTTTGCAAACGGTGGTCAAAGAACCGATTGTCCTAACAGGCTCTTCCCGCACCGATGCCGGCGTTCATGCCAAGCAAAACTTTTTCCATTTTGATACGGAGCATACCGTAACGACTAAACATATATATAGCCTCAATGCCATTCTACCGCCAACCGTTGTAGTACACAATATATACGCGGTAGCGCCAGAAGCCCACGCTCGTTTTGATGCGCTTTCCAGAACCTACACCTATACAATTACAACTAAAAAAGACCCTTTCTTAATAGATAAAGCCTGGCATTTTCCTTTTCCTGTTTCCCTAGAAACGCTGCAGGCCATGGCTTTGGAGCTTCCTAAACATCATGATTTTGAAGCATTTTCTAAAAAAAATGCGGGCAACAAAACAAATATTTGCACCATCGAAATCTCTAATTGGCAAACCATTAGTACCTCTGTATTTACTTATACTGTAAAGTCTAACCGCTTTTTGAGGGGTATGGTGCGTGGTTTGGTTGGAACGATGCTCCGTTTAGCGAGGCAATCTCTATCAAAAGAGGAGGCCGTTGAAGCGTTTAAAGTAGTGATTTTGTCTAAAGATCCTAGTTTATGTGATTTTAGCACACCGGCTAAAGGCCTTGTATTAGAAAAAGTAGCCTACCCAAATGGCAGCTTGGATCAGCCCATTTAGGTTCAAAATGAGCGAGTTACGTGATCATTTTAATTTATTTTAAAAATATTTTGGTTCTAGAACCCTTGTCTAGCTTGCATTTGAACAAAATCTATTGAAAATCAATGCAAAAAGATTTGGCAGAAAGAAAATCACGCTTATCTTTGCAACCCGCTTTGAAAAAAGAGGGGGTTCTTTGAGACAAGTTTTACAGATAAAGGCAGAAAAAAATTCCAAGTTTTTTCAATAAAAATTTGGTGGCTCAAAAATGAGCCCTATCTTCGCCGCCCGTTCAACAAAAACGGGAGTTCTTGTAAAAGCAAAATGAGTGGTTTAACGAAGTTTTCTAGTATTTATTTTATATAAATTTTGCTAGATCAAAATAACCTCTTATCTTTGCCCTCCGTTTAAAAAAAACGGGTTTTCTCAAGTAGTTCTTAATTTGAATTTTTAGGTCAAAAACATCCAGTAAAAGACTCGTTTTTTTACAAATATTTTTGGCCAGTAAAATATCGGCCCTTACCTTTGCACCCCAATAAAATGGGAAGGCTCAAGTAAAGCCAAAAGATCTTTGAAAGTTTGGAAGTAACAGCACAATAAAACATAATTACAAATTAGTTTTCTTGTAAGGTTTAAGTAATCAAAAAAAATAACAAAACATATCCGACGTTAATTTCGATTAATTTGAGATTATAGTCAGATCAAACAACATTTACAATGGAGAGTTTGATCATGGCTCAGGATGAACGCTAGCGGCAAGCTTAATACATGCAAGTCGTGGGGCAGCATGAAGTAGCAATACTTTGATGGCGACCGGCAAACGGGTGCGGAACACGTACACAACCTTCCGATAAGTGGGGAATAGCCCAGAGAAATTTGGATTAATACCCCGTAACATTGCGATGTGGCATCACATTGCAATTATAGCTTCGGCGCTTATTGATGGGTGTGCGGCTGATTAGATAGTTGGCGGGGTAACGGCCCACCAAGTCTACGATCAGTAGCTGATGTGAGAGCATGATCAGCCACACGGGCACTGAGACACGGGCCCGACTCCTACGGGAGGCAGCAGTAAGGAATATTGGTCAATGGACGCAAGTCTGAACCAGCTATGCCGCGTGAAGGATT
>JBIISK010000028.1:0-30473 GCA_044341045.1 Sediminibacterium sp. | reverse complement strand
TTATAGATTTCGGCGTCATTATCTAAAATTTGAAGCTCCATGCCCACGTAGGCTGCATCACCCTCCAGTGGGGTTCTGATCCCCAAACCATTATTGGCTCCAGGCGTTAACTGAAATTCAAAACGGTATTCAAAATCGGAATACTGCTCTTTGGTATATAAATTGCCTCCACCTGCACTTTTTGGATTCACCATAATAGCGCCGTCTTGTAAAAGGTATCCTGCTTTATTGCCTACCCAATTATCTAGGTTAGTGCCATCAAATAACATTTTAAAGCCTTGTTGCTTTTCAAAGTCTGAAAGGACAGTTGGCGAGTTGCTAGGAAGCTCTCTAATATAAATATTACGGTAGGCAACATAAGTCCCATGCGCTTGTAACTCAATTTGCTCTTTTATAAAAATAGGAAGTGTACGGTCCCAATAATTTTCTAACACTACTTTATCCGTTACGAGTATCCCGTTTAAATAAACAGTAACCACTGCGCCACGCATAATAATATGAAACGTATTCCAACTACCTATTTTATTGTCAGCAACAACTAGTGGATTACGCTGATTTTTTTGATTGTTGTATAATCCACCAGAACCAACCTGTGCGCCCACTTCACGTCTACTGGTATCCCATATTTGCACTTGTGGTGTTCCGCGTAAATAAATACCCGCATCACCTTTTTCGGTGATTTTCCAATCCACAAAAAGTTCAAAGTCCCCATACTGTTTTTGTGTACATAAATTATCGCCATGTCCGGTAAAAACAAGTAGGCCATCTTTTACCACCCAATCTGATTTTATGGTTGCGTCCGCTTTTGCTTGCGCTTCCATTAATTGTTGTGCACTCATTTTTGAGCGCGCAATAGGATTTGCAACAAGACCTTTCCAGCCCGTTAAATCGGTTCCATTAAATAAGTTTTCGAAACCATAATCGTAAGGCATTGCCTTAATATGATACGCTAACTTACTAGCTAAAATGGCACTATCTTCTCCTTTCAATAAAGCGAGTGCTCTTTGTAAAACAGGTCTTACCATGGGACCTTTAAAATCTGGATTGGCAAGTGCCAATTTAGCTACAACAATTGCTGCATCAGACTGTAGCGCCGTAGTTTCTAAAAATTTAGCAGCAAACATGAGCGCACCTAGTTTATTTACTTTGCCGGCTTCAATAATAATTTCTTTTTGAGCGGTTGGGCTTTTTGCAATTTCCATTTGGTCTTGTAAATCGAGTAATCGTTGGGCTGGATGAACTGCTTTAGCTGGCGTTAATGCAACTGCCTGTATAGAAGGTAAAACACTTTTGGAGTGTTTGATGGCCGCCTCAATAGCAGGCTTTGTCGCTGCTGAAGCTTTTACTAGTGCAGCTTCAAGTGCAGCCATTGATTTTTTTGAACCGATGGTAGTGAGTGACATGGTTGCCACGTCTGTGTAACCAGGCAGTTCAATATAGCTAGAAAGTGTATTTACTGCTTTGTCGGATCCCAAATAACCGAGTCGCTCTAATAAATAAGAACGCACTAAAATATTTTTTTCTTGGATATTTTTAAGTTGTGACAGCCCCTTAACAACAATGGTAACTGCTTTATTTTTTAATGATTTATCTAGTGATGCTGCATGCAAATAGGCATCTAACGCATACATTGCTTTTACATGTGGCGCATTGGCACCGGCATCCGTATTGTTAAAGGCATTAAAAAAGTTTTCCCAAGCTGCGCCATTCCATGCTTGCATTTTTGTTACAGTTGACCCAACAGAAGCTGCATCACTTTGTGCAAATAAATTGCTAGCACTAGCTATAAAAATGGCTGCTACAATAAAAGCTATAATTATTTTTTTCATGTCGATAAATTTATCAATTACTAAACTAGATACCAAAGGGTGCACGCATAGGTGGGTTGATCATTTTATTAGCTTCGTCATCACCAATAAACACCTGCGCGTCAGGATCAAAATTTAATGTGCGTCCTAATTGCAAAGCAATTTTACCCAGGTTGATAATGGTGCATGATCTATGTCCATTGGATTCATTGAGTGCAAAAGGTGTTCTGTATTTTACCGATTCTAAAAAATCTGTAACCTGTGGTGCAGGATCTGGTAATAGTGCTAGCTTTTCTTTTAGGTTAGGAATGGTAGATTTAAAGCCAGCAAATAATTTACCTGCTGGTCCTTCTATGTAAGCCACCGATTCGTCTTTGGCCTCACCATCTAAAATTATTTTACAACCATCGGCATAGGTATATACTATTTTTCGAAACGTGCCACAAGCATCCGGATGTTGTTGATCGGCGTCAACTTCTACTTTTACTGGACTCGTATGGTCTTTGCCTAAAAAATATTGAATAGGGTCTAAATAATGTTGACCCATATCACCAAGTCCACCACCATCATAGTCCCAATAACCTCTAAATGTTCCGTGCACACGGTGCGCGTTGTAAGGTTTGTATGGTGCAGGACCTAACCATCTGTCATAATCGAGTGTTGCAGGAACAGGCTGCGCTTCAAGTCCTGTTTTTCCAATCCAATAAAATTTCCAATCAAAACCTGTGTGTTTACTAACTGTTACTGTTAGTGGCCAACCAAGCATGCCCGACTCTACTAATTTTTTAATGGGCTTAACAGATGTTTTCATGCCATAAAACTCATCTTGAAATCTAAACCAAGTATTAAGCCTAAACACACGGCCATGCTGTTTTACCGCTTCCACCACACGCTTACCTTCACCAATGGTGCGGGTCATTGGTTTTTCACACCAAATATCTTTACCTGCCTTTGCAGCTTCAATAGACATGATTCCATGCCAATGCGGTGGCGTAGCAATATGTACGATATCAACTTCAGGCATTGCAATAAGTTCATGATAATCTAGCATTGTTTTTACACCACTGCCAACCATTTTAGCCGCAGTTGCTAAATGCGTTTGATCTACATCACATAGCGCAACTACCCTAGTACCTGCAAGGCCTATATGACCCCTACCCATACCGCCAAGGCCAATAATGCCTTTGGTTAATTGATCACTAGGGGCTATAAAACCTCTACCTAAAACTTGTCTTGGAATAATTGTTACTCCTGCAGCAATTGCAGCGGTGCTGCGTAAAAATTTACGTCTTGAATTGGATTGTGACATGGCAAGTATCTTAATGTACTTAAAGATATAGAAGTCAGCCAATACTATAACAGCAGTTATTAGCTAATTTTACCCATAAATACGCCTGTATTATGAAAAACGCAAACCCGGTGAGTTTACAAGAAATCAAGAACACACATGTACCTTCTAGAAATGCCAATATTCGTCATAAAGAAAAGCTTTCTAGACTTGATAAATTGGCCTTGTGGATTACCACCAAAGCAGGTTCAATGGGGTTTTTTATGCTGATTTTTATTTGGACAGCTACTTGGCTAAGTTGGAACACTTTAGCCCCAACGCATTTACGTTTTGATCCATTCCCTGCATTTGTACTCTGGCTATTTATTTCCAATATGATTCAAATATTTTTAATGCCTCTTATTATGGTTGGGCAAAATTTACAATCAAAGCATTCAGAAATTAGGGCAGAAGAAGATTACTTAATCAATAAAAAAGCAGAGCTAGAAATAGAAACGATTTTAGTGCATTTAGAAAATCAAAACAAATTGATCCTTCAAATTTTAGCACATACAGAAAAGGAGCAGAAACAATAATTTACTTTCCTGCAATCATTTTATTAACCTGCATCCAAGCGGTAACCCTATCAAACCAACTATCGGGCGTAGTGGCATTTTGCAAGCCAAACCCATGACCTCCATTTTGATAAATATGCATTTCCGTTTTTACGTTATTTTTTAAGAGGGCCTGATAAAACCGAATACTATTTTCTACAGGTACAGATTTATCATCAGAAGCGTGCACTAAAAAAGTAGGCGGCGTTTGAGCAGTTACCTGAAGCTCCGATGAAAACAATTTGATTTTTGCTGCAGCCGCTTTTTTGCCCAATAAATTATCTCTCGAGCCCTTATGACATATAGTGGAGTCCATGCTAATAACAGGATATACTAATATGCCAAAGTCAGGTCGTAAATTAGTGAGGTTCGTGTTTTCAATATAAGACTCAGAAAATTTTGTAATACCCGTACTAGCTAAATGACCCCCTGCCGAAAACCCAAGCACACCAAGCATTTTAGGGTTGATATCAAAACTAGCTGCCTGATCTCTCACTAATTTAATAGTTTGCTGTAAATCTTGGAGTGGTACAATTTCTTTATTTGTCATGCAACTATCAAAAGGTAAGCGGTACTTTAAAACAAAAACGGTAACACCTATTTTATTAAACGCTTCTGCTACTTCAGTGCCTTCATGCCCAGCAGCGAGTCTTGCATAACCACCACCCGGACATACAATTAAAGCCGTTTTATTGGCATCTTGCTTAGCAGGCTTAAACACAGTAACCGACGGGCTAGTGACATTTGCAATAACCGATTTGCCGGTAGCATTTTTACTTACCATCTCTTCTTTAATACATGGAAGTGCATTTGGTACAGGGCCTTCATAAATAGAAAACTCTTGTTGTGCCATTGTTAAAGAAGTTGTAGACATAAAAAGGATGATTAGCAGATAGCGCATTATAGTTTTATTTTTTCTATTCTTCCACTGAAGATAAATAAAACTGCAATACCAAGTGGCACGAGTGCAGCGGCTAATATAAAAAATGGCGTGTATGATATTTTGGTAAGCGCAGGCACCATCCAAGTAGTAGCAAGCACACCCATATTGGCTGCAAAACCACCGAGCCCCGATAGTGTCCCTACTGCCTTACCCGATAAATAGTCGGAAGGCATGGTTTGTATGGTGCCAATAATTATCTGAAAACCAAAGAGTGCAAAAAATATTGCAATCATTGCATAAGATGGGTTGTTGAGCCCAATTATGGTTAATAGTGCAGGAAACATAAATAGACCCCCAATTAGTACAATAGATTTTCGAGTTTTGGTAACGCTCCATCCAGCATTTAATAGTTTGCCCGACAACCAACCGCCCCCAATACCGCCAATCATGGCACCCACATATGGGAACCAAGCAAATGCACCAATGGCTTTAATATCAAAATGAAATTTATCTGCTAAATAAAGGGGAAGCCAAATCACAAACAACCACCAAATGGGATCCAATAAAAAACGAGATAATAAAATACTCCAGCTTTGTCTCAATTGTAAAATTTGCTTAAAAGAAAGTCCTCTATCTGAAGGATCTGCTGGCTGTTGCCCATCTAATATATATTGACGTTCCTCTTCTGTTAACCAAGGGTGTGCATCCGGTGTTTTTTTATTAATCCATAGCCATGGAATAAGCCATAATAAACCAAGCAGTCCAATCAAAATAAATGTGGCTTTCCATCCTATAAAACCATATAAAAAAGCAATAAGAGGTGCAGAAATAATACTACCAATAGAAGCCCCAGCATTAAATATCCCCTGCGCAAGCGCACGCTCTTTTACAGGAAACCATTCGGCATTACTTTTTGCAGCACCTGGCCAATTTCCGGCTTCTCCTAAACCCAATAAAGCTCTGAAAATTGAAAAGCTCATGATGCCCCTTGCTGCAGCATGAAAAGCAGCTGAAATACTCCATACCACAATTGAAACAACAAATCCAAGTCTGGTGCCAATGGCATCAAATAATTTACCGCTGAGGGCCTGACTAACCGCGTATGCGATGGTAAAACAACTTACAATAAATGCATACTCCGATTTATTCATTTGCAATTCCGATGCAATACCGGGCCACATAATGGCAAGTGCGTTACGGTCGATGTAATTAACAACAGTAGCAAGCCCTATCAAACTTAAAATCCACCAACGCAAGCCTTTTAATTTCATCGCAAGTTTTATTTTTTAAACGCATCCAACGATTCTATAAATTTAAATATCGCTGTGTTTAGCATTGCGTTTTGATCTTTATCAAATTTACCATGAAGGCCGCCTGGTATCGTAATAAATTCTGTTTTTACACCAGCCGCAACAAGCGCAGCGTGGAGTGCTACGGATTCTTGATAAGGGACTGTTGGATCAGCGTCGCCATGTACAATAAATACAGGCGGGCTCGTTTTTTTAACCCAACTAATTGGAGATACTGATTTAATAAAATTTTGATCCTCTTTTTTCGCTCCTAACCAATTGGTAGCCGACTTGCTTTTAATGTAAGGACCATATGCCCAATCATTTACATCAGCGATGCCATACTTATCTATAATAGCTGCCACATTAATATTTTCGACACCTGAACAATTGGTATCAAAAATGTGATTGTTTTGAAGAAGGCCTCCCATTAATGCCAAATGACCACCAGCAGATCCGCCCATGATTATAATTTTATTTGGGTCTATGTGAAGGGCTTTTGCATTTTTAATTAAATAAATCAGCGCGCAACGTGTGTCTTCGATGGCAGCTGGCGCAGTTGCTTGACTAGTTAACCTATATTCAATATTAGCTACCGCAAAACCCGCTTTAAAATAAGGCGTAAAACCACTTTGCTCTTCCTTGGCACCATGATTCCAACCGCCGCCATGAATATTAATAATCACTGGCGTAGGCGCACCATTTGTTGGAGGTAAATATAAATCCATACGACCATCCCAATCATTTACCCTTGCATACACTACATTTAATTGAGACGTAAACCCTGACGGTACAACAACTGTTTTAAACTTAGAAGAATCAGTTACAGCAGGGGTAACGGCAGGTATTGTTTGCGCAAATGCCCCTGTGTAAAAACAAGCAATTACGAATCCGATGAACGTTACCCTTTTCATATGTTTATTGATTTAATTTTTACTTTCTTTTTTTGCTTTTACCTTATTCGCGTGTCTGCCACTACCATCGCCGTTATCTAAATAACCGCCTGCTGGATTTAATCCGTCCAAAATTTTTTGTAGTTTATCTTTTTCTGCTTTATTCGTATCGTCTAACGCCACTTCTTTTTCTTCGAATGGCGCATTGCGCATATCAAATAAATTTCCTGCTCTATTTAATTTCCAATTGGCACTTCTAACATACCAATCATTACCAAGTTCGGTAAATATCCAATCTCTTGGTGTGCCTACACTGCCTTTTAATTGGTAAGCAAAGCTTTTACCATCCAATACGTTGTTTGAAGGAAGTGGAGCTCCTGCTAGCTCGGCAAACGTTGGAATAAAATCGGTGGCATCAATTAAATCCTTGGAAACAATGCCTCGTTTAATTGTGTTTGGCCAATTCACAATTAATGGAACCAAACTACCACCTTCTGTCATTGTCCCTTTTTTACCAACAATTTTTTTACCATTAACAGTACCAATATTTGCAGCTTGACCAGCAGTGCCATTGTCTCCCATAAAAACAATGATGGTATTTTCTCTGATTTTTAAACTATCTAACGTGCGCAAGAGCTTGCCAACTAACTTGTCCATGTAATTGATATTATCAGTGTACAGCTCTTTAAAATCTGTTGTTCCAGGTTTAGAATCTGGAGTTGTCATTATTTCGCCATGCACATGAACCATAGAGTAATATAAATAAAAAGGATCTTTTGTATGCTTTGACAAAAAGTTTTCTATGTGTGTGTGCATTAAATCAGGCATGTACTCTTTGTCTTTTAAGATAGATTCCTGACCATTCAATACATATTTTTGTTTCTTCTCTTCTTTGCTGACGTATACCCCACTTCCGAAAAAACGGAGGTAATCATCAAAGCCAAATTCGGCAGGACCCAGTGGTAATTGTCCCCATTTGCCAACCATCGAACTCGTATAGCCCGCCTGTTTTAAAATTGTTGGCATCATGGTTTCCACAGAAGGCTTCATTTGACCTGTCATGTCCTGATTTACAGCACCCGTTCTAAATGCATACCTACCCGTTAAAATTAAGGCTCTAGAGGGTCCACAAAGAGGCGCTGTATAGCCATTGGTATACCTGATTCCTGTTGAGGCTAGCTTATCAATTACAGGTGTTTTAAATAAATCTGCGCCGTAGCAACTTACGCCATCAATACCTAAATCATCGGCTAAAATGTAAATGATATTGGGCTTTTTTGTTTGTGCTAATAATGCTGTATTTGAAATTAACACAGCGAGTAACAATGATTTAAATTTCATCTTTTATTTTTTTACTTGAGATTCAAAATATCGAAGCATTTCTTCTTTTAAGCGTTTAGCGGTTTCTGCATATTTTTTATCCTTTACCACGTTGTGCTTTTCTAGAGGATCCGCTTTATAATCATACAATTCATCTCCAATAACAGACTTAGGATTAAATGGCATGGTAGATCTAAAACTATTACGCATCCAAATCGTATATCTGAATTGCTTTTCTCTAATCGAATAACCCATTACATTGGCATCTGCATAACCCAGCCTGTCACTCTCTTCGTCAATACTACTTCTAGGATATTGACTCATCGAATATTCTTTTACAGAAACTGTTGCATTTTCCATAACAGGTTTTAAACTTTTACCTTGCAATTGAGCAGGAATAGGCACCCCAGCTAAATCACAAAGCGTTGGAAAAACATCTACGTGTTCTGAAAAAGATTTTGTTTTGTTATTTTTTATACCTGGCGCACTAATAAAAAGTGGCGCGTGTGTGGCCTCTTCAAAATTACTATGCTTACACCATAAATTATGGTCGCCTAAATGCCATCCATGATCGCCCCATAATACAACGATGGTGTTTTTTGATAGATCCAACGAATCTAATGCATCGAGTAATTTACCTACGAGTGCATCTGTATATGAAATAGCGGCATAATAGCCATGTATTAGTTCTTTTTGTTTATCAGCAGAAAGTGTAAGTCCAAAATCTTTTTGAGGGGTTGCAGCAATATCAGCGGGCATATCGGTGTAAGATCTTAATTCACCTGCATTATGATAAGCAACGCTAACGGCGTTGGAGTTTTTTTCCTGGAAAGGAGCTATAGTAATATCTTCTCTTTTATATAAATCCCAATATTTTTTTGGGGCAACAAATGGTAAATGCGGTTTTGCAATACCAACAGCAAAGAAAAATGGCTGATCCGATTTACTCAACTTTCCTAAAATATCTTTTGCTTGCAAAATATTTGCACCATCAGTGTAAGCATTATCCGGAACATCTAAAGACTCCGTTGCAGGCTTTATTTTTATACCGGCTTCTTCATTGGCTTGCGCTTTTGTTTTTCCGGAAGCAAGCGCTTCATTAATTACTTTTTCAACAGCTAGTTTAGTTGCTGGATCTTGGTAACGACCCTCAGCGGGCTCTCCCATACCTGGTACATAATATTTTTTGTCTGTTTTATGATACGGGACACTCCATGATTGCTTATCTAAATTTGCATCTACATTTCGCGGATCAAACACCTTTCCAATGCCTTGTGTCGAATAACCCTGCGTCATTAAATATTGAGGCATCGTAACAATATCTGGGCTTACAGTGCGAAGTTGCGTTTTTAAATCCCAAATTTTTGTATAGTCAGGACGCATACCAGTTATAATACTTGCACGGGTTGGACCACAAACCGCTTGCTGGCAATAATTATTTAAAAAAGTAGTGCCTCTACTGGCAAGCCTATCCAAATTAGGTGTTTTAATAAATGTATTTCCATAGGCGCCAATAATTGGCTTTAAATCATCTACGGCAATAAAAAGGATATTTGGCTTTTTAGCAGCTTGCCCTATGCTCACCCCGTGCAATAAAACAGATAAAATTCCAACTGTAAAAATCTTTTTCATTTGTATATGCATTATCTTAGGTCAATTTATTTTTTTAATTGCGAGGCAAAAAATGAAAGCATTTTTTCATGCATTTCTTTTGCCACTTTACTGTAAGACTTATCCGCAAAAACATTTTCTTTTTCTAATGGGTCTTTTGTATAATCATACATTTCTTGTGCGTATACTTTTTTATCACTAAACACATCGCTTGACGTAAAATCATTAACCCAAAGCGTATAACGGTACTTATCAGTACGCATACTGTAACCCATTATTTTATTAGATTCAGTGCCAAATTTTTTCATATCCTCTTTGCTCAATTTTCTAGGGTATTGACTCATAGAAAAATCCTTTACAACGGCCTTGCTATTTTGCATTACTGGCTTTAGGCTTTTACCTTGAAGCTGGGTAGGCACAGGCACACCCGCTAAAGCACAAATAGTTGGAAATATATCTACGTGTTCGCTCAACGAGGTTGATTTGCCAGCCTTTAAGCCAGGTGCAGCAATAATTAATGGAGCTCTTGTAGCATTTTCTAAATTGGTATGCTTTTCCCATAAATCATGATCGCCTAAATGCCATCCATGATCTCCCCATAAAACAATGATGGTATTGTTTAAAGTCCCTAATGAATCCAATGTATTTAATAAAATACCAATTTGCGCATCGGTGTAGGAAACTGCAGCCATATAACCATGAATCAATTCTTTTTGCTTTTCTTCTTTCAAATACACGTGATTACCTGGCTGATTGAATGTTGCAAAAGCAGGAATATCGATATAGTTTCTTAACTCACCAGATTTATGGTAGGCTAGTTCAGGTGCATTGTTGGCGTGCTCGCGAAAAGCAGCTAGTTGCATATCTTCTCTATTGTATAAATCCCAATATTTTTTTGGAGCCACAAATGGTAAGTGTGGTTTATGAAAACCCACAGCCATAAAATAAGGCTTAGCATCTTTTGACATTTTTATGAGCTGATCTTTAGCGAGTAATGCTAAAACACCATCTTCATAAGCGTTATCTGGCACATCCATATTTTCTGTAGAAGGTCCTTTAATGGTAGTTGGCTCTTCATCATCATTATCTCTGGCTACTCTTTCTTTTTTTACAGCAAACAACGCTTTATTTTCAGGCTTTTGGTATTGCTTGTTAGCAGGCAAGCCAAGTCCGTTTGCAAAATCAGATGCTTTAGGTTCTATGTAAGGCGTGTTCCAAGAAACTGGATCAATTTTTTTAATAGCGCTGCTTGGATGGTATATTTTACCACCACCAACTGTATTATACCCTTGTGTAATTAAATATTGAGGAAGTGTTACAATGTCCGGATTCATGTCGCGCATTTGCGTTTTTAAATCCCAAACTTTTGTATGATCTGGACGCATACCTGTCATGATACTAGCACGGGTTGGACCACAAACCGATTGCTGACAGTAGTTATTCATAAACACAGTACTCATTTTAGCAAGCCTATCAATATTGGGTGTTTTAACCAATTTGCTACCATAAGCACCAAGCTCCGGTCTCAAATCATCTACCGCAATAAATAAAATATTAGGCTTTTGTGTTTGCGCATGAACACCTACTATCAATAATAGTAGCTGCAACATTAACAAGGGGGTAAACTTTTTCATATATATGTATTTAAAATTTTCAATTAATTATGCAGCCAAATAAGTGGATTTCTAATGGGTGTATTTCTAATCACTTCTTCATTTTTTGGAAAGTGTTCTAGACTTGCCCAAGTATTGAGCCAAGTTGAATTATCAAAAGCCTTAGCGCCAAATAGCAATGCGATGGATGCTACAGGCCAATCCTCCCAATACATCACATCTTTTTGATACGGCCAGTTTTGTTTATTGGTAATAAAAGGGAACATAAATTCGATCGCCTTTTTAATTCCAACCGATGGTTTATAAGAAAAACTAAATAAATTTTGTTGTTGTGTAGATAATACATGCGTGATCGTTGTCATAGCGTCTAAATTGAATAAAGAATATCCATAAGGCTTTGTTCTTTTCAATTCTAATGGAAAACTACCATTGTCCGCTAATTGACCTGGTAATAAAACTTCTTGATAACGTTTTGTGCAATACTGCAATAAACTAGCATCGCCCACAAGTTTTGCAAAAACTGCAACCTGCATTACCCAACAGGTTCCATGGTTATTTTTTGCATCTCTTTCATCGATTCCATATGGGTGCGTGGTTACCCAAGTAAGATAATTTGTAAACCATTTTTTTATTTCAACGATGTCGTTTTTATTTATAAGACCGTTCTTTTCTAAAACTGCAATGCTTTGGGCCACTTCGACCATCTGAATCATATCAATTATTCCAATACCCCTTCCAGAAACCTTACGCGTAATTGCTTGCCCATATAAAAGGGAAGGATTCATAAGGGTAGCCGTGTCAATAAACCAAGCTTTTACATGCTTAATCGCGGCTGCGCTGTATTTTGTATTTTTTGTAAGTATATATGCCGAAGTTAAAGTTCCCACCAATTTACTAAAGCGAATCATTGCCTGTCGGTGAGCTGTAAAATTTTGAGGATTTGTAAATCCATCCCGCTGAATGTAAGGGCCATTTGGATGAAGTGAATCTGGCCACCAATAATCTCCTTCAGAAAAAAAATCGTGTTTGCCGCCTTTAGAGCGCTCACAACTGGCACTTGTAACTGTTACTGGCTCCTCTTGCACTGCTTGATTGGCATCTAGCAATACTTGTTTAGAAAGTGTTTTTGTAACCTTTTGAATAAAGCTACCCTG
Source organism: Sediminibacterium sp. (assembly GCA_044341045.1). GTDB lineage: Bacteria > Bacteroidota > Bacteroidia > Chitinophagales > Chitinophagaceae > Sediminibacterium. Next base: position 18,021 of record JBIISK010000028.1, on the reverse strand, counting down.
ACAAGTTCCTTTAGTTATAAAAACTAAACATAATAAACTTATCAATATTGCTTTTATCATAAAAAGATTCGACTCAATTAAATTCAATTCGTTTAATAATACCCCCTAACTAAATTAAGTTAGGGGGTATCTATATTGTTTAGTAACCTGGATTCTGAGGAATTACAAGTTTGGTATTATTGTCTATTTCACGCTGTGGAATAGGAAGTAATAATTTATCGTTTGTTACATAACTCTGAATAGTAGGAAGTGTTGGTGCTGGAGCAGGATATTTAGAATAATGTGCCACAAATAGTGCGCTAAAATTAGCTTTTATTGCTGCAACCGGATCAAGTGTTGGTAGCGTTGTCTTGTAGCGTAACATATCAAACCATCTCACATTTTCAAACGCAAATTCTAATCTTCTCTCGGCAGCTAATTCATTTGCAAAAATTGCAGCAGTCGTTACAGTGGTTGCTGTTAAAGCTGGAAGTCCTGCTCTTGTTCTGGTTTGGTTGATAAGTGCCAAACTAGATGCAGTATTACCCTGTGCTTCTGCTAACATTAGTAACACATCCGCATACCTGATAACAATCCAATCACTTTCACCATCACCCTTAATGGATACTGGCGAAATCATTTTTTTAGGGAACAACATCCTTGCTGTACCAAATGAACCAATACTAATATCTCTTCGTAGATCAAGTGTATTATAAGCAGCAAAATGATCGGCGGTCGGGGTATTAAATCCAGATCCATCACCATTAATGATCGCTGTTCCACTTAATTCTGGAGCAAAAAAGTTTGGAAAAGGAGACCCCTGTCCAATACCGCCTGCTTTATATCGAACAGCAAACAATATTTCTCTGTTCATTTCATTAGTGGTTGCAAATATATCAGCGTAATTTGGAACCAATCCATATCCACTATTTGCAATAATATCAGTTAATAAAGTAGCGGCATCTGCCTTTCTATTGAGTGTTAAATACACTTTAGCAAGTAACGCTTTTGCTGTCCAACTATTCACCTTACCCAAACTTGTTACAGGAATTGAAGCATATCTAACAGCAGCACCATTAGCAGCAGCATATTGTAAATCGGCAATGATCAGCTTATAAATATCAGCCTCCGAAGATCTGTTAATGTCAATTGCATCGAACGGACCAACAGGCTCATGAATTAGAAACACACCACCAAACAAACGAACTAAATTAAAATAATGATAAGCTCTAATAAATGCAGCTTCTGCTACGGCAGCTCTTTTTTCTGCAGGCGTAATTTTAACTTTAGTTGAATCTGAAACCAAGGTGCCAGTGGCAGTGCTATAGTTTACATTCAAACTATTTAAAATTACATTCAGGTTTCTAATATTAAAATAATTTGCGATCCAATAGTTGTAAATCGCTTGGTGAGATGTATTAGGAATAAATAAATCCAAATCACTTAAATCTCTATTAGGAACGGATTTACTTCCAGCGTTACCCATTATGGTATTATCGCTTCGAAGCTCTGTAAGCTTCCACTCGTTTAAAAGCGGTTCTCTAAGTGCATTGTAGCAACCGTTTAATGCAATTTGAATGTCGCTTGCGTTATTGTAAAAATTTTCTGTTGTAATATTTGACTGCGGATATAGTTCAATATTTTTTTGGCATGAACTTAAAAATATCGTGGCAAGAACAAATAGTTTTAATGTGTTTTTCATATAAAAAGATTTTTCTTAATTAAAAATTTATATCAATACCTGCGGTTAAAGTTTGAGGTATCGGGAAAGATCCTCTTTGATATCCATCAATCAATACCGAAGAATATGGCCCATTGCTAAATCTTCCTTCTGGATTTAAACTTCTATATCCCTTAGCAGTTTGGAAGAATAAGTTCTGTGCAGAAAAATAAAAACGCATTGAACTTACTTTAAATTTCTTAGTAATCTGATCCGGTAAAGTATACCCGAAATTAACTTCACGCAAAGAAAAATAAGAAGCATCTTCTACAACATAATCAGTAAGCATCCAGTTAAATCCATTGGTTGAAAACGGTGTTTTACCATCACCAGGATTATTAGGACTCACCCATCTATTTTGATTGTAGGTTTTAATGGTTCTTCTAGACTCGTTATAGTTAGGGTCGCCATTTATGATTTTTCCGCCCTGAACGCCTTGCATTAAAAAGCTAAAATCAAAACCACCAAACTTAAATGTATTGGTAATACCCCAGTTAAAGTCTGGATAAGGACTACCCAAATCAGTTCTGTCAGCGTTATCCAAAACACCATCATTGTTTACGTCTACAATTTTTAATCCACCCGGTGCAAATACGCTAGACAAAGAAGATCTTAAACCAGATTTTGTGATTTGATCTTGCGAAAGCCAAACACCATCTGTTTTAAAACCATAATAAACAACTAGTGGATCGCCCACTTTGTTTCGGTACACTTCAGTACGCTCACCTTGATTCAATAAAAAGGCCTCTGTACCTAGCTCCAAAATTTTATTTTGGTTGTGCGAAATATTTGCGGAAGTAGTCCAGCTAAAGTTTCTGCCCTGGACATTTTTAGTGTTTAATTCAATTTCAAAACCCTTGTTTTCTAAGCTACCTAAGTTATTCCAAAACTGAGGAACACCTGTAAATGCCATCGCAGACTGTTGTAATAATAACTTATCGGTTTTAGACTTGTAAATATCTAGTGTCAAACCAATTCTGTTCTTGAACATAGATAAATCTAACCCAAAGTTAGTCTGACCTGTACTCTCCCAAGTAATATTGGGGTTAGACAAAAATGAGCTAGAACTCGCTAATCCTGGGGCTGATACACCTGTTCCGCCGCCATAAGTGTAATTGGCTCCATATAATAAATCTAGGAATGCAAAGTCAACAATTCTGTTATTTCCTGACACACCATAACTAGCGCGAAGCTTTAAATTGCTTATCCAGTCTATGTTAGCCATAAATTTTTCTTTACTAAGCACCCAGCCTCCAGAAATTGAAGGAAAACTTCCCCACTTGTTTCCGTTTCCAAAATAAGAGCTACCATCTGTTCTAAAACTCACAGAAACCAAGTATTTATCATCATAAGCGTAGTTTAAACGACCTAAATACGATAGCAATCCAATTTGATTATTGGTACCAGAGGTTCTAGATGCATCAATTTGTGCAGCACTATTTAGTGTTCTAATGTCGTCACTTGGGAAATCTAAACCTGCCGTTTGCTGATTTTTAACCTTTGTAGTTTGGGAAGTAAACCCTGCTAACAATGCGAAATCATGTTTTTTAATTGACTTTGTATAATTAAACATGTTTTCAGATAATAGGTCAGTGTAATTATTATTAATAAATATTCCACTATTGTTTGACCCCTCACTATTATAATCACGCTCATAAAAATTTAAGCCATTGGTAAAGTTTACCATACTTGTAGCTAGCGATCTAAACACCAACCCTTTAGCTAATTGAATACTTAATTCGGCAGAAGATTGCAATCTGTATTCATTACTAGCGATATCAGATCTCAAAACATCTGACAAAGGATTCTGTTGCGCCGATCCACTAGGGTTTGAGGTAGTAGGCGACGTCCAAGTAGAACCATCAGGCATTAATCCTGTATACTTTAAACCAGAAAAATGTCTTGGGTGAGAAAAGTCTCCTTCTAAAATTCTTGAGTATTGAGGGTTGGTTCTGACAAGCGCTGATGTTAAATCATTATGATAAGCAGGTAGCCAACGAGGCATTCTCCAGAAGTTGGTAAAATTTTGAGATGGTGAAATTCTTTTAGCGTAAGAAGGGTTGACATTAAGAGACAACTTTACTTTTTTACTAAAATCAACATCCACTTTTGTTCTGACATTAAATTTTTCGTAGTTACTCTTGTTCATCATCCCTTCATCATTTTGATAACCACCAGAAACAAAATAACGAACATCTTTAGATCCACCAGATGCATTCAATTGAATATTTTTAAATGATCCTGGACGTAAAGATTCAGATTGCCAATCGGTAGATTGACCTCTTAGTAACTGCGTTTCGATGATGTATGAGGCTCTATCCGCATCAATAACGGTATTGGTAGACTGCACCACGTTTGGATCTGATGATCTTGCTTTCATTTCGTCAAAAAGCATTCCTACATATTCTTTTGTAGTCATGATGTCATAACGCATGTAATCTTTTTTCTGTCCAGAAGCAAATTTGAAATTATACTTAGTTTTGCTAACGCTACCTTTTTTTGTAGTAACCATTATCACACCACTTGCGCCTCTAGAACCATATATGGCAGCAGAAGCGGCGTCTTTTAAAACTTCGATAGATTCAACGTCGGCAGGATTTAAAAAAGACAATCCGTCAGGAACTGGCATTCCATCAATAATAATGAGTGGACTAGAACCTGCATTCAATGAACTAATACCCCTAATACTAATTTTTGGAGCTGCACCTGCTTCAGATGAAACGTTTTGGATTTGAACACCTGCAATTTTACCTTGCAAGGCTTGGTCCAATCTCGCAACAGGAGCTTCATCTAATTTTTCATTTTTAAACTTAGCAATAGCGCCCGTTAAACTTGATTTCTTTTGCGTACCATAACCAACTACAACAACTTCAGACCCTTCTGCTACCGCCACTGTCATTTCTACGTCAATGTTTTTCTTGGCTCCAATTGATACCACTTTTGTTTCAAATCCTACAAAAGAGAATACCAATGAAGTGGTTCCAGTTTTTACTGAAATACTATAGCTACCATCTGCCTTAGTAACAACTCCTTGCGTTGTTTTGTCGGCCATAACAGAAAGTCCTTCAAGCGGAGCTCCCGTTTCTTTGTTAATAACCTTACCGGTTATTTGTTTATTCTGTGCAATTACTGAAGAAGTAATAAATAGAAGCAACAGAAAAACTAAACTTCTGATTTTTTTCATATGGGCAATTTTAAATTTTAATCAATCGTATTGTTTTTTTTTAATAGATACTTTGTAAGATTTTATATGAATTGTTTTGAGCTAACTTATCAATACAGTTTTGGCAGTTTTTTTTATTGGCAACAGCTGCAAAAAATGGAATTGCTTCGTCATAATTAAAAGGCTTAATCTGTTCTCCTGTCCACTTTTTTTGCTGAATTAAATACGGTAATAATGTATCGCAAGCTTTTTGCAAAGAATTTCCATTACTTGCAGTAAAACTCCAATAATCAATACCTGCGTTAGTAGATAATTGAGCAACTTTTAAAATAGCTTCTACAACAAACAAAGAGTAATGAAGCGATGTAGTTCTAGCAAGCTCTGCTGGAAATAAACCGGCTGCATTCATTTGCTTTTCGAGTCTTTGTTTTGCGCTCTCAATTACTTCATTTGCGTTTTTTTTATTGTTGGTATAGAGCGCAAATGAAAGCCTTTGCGCATCAAACCAAATTCCATGATTATTGGTTGCCTTTAACTCCGCAGTGCCATTTTTACTCGTTTGCATCCAATTCAAAAACTGCGCAAACCAGCTTTTCAACTGCTTATCCTGACTAGAAGTCCATACAGATGAGGAACTAATAAAACTAACTGCATCAATTACTTTAATAAGGTGTCTTGTGTCTATCAAGCCAGCCCCTCGTCCATCATTTTCACCTTTAACAGCTTGCCCAAAATTTAAATTGGGATTCATTTTAGTAGCCTCATCAATAAACCAAACGCTTATAAGTTTTGAAGCATGATTGGCATAGCGATCATCATTTGTAAAGTAATAAGCTAAACCAAGGGTTTCGAGCACAGCACATAGCTTAGGCATATATTCTTTGTCTTTGTAATCAGAAACTTCAGGATTTACTTGTCCATCTTTTCTAATATAGGGCAGCCCATCTTTTGTATCCGGATTAGGCCAGAAATAAGGTGCCAAACTCATATAATCGTGCTTGTCGCCACTTGGAGGATTGTTTTGTTTTTCAATTACACTTACGGGCCTAAATGTAAGCGACGCATTAGCAGCCTTAATAAGCTCCTCAAAGCCTTTCTTCATGTTTTTATCCCCCGCACTAATTAATGCCTTCACTTTTTTCAAAGACATCTCATCATGTGAGTTGAACTTGAGACTCGTTTGGGCAAACAAAATCTGATGCGCTAAACAAAAAATTAATATTGAAAAATATTTTTTCAAACTTTTGAATTATGGGATTAATTAAAAAAATCTTCTCTCATGGGTGAAAACACATCTACAAGCACCCCTTTTTCTAGACATACTGCACCATGTATCACGTTAGATGGCACATGAAACACATCACCTGCTTTTAAAATTTGCTTGTTGCCATCAATTTCTATTTCAAATACACCGCTTTCCACATTGGTAAGTTGTACATGATGATGTTGGTGAAGTGCACCTACGCCACCTTTTTCAAATTCAACACGCACAAGCATCACTGAATTATCATAAGCCATAATTTTTCTTGACAACCCAGGTGCCATTTGCTCTTCCGAAACCGATTCGTTTATGATAAAACCCGTTCGCTTCGCTCCATTTAATTCTACTGACATATCTATTTTGTTTTATAATTTTTTATTTTCTAAGTATACGACAAACGGACCTTCCCAATTATATGAAATTCCATTGATCGTAATTTGATGCGTTGTTTTACCATCAAACTTTGTATTGGACTGAAGCACCAATAAGCGCTTACCACCAATAACTATTTCGACGCCACTATACAAATCAGTATTTACAACTGGTGCAATAGAGGAAACCCTCGAATATGAATTTGTAGTGATTTCTGAAATAGGATTAAAATTTCCGTGTAATTCAACAACGTTTAATGCAAGCATATTTTTTGCCCTTGTTCTTGTGATATAAGAGGGCTCTCTTCGTAAATTAAAGTTGGGATCGTTGGCACCTGACCTAGTAAAAAATATTTGGGCCGAATCTTGTATATGGCTCGTAATGGTATAAAATGATTGATTATTTAAAAAGGTGAACTGCGTAAAAGGCGCTTTAACTTTTGCAGAGGCTTCTTTCCAAATATGCTGATACCCATTTTTACTGCCTAATGTTTGCATGGCACTGCCATGGATCGTGTATTTAAAATTTGTAGAAATAACATTGCCTATATAATTGAAAGGTAAATCATATTGATGCTCAGTATCAGCAATCGTTCTAAATAAATCTACAACAAGTGGTTTAGCAGCTCCCGGAATGGCAACCACATAAATACTCCTATGTAATTGAACATTTTGATAAGCATTTGTATCAAGTGCAGAACTTGCTTGCACTGCATAATTTCCTACTGTATTATATAAAGGAACAGGATTGTGCTTTTCGCTCACTGCCTCTACACCATTAAAATGGCTTTTTTCATCTACAGTGATGGTATTGTGTGCAATCGTTTGCTGCGCATAGGATTTTGTTTCAGGCAAATATCTACCGCCATATTTTTGTTCAATATTAATAAATCGAGCTGCCCCATAATCCTGCAAAATTTCATTTCCGTTATCGTATAAGTTAATGTTTAGTTTATCGTAATGACCGTGCGATAAACCATGAGAACTATATTTAAAAATCAATGAAGTTAGATTTTTATCTTTCCCATTACGAAGCACTGAAACACCTCCCATATTTCCATTTGCTCCATCCGTAAATACTACTGATTTGTAAGGATAAAATGGGGCGATACTTTTATTTTGTAATAATGCTTGACTCACACCTAGGCCACCCTTACTAAGCGTAACTCTATTTTGCGCTTTCGCAACCGGCAAGTAAGCATTATTAGCACCATATACTTCCCATGCTATGTTAAGCGCCACCACAATTTCATTTGAAATATATGTCTTCTCTTTTAATGCATCGTTGTAACTGTAAAAACCACCATCTAAATTTGTTTGCTCCAACGCGCCATCTAAAGCTTGTTTTAAAATTTTATTGCGTCTTTCAAATATTTTAATTTCAGGCTTTGCATGATTGACTGCATTTGCAAACAAAAAGAATGGAAGTACCGCGTACCTGGTATAATAAGGACCTTCATTGTAGTAACCATTTGGAGAGAATAAACCATCTAAATGCGCTGTTAATCCCGCTTTCCCATCTTTTTTTGAACCATACAATGCCATTTGCACATAGTCTTCATTGTCTGTAGCGATACCAACAATTCCAACACCGGCACAAGCCCAAACAGCGTGGTTATGAATTAAATCAAACCAGGGCGTGATTTCTTTAGTAAAGTAATCTACTTCAGGTTTAAAAGCACCTGCTATAATTTGTGCTCTTTCGGCGGGGGTTAGATAATCATGAATCAAATCAAATGCAAGTCCTGCGTAAACGAGCCAGTTGGCATCATTGAGTGCCTGCCAAAAAATTCGACCAGGTGAACTACTTGTTGCCTGCGGATGATTTTTTAATGTAGGATTTAGAACTGCGTATTTAAAAAACAAATCTTTTACAAGCTTTGCATATTTAACATCACCCGTTAATTGAAATAACATCCCACTGTTAAACATAAGGTTGTAATTGTCCTTGTGTTTATCGTGCGTATATCCACCACCTGCATCTTTTGGCACAGGTACATCAATGTCTTTCCCTAAAACAGCATCCACTGAAGTTTTGATTTCATCGAAAGATTGTTTGAGTAAAGGATTGCCAGAAATATTTTTTTTAACGAGCGCGAAATCAGTTGCCGTTGAAAATGCAATAGGATGCTTTTGCGCATATCCCGTCATTTGGGTTAATAACACAAATGCAACAATCAAATAAAATGATGTAGTGTTTTTCATAAAGCAGTTAAGAATCAGTCAATCGTGTAGTAATATTAAGCGCAAATGGATAGTAACTTGACAGAGAAGGTCTGATAATTTATCTATATTTTAGCCCATTTTATTGATTATTTTCTAACTTATAAGCTAATTCATTAGAAAATATATCAATTAAATTACCGATAACCTTACCGGTAACGCTACCGGCAATTTCTCGTAAATTGTATCTATTGGCACCTAATTTTATACCTCTATGGAAAAACAAATTACCATAAAAGACATTGCTATTGCCCTTAATATCTCTACGTCAACAGTAAGTAGGGCCCTTAGGGACGCGCCGGATGTGAAAGCAGAAACAAAGGCTGCTGTAAAAGCACTTTCCGAAAAACTAGATTATCAACCCAATAGACTTGCACTTAGCTTACTTAATAGACAAACAAATACCATTGGCGTTATTATTCCCAATCTTGACTATGTGCTTTCCACGATGGTTAAAGGAATTGATGAGGTTGCATTAGGAGCTGGATATACGGTAATGGTTTGTCAGAGTGATGAGAGTTATGGAAGAGAAATGGTAAATACCAAAAGATTATTAGATAGTTTAGTGGATGGATTTATTGTTTCCGTTTCAAGTGAAACAAAAGTGTTTGAACACATCAAAAAAATTCAGGATAAAAAAATTCCACTTGTACTATTTGACCGCATAGTCAATAATATAGAAGCGCCAAAAATTAGACTAGATAATATAGATGGCGGAAAACAAGCAACCGAACATCTAATTGAACAAGGCTATAAAAAAATTGCCATTTTAGCAGGTCCTGAAAATTTAAATATTAGTAACAAAAGAATGGAGGGATACCTCCAAACCCTTAAGGCACATGGCTTACGAGTGGATAAAGGACACATGATACATTGTGATTTTAACCAACAATACGCCTACGAAGCAACTAGAGAATTGTTGGCTTCAAAAAATAGACCGGACGCTATTTTTACCATTAGTGACCGTATGGCAATTGGTGCCATGTTAGCCATTAAAGAAAAGGGACTCTCCATGCCACACGATATTGGCCTTGTCGGATTTAACAACGAACCCATTGTAAGTTTAGTAACGCCTGCTATATCAAGTGTAGAAATGTACGCTTTTGAAATTGGCAAAGCAACTGCAAAAGCATTTATTGAAATGATGAATGGCGGAAATGATATGCTTGATCAAGAAATAATTATTAAGCCTAAGCTCTTTGTAAGAACCTCATCTAAACGAATTTAAAACTAGTTTATGAAAAAAATAATTTGTCTTTTAGTTTTTGCCACTGCACTACAAGCAAATGCACGAAAAATACTTATAAGTTCAACAGCTGCAATTGTTGATGCAGGCGTGCAAGCTAAACCTGGAGACACACTGATTATCCAAAAGGGTATATACAACAACTGTAACCTTATTATTAGTGCTAAGGGAACAGCAAGTCAGCCCATTGTTTTTATGGCTCAAGTGCCCGGTGGCGTAGAATTTACAGGCAATAGCTATTTACATATCACCGGCAACTATATTACAGTAAGCGGAGTTGTATTTAAAGACGGTTTTGCCGGCAAAAATCATGTATGGCAGTTTAGCCATGGAAAAGAAGTTGCCAATAATTCAAGAATTACCGGGTCTAGCATCCAAGGTTTTAATAATCCACTTCGCTTAGACGAAAACCATTGGCTTACAATGTCCGGAAAAAATAACCGAGTAGACCACTGCAACTTTACCAATAAAACAAATTTGGGTGTGCTTGTTGCTGTTTTACTAGATGACGATAGAAGTAGAATTAACAACCATAGTATTGATAGTAACTATTTTGGCATTCGGAAACCGCTTGGAAGTAATGCTGGAGAAATGATAAGAGTTGGCGTTTCACAACACTGTACTTTTTACAGCAACACCACTATTAAAAATAACTTTTTTGAACATTGCGATGGCGAAACAGAAATCATTTCCATCAAGTCATGTGGGAATAAAGTGGCGGGTAATATATTTAAAGAATGTCAAGGCGCTGTAGTGTTAAGACATGGTAATGAAAATACCGTAGAAGGAAATTTATTTTACGGAAATGATAAAGAAGGAACGGGAGGCGTAAGGGTAATCAATGAAGGAAATTGGATCGTAAACAATTTTATGAGCCATTGCAAAGGCCAAGGCTTTAGATCACCACTTGCTATTATGGCCGGCGTATTTAATTCACCAGCCAACAGATACCTTCCTGTTAGAGACGCCGTTATCGCCAATAATACTTTTTTAAATTGCAGCCCCTTTAGTATTAGTGAAGGAAAAGACGCAGAGCGCAGCGTAGATCCAAAAAATGTGCTCCTCCTTAATAACCTGTTTTACTCGAATAAAACCGGACCTCTTTGTTATACTGTCCCAACAATTGACAGCGTATTTGCTGCTGGTAACGTGTTTAGCGCTTCGCTTACAAACCCTGGTGTGAGCGGGTTTAATGCAGGTGCTATTACTTTACAAAAATGGGACAGCAAAGGATTTCCTGTTATTGGCGCCGGAGGCGCCAATAACGCCACAAAAAAAATGCTAGACTCACTCAATAAAATTGGCGCCAATAGATTAAGCAGTTCACTCAACAGCATAGTAGGTGCAAATTCACTGGCTTATTTTAAAGCCCTATTTGCAAACGCACCAACACTTGGCAATAGTTGGGAGTCCAAAAAAACGAGCGCCGCAACAAGCGCAACTATTCCAAATAAAACAATTACGGTTTCAACTGCAGTCGAACTAGCCGATGCAGCCGCTACCGCGTCTGCTACAAATGTTATTCTAAAAGCAGGTTTGTATCAATTTGAAAAGCCTATTACCATTAAAGGCAACATAACAATTACAAGTAATAGTGCTGCTGTTAATTTTACAACAACAGGTCCTATTGATCAATTATTTACCCTTGAACAAAACGCGCAGTTAACGCTGCGTACTATAAATATTAACGCAAGCGGTGTCCAATCACAAAATTTTATTGCAGTTAATAGTAACGGATCCGGGATTCATAACAGTGTTCGAATCAGCGCCAGCAATATTGAAAATTTTGCGGGCGCCACCATAATTAAAGCGCCAAAATCTGCGTACTTAGATGCTATTACCATCGAAAAGAGTGTATTTAAAAACAACAAGGGCACTGTTTTATCGCTCAAAGACGAAGACGATAACAAAGGTTATTACAACGCCGAAAGAATCGTTGTTACAAATAATAGTTTCATAAACCACACCGGACCATTAGCGGTTATTTACAGGGGCGGAAATGACGAAAGTACCATGGGACCTATCTTTAGCTTCTCCACCAATAAAATTGTAAATTGCAGCGCAAATGAACCGCTTATTGGCTTATTTGGAGTACAGCTATCAACTATCGAAAACAATATGTTCACGGCTTCTAATAAATCTGGAAATATTATTGCGTACACCGATAACACCAAAGCATTTCATTATCAAAAAAATAATAGCACACTCGAAAGCGGGGCTATTCAAGAAAATAAATTTGTCATCAACAAATAAACGTTTTAAATAAATCAATATGAAAATTATTCACCAAGTACATCCCGAAGATTTTGTAAAATATAATACTGAGCAAATTAGAGCTAAGTTTTTACTAGACAATTTAGTAGCGCCAGGTGCTATTAATTTTGTGTATACCCATTACGACAGAATGGTGGTGGGCGCTGCAACCCCTACTACTGCTGCTATTCAGCTAGGCACTTACGACGCTTTAAAGTCTGAAAACTTTTTGGACCGAAGAGAACTTGGTATCGTAAACATTGGCGCAACCGGAAGCGTAACCGTAGAAGGTCAAATTTATACACTAGACAAAATTGATTGCTTATATGTTGGCATGGGCAACAAAGAAGTTACTTTTCATGCGAGCACTGATCCTAGCAACCCTTCTAAATTTATTTTATTCTCTTGCCCAGCGCACGCAAACTATCCTACACAGTTAATGCAAAGTAAAGATGCTACCCCTGCCGAAATGGGAAGTGCAGAAACGGCTAACCACCGTACCATTAATAAATACATTCACGCCGATGGTTTAAAAAGTTGCCAACTCGTACTTGGTGTAACCAACTTTAAACCAGGTAGCATTTGGAATACCATGCCAGCGCACCTGCACGACCGTCGTATGGAAGCATACTTCTATTTTGATTTACCTGAAACACAACGTGTCATTCATTTCATGGGTGAGCCACACGAAACAAGACATCTATTCCTAAACAATGAACAAGGCATTGTGTCTCCATCATGGAGTATTCATAGTGGTGTAGCAACGGCTTCTTACTCATTTATTTGGGCAATGGCTGGCGAAAACATGTCGTTTGCAGATATGGATTTTGTAAACATTCAGTTATTAAAATAATTCCTATGCTAAATTTTAGAGTAGACAATAAAGTTGCTTTAGTAACAGGCTGTAGTAAAGGCATTGGTATGGCCATTGCCATCGAACTAGCTAATAGTGGTGCCGATATTATTGGCGTGAGTGGCTCTATGCCCGCTTCTGGAAGCGATGTAGAAAAAGCAGTGCTTGCAGCAGGTAAAAAGTTTTATGCTTACCAAGCCGATTTTTCAAATAGAGATTCGATCTATGCTTTTTTAGAAGCGGTAATCAAAAATCATCCTACCATTGATATCCTCATTAACAATGCCGGAAGTATTCAAAGAAGTCCTGCCGCCGAACATTCTGACGAATTTTGGGATAATATCATAGACATCAATTTAAATGCGCAATTTATTATCACCAGAGAAATTGGAAAACAAATGATTGCCAATGGCGCTGGAAAAATAGTGTTTACGGCCTCTCTTTTAAGCTTCCAAGGCGGTATCAACGTACCTGGCTACGCAGCTAGTAAAGGAGCTGTTGCCTCGTTAATTAAGGCATTTGCCAACGAATGGGCAGGTAAAGGCATTACTGTAAATGGTGTTGCCCCAGGATACATATCCACAGACAATACGGCACAGTTAAGGGCCGATCCGGACAGAAATACCTCTATTTTGGCCAGAATTCCAGCAAATAGATGGGGAACTCCCGAGGATTTAACCGGAGCTTTCGTTTTTTTATCATCTCCTGCATCTGACTACGTCAACGGTACCATTTTAATCGTAGATGGTGGCTGGATGGGTAGATAACTATATGTCAAGTTTAAGGCGTCATTCGTAAGTAATTATTAAATTTATCCTTACGAATGATGCCTTATGTTTTTACAGCCTAGCAAAAAACTTTTTTACAGCTCAGCAGTACTCATTGTACTTGCCATCACTGCTGTTGTTATTTATCCTTCAGACCCCATCGATTACAATACCGAGGTAAAACCCATTTTAAATAAAAAATGTATTACCTGTCATGGTGGTGTAAAACAAGAGGGTGGATTTAGTTTACTTTTCGAAGAAGAAGCTTTTGCCCCTACTAAATCTGGTAAGCCTGCCATCATAAAATATAAGCCAGAAGAAAGTGAACTGATTAGAAGGTTGCACCTCACCGATCCGGAAGAGCGCATGCCTTACAAGCACGATCCTTTAAGCAAAGAAGAAATTAAAATTTTAACCACTTGGATTAAAGAAGGTGCGAAGTGGGGATCACACTGGGCGTATCAAAAAGTAAAGGAACCAGCAGTGCCAAGTATGAATGACAACTGGATTAAAAACAATATCGACAAGTATATTTTAGAAAAATTAGAAGCCGAAAAATTAAGTCCTTCCAAAGAAGCAGACAAAGCCACCCTTTTAAGACGCGTTAGTTTAGATTTAACGGGCCTTCCTGCGAGTAAAAAAATTGCAGCAAAATATTTAAACGATAATTCTGATAAGGCCTACGAAAATTTAGTAAATGATTTAATGGCTTCACCTGCTTATGGCGAAAAATGGGCAGCACTTTGGCTAGACCTTGCGCGTTACGCCGACACCAAAGGTTTTGAAGCAGACCGTAGTAGAAATATTTACAAATACCGCGACTGGCTCATCGATGCATTTAATAAAGACAAACCCTATAACGATTTCTTAATTGAACAAATTGCCGGAGACCTTTTACCAAACCCTACCGACGCTAATTACATAGCCACTGCGTTTCATAGAAACACCATGAACAATGACGAAGGTGGCACAGACAATGAAGAGTATAGAACCGCTGCCGTGCTTGACCGCGTAAACACCACCTGGAGTGCTGTAATGGGTACCAGTTTTAATTGTGTTCAGTGTCATAGTCATCCTTATGATCCGTTCAAGCATGACGAGTATTATAAATTCATGGCGTTTTTTAACAATACCCGCGACGAAGATTCTCCTTTCGAAAATCCAGTGTTACGCCAATATCAAGGAGCCGACAATGTAAAATTTGAATCGTTAAAAAATTGGCTTAAAAAAAATGCAGCGCCAGCATCCGCCAATTATTGGACTACTTTTATTCGCACCCTTCAACCAAGTATCAATGCTTTTCAGTGCGACAAGTTTGTTGATGGCGCCAACGGTTGGTATGCAACACTTCGCAACAATGGTACCTGCAATTTAAAAGATGTGGTACTAACGGGCAAATCAGAACTCCTTTTTAAATATGCATCTAGTGTAGACAAAGGTATGTGGCGTATTTATTTAGACAGTTTAAATGGCAAGCTCATCAAAGAAGTGCCGATCAAAAATACAGGCGGCGGTTTCGTGCACGAACGCACATCACTTCCTCCCATTCAGGGCAAACACACTTTATATTTCAAGTACTATTCTCCAAAAATAAAAAACAACACAGACAACGGTATTTTATTTGAATGGTTCTCTTTTGGCAATCCATTTCCAGGCAAAGAAAAACCAGGATACGATAGTGCCTACAAATATTTTAATGATCTTTTAATGGCTGGTGCAGAAACCACGCCCATTATGATGGAAGCCAATCAAGATTTATCTAGAACAACACATGTTTTTGAAAGAGGTAGCTGGCTTTCTAAAGGAAAAGAAGTTACACCTGATGTACCTGGCGTATTACCAGCCCTTCCTAAAAATGCACCCAAAAATAGAATGGGACTTGCGATGTGGCTTACTAGTACAAACAATCCACTTGTTGCACGCACACTCGTTAATAGACTATGGGAACAATTATTTGGTAGCGGTATTGTTGAAACCCTAGAAGACCTGGGCACGCAGGGATTATCACCAACCCACCAAACCCTTCTCGATTATTTAGCATGGCAACACATGCACACGCACAATTGGAGTATCAAAAAAACACTCAAAGAAATGGTGCTTTCTGCCACCTATAAACAGCAGTCAATTTTTACAAAAGAACTACTTAAAAAAGATCCTTACAATAAATTATACGCAAGAGGCCCAAGGGTTAGACTTTCGGCCGAGCAAATTAGAGACCAAACACTCGCTGTTAGTAGTTTATTAAGTCCAAAAATGTATGGTAAAAGTGTCATGCCTTATCAACCAGATGGTATTTGGCGTTCCCCTTATAATGGAGATACTTGGAAATTATCTGAAGGCGAAGACCAGAACCGACGCTCGCTCTATACCTATTTTAAAAGAACGGCACCTTACCCATCTATGATCACTTTTGATGGAGGCGCCAGAGAGGTTTGTGTGATTCGTAGAATTAGAACCAACACACCGCTTCAAGCACTGAATTCGTTAAATGATTCGTCCTATATTATTATGGCCCGCTCCTTTGCAAAAAGTATGGAAACTATAAAAGGACCTATCGAAGCAAAAATAAAAACAGGCTACGAGCAAATGATGTATAAGCCAATTGCGGCAAATAAATTAAATGCACTTACCTCACTGTATCAAAGTAGTTTATCAAAATATCAAAGCAACAAAAAAGCAGCCAATATATTAGTAAGTGATAGCACCCTTGACTCACCTACCAATAGAGCCGCCCTTGTTGTGGTAGCCAACGCGATGCTTAATTTAGACGAATGGCTTAATAAAAACTAATTTCAATGACGCAAAAAGAATTACATAACCAGCGCCTAGTTAAAGAAGCCCAAAAGGCCGTGATGCAGCAGCATACGCGCAGGCATTTTATAAAAGAAAGTGCCATGGGATTAGGTGCACTTGCACTTGGCAATTTATTAGGCGGATGCAGCACCGGAAGTAATCATATTTTTGATGCCACCAATCCATTAGCGCCAAAAGCAGCTCCGTTTTTAGGAAAAGCCAAGTCGGTAATTTATTTACACATGGCCGGTGCTCCGTCTCAACTTGAAATGTTTAGTTATAAGCCTGAGCTTGCAAAACTAGATGGATTGGATTGTCCACCTTCCTTACTCAATGGTAAAAAATTTGCGTTTATAAGAG
Organism: Sediminibacterium sp.; assembly: GCA_044341045.1. Lineage (GTDB taxonomy): Bacteria > Bacteroidota > Bacteroidia > Chitinophagales > Chitinophagaceae > Sediminibacterium. The sequence continues at coordinate 1,032 of JBIISK010000028.1, read as the reverse complement.
GTGTTCCTAAAATGCTAGGCCCTCAAGCAAGTTTCAAACAATATGGCGAAAGTGGTATTTGGTTATCTGAAAATTTACCACACTTATCAACTGTTATTGATGATGTTGCAGTACTTCAGGCCGTTACCACCGATCAGTTCAATCATGCACCTGCACAACTTTTAATGCATACTGGTACACCACGCCTGGGTAGACCTAGTATGGGATCTTGGGTTACTTACGGGCTTGGTTCAGAAAATAAAAACCTGCCAGGATTTGTAGTACTTACTTCGGGTGGCAATAATCCGGATGCAGGAAAAAGTGTATGGGGAAGTGGATTTTTACCAAGTGTTTATCAAGGTGTACAGTGCCGTAGTGAAGGTGATCCGGTTTTGTTTATTAAAGATCCTGCTGGCATGGACCGCGATATTAGAAAAGCAAGTATCGACGCTATTAATAAAGTGAATGAAGAATCTTATACTGAGTATCAAGATCCAGAAACCTTATCCCGTATTTCTCAATACGAGCTCGCTTACAAAATGCAAATTTCAGTACCGGGTGTCATGGATATTAGTACCGAGCCTGATTATATTCATGAAATGTATGGCACCAGGCCCGGCGAATCCTGTTTTGCCAACAACGTATTACTTGCGCGCAAGTTGGTAGAAAAAGGCGTTCGCTTTGTGCAACTATTTGATTGGGGTTGGGATACGCATGGCGACTCGGCGGGTAACGCAGTTGATATTGGACTTAAAAATAAATGTCGAAAAATTGACAGGCCTATTACCGCACTCTTACAAGATTTAAAACAAAGAGGACTACTAGATGAAACACTTGTTGTGTGGGGTTCAGAATTTGGTAGAACACCGATGCAAGAAAATAGAGAAGGTAAAACCATGCCATTTAAAGGTCGCGACCACCATGGTGAAGCGTTTTCGATGTGGATGGCAGGCGGTGGCATTAAAGGTGGTACTACCTATGGTGAAACAGATGAAATTGGTTACAATATTGTAAATGGTAAAGTAGAAACCTTTGATGTACAAGCAACCATTT
>JBIISK010000075.1:0-2787 GCA_044341045.1 Sediminibacterium sp. | reverse complement strand
AATTTTTATAAAATCAGTTTGCATGGTATAGGCATGGGTGGGGCTAGTATGGCCGTTGTTTTATTTGCATTTCATTATCACCAACCCATGGGTATAGTAATTGCAGGCGTATTATTGCTTACAGGCATCGTAGCAACTAGCAGGTTGTATATTTCAGACCACTCCCAAAAAGAAGTTTATATGGGATTATTAGTGGGTGCCCTTTGTCAAGCCACTGCGTATTTCTTTGTAATGTAGTTGGCATTTTAATGCCATATTTATACGACTTTTGCAGCGCAAATCAATAAAACCCTTGCTATGTGGTACTCATTAGGTCAGTCGATTATTAAACGTCGCGTTCTTCTATTGTCTATTTTATTAGTGAGTACCTGTTTTATGGGTTACCATGCCGCTAAAGTTTCCTTGAGCTACGAATTTTCTAGAGCAATTCCTACCGACAATCCAAAGTACCAAGACTATCAAGCTTTTTTAAAACGTTTTGGGGCAGACGGCAATACAATGGTTATTGGTTTTGAAACGGATCATTTTTATGAGAAGTCATATTTCAATGCGGTTGCAGACTTGCAAAAAACAATTAAAAGCCTGAATGGTGTAACGGCTATACTCAATATTCCAGATGTTGTTAATCTAGTTAATGATACGGCTGCTACTCAGTTTAAATCGGTAAAAATATTTACACTTCCTTATACGAATCAAGCAAGTTTGGATAGTGCTGCACTTGTTTTTAAGTCACTTCCTTTTTATAAAACATTGCTCTACAGTTCATCTTCCAATGCTTATTTGATGGGTGTTTCATTAGATGGCGCCATTATAAATTCTAAAAATAGATCGGCTCTTGTAGCAAAAATAAACAATGCTATTAGCGCTTTTGAAAAACAAACCCAGTCTACAGTTCAAATAAGTGGACTTCCATACATTAGAACAATTGTGGCAGATAGAATTAAAAAGGAGATGAATATCTTTTTAATTGCATCTTTTGTTTTATCGGCTTTAACGCTGCTATTATTTTTTAGATCGATTAGTGCGATGTTCATGAGTATGGTGGTTGTTGCCATTGGTGTTATCTGGAGTTTGGGCACCGTTGTTTTACTTGGTTACAAAATAACATTACTAACCGCACTCATTCCGCCACTTGTGGTTGTAATTGGCATTCCCAATTGTATTTACTTTTTTAATAAATACCACACCGCTTTTTTAGAACTAAAAGATAAAGACAAAGCACTTATTACCATGGTTGGACGCATGGGTATTGTAACCCTGTTTTGTAACATTGCGGCGGCTATTGGGTTTGCTGTTTTTGCTTTAACAAAGAGTGAATTATTAAAAGAGTTTGGATTAGTAGCTGGCATAAATATCATGGCACTCTTTTTTATTTCATTGGTGTTTATCCCTGCTGTACTCAGTTATTTACCAGCGCCTAAACCCAATCATACAAAGTATTTAGAAAATAAATTACTTGAAAAATTACTAGTAAAAATTGAGCGATGGACGTTTAACCATGCTAAATGGGTATATGGCGTAACCATTGTTATTACAGTATTTGCGCTCATCGGAATGAGTAAATTAAAGTCGGAAGGATTTATTGTTGATGACCTTCCTAAGCAAGATAAAATTTACACAGATCTGAAATGGTTTGAAAAGAATTTTGGAGGCGTGATGCCACTTGAAATTATGGTAGACACCAAAAAGAAAAATGGATTACTCCGAACAACGGGTCCTATATCTAAAATAGAAGAGTTGTCTTTGTACATAGCTGAGCATCCCGAAACAGCAAGACCACTTTCTTTTGTTGAAGGGTTAAAATTTGCTAAGCAGGCTTACTATGACGGGGATACCTTAAGTTACGACATTCCTTATGAAGGCGACCTCGCCTTTATGGGACCTTATTTAAAGTCGCCAGCGCCAAATGATTCAGGAGTTCAGGTTAAAAAAGAAGGGGTTGCAAAACTGCTTAATAGTTTTATGGATAGTGCAAAGCAGGTAGCGCGCATTAGTGTAAACATGAAAGATATTGGGAGTGCTAAACTTCCGATTTTAATCAAAGACTTCGAAGCAAAAGCCAATGAAATTTTTGATACGGCACATTACAAAGTAACTTTTACGGGCAGTTCAATTACTTTTTTAGAAGGGTCTAGTTTTATTATCAAGGGATTGCAAGAAAGTATTGTGTGGGCATTTTTGCTGATAGCCTTATGTATGCTTTATCTATTTAAATCGGTTCGAATTTTACTTTGTTCCTTAATTCCTAACGTGATTCCGCTTGTTATTACCGCAGGTGTGATGGGCTGGCTTGGCATTGCATTAAAACCGTCTACGGTATTAATTTTTAGTATTGCGCTGGGCATTGCTATTGATGTAACCATCCGCTTTTTGATTAATTACAAACAAGAACTTCCGCATTATAATAACGAGGTGGCTCCAACGCTTGTTCAAACCATCAAGCACACAGGAATTAGTATCATTTATACCTCACTTGTGCTGATAGCTGGTTTTATTATCTTTTGTATCAGTGATTTTGGTGGCACCAAGGCACTTGGTTGGCTTACCTCTTTAACCCTTGTAGTGGGCACCTTAACCAATTTGATCCTGCTACCTGTGCTCATTTTACATTTTCAAAAGGGCAAAAAGTAAAACTGCCATCTCACTCGTTAATCTGTTTAAGTATCACTTAATAAACGTGTCATATAATCAACATATTATATGCGTTAGAGAGATATTACATATAATTGATAATCAATCTATTATAGTAGTAAAATACTTTAATTATGCTTAAAATGGCAGCTAATC
>JBIISK010000074.1:0-2819 GCA_044341045.1 Sediminibacterium sp. | reverse complement strand
CGGGTAGACCACCAATTAAGCCAGAAATCATATTGCCTAAACCTTGCGCTTTTAATTCACGGTTGGTTGGTGTAATTCTTTTTTGTGGATCTAGTTTGTCACCAGCTTCTGTACTAAGTAAACTTTCTAGGCTTGCAATAATTGCAATGGTGACAGCTAGTATATACACTTTTGGTTGTAAAAGCCCAGCTAGATCCGGAAACGTAAATTGTTGTGCAAATTGCCCGATTGAGTTTGCAACAGGAAGTTTTACGAGTTGTGTATCTACTAATTGTAAGGCAGGATTGTATACACCCATGAATTCGTTGATGCCTGTTCCAACAACTACAGCAATTAATGCACCTGGTACCCATTTACTGATAACAAACTTTTTAATAAATGGCAGGTCCCAAATTAAAATGATAGCAATAGAAATACTTGAGATGACAATTGACATAATATGATAAGGTGTTGCTAAACCTTTTACATATCCTACGGCAATGGGCGCTTGTTTTAAAATTAAAATGATACCAATTGCGGCAAGCATACCTTTAATCACACTTGATGGAAAATAATATCCAATGACACCCGCTTTTAAGTAGCCTAAAATAATTTGTAATGCGCCTGCAATAACAACTGCTAATAAAAATAAATTATAATTCCCGAGGTCATTAATACCATTTAATACAATCACTGTTAAACCGGCTGCAGGGCCTGTTACACTTACGTTAGAGCCACTTGCTATGGCAACTACAATGCCGCCAACAATACCTGCTATGATACCAGAAAATAACGGTGCTCCAGATGCCAGTGCAATGCCTAAGCATAGTGGTAAGGCAACTAAAAAAACAACAAGACCAGCAGGTAAATCTTCTTTTAAATATTTGAATGTTAATTCTGGCGCTTTGTTTTTCATAATCTCTATTAAATGTCTTGTATAATTTTTAAATGGTGGTTGGTGTGTACCGTAAAAAATTTGAGTGTTTTGGGCACGTCTAAATCACCAAAAATAGGGTGGGTAAAATATTTATTTTGATGTGTAGAGGCGAGTGTTTGCAAATTGGCTTTTGCAAGCTCGATTTCTTCAACAATTTCGGCCCTCGTAATTGTTTTTTTAGGAATAACAATGTTGGGTGCTTTTACTTTACCCCTCGGAATCTTATTAGTGAACATTATCCATTGGTAAAAGAAGCTAAATTTTGGTTTAGCTTTTGAAGGATCTGAATGAATAATGGCGTTTGTTATGGTATTGATTACTTGACAGCTATGGGCAATATGCCAACCTATATTTTCAGTGGAAACGGAATCGTTTAGTTTCTGATACCCTTCAACATAGCCTTCTAATTTATTTAATAAGGCTACATTTTTGTTTGAACTGCTAAATATCATGCAATAAATATAGCCATTATCCCTCTTTTTCCCAATTACATAAACCCTTTATCTCATTCCGTAAATGGAATGAATTGGTTTGGGGCAACTTTGCAAAAAATTTAAGGGTATGTGGGCAAAGCGCATCATTTTTTGGTTGGTTTTAGGATTTGGTTTTCCGGTTTTGGCGGTAGCGCAAGAAACCAACGACTCTGCACATATTAAATATTTGCCTGATGTAACAATTGTTGGAAAAAATAGTAAGAGCGACTATGCACAAATGCCAGAAATTGTTGGAACCAATATATATGCGGGCAAGAAAAACGCGCTTATCATTTTAAATAATGTACAAGGGAATGTATCAACCAATAATATGCGTCAAGTGCTTTCTAAAGTACCTGGTATTCATATTTGGGAGAGTGATCCAAGTGGTATTCAAATTGGGATTACAACACGTGGTCTCAGTCCAAATAGAAGTTGGGAATTTAATGTAAGACAAAATGGATATGATATTGCCGCAGATCCATTTGGTTACCCCGAAGCGTATTACAATCCTCAACTACAATCAGTGCAACGCATCGAAATTGTTAGAGGTCAAGGGGCTTTACAGTATGGTCCACAATTTGGTGGATTGGTTAATTATATTTTGCGTAATGGTAACGAATTTAATAAGCCACTTGTATTTGAAACGCAGCAAACCCTTGGTAGCTATGGACTTTTTAATAGCTATAATGCAATAGGGGGCAAAAAAGGTAAGACGCATTATTATACATTTTTTGATCACAGAAGCGCAAGTGGGTGGCGCGCTAATAACAATTATTTTACAAACGCAGGGTATGCAACTATTACCCATCAATTTAAAAATAATCTTGCTGTCACATTTGAACTCATGCATTCGCATATGCGAAGTAAACAGCCTGGTGGATTAACGGATGCTGCGCTTGCAATAAATGCGCAGCAAAGTGATAGAGGTAGAAATTGGTTTGACATTACCTGGACTACACCAGCAATCATTGTAAATTATGAATTGAACAAACAAACCAGGTGGAATACAAAACTATTTGGTACGATTGGCAACCGAAATAGTGTTGGATTTTTGCAATCAATTCTAGTTAAAGATGAAATAAATGCTTCTACAAATACCTATGTAAATAGGGTGGTTAATCTAGATCGGTACCGAAATTTTGGATTGGAAAGTAGATTTATTACAGCCTATCAATTAGGTAAACAGGCACACAATATTTCATTTGGTGTTAGAGCTTACACTGGAAATACACATAGAGATGCAGAAGGAAAAGGTACCAAAGGTTCGGACTATAATGTTTCGGTGGAAGCTGCATTTCCCAATTCAATTTCATTTACATCTAAAAATGCAGCTGCATTTGCAGAAAATATTTTTAGACTCAATAATAAATTTATTCTGATTCCGGGTATAAGAATGGAGTATTTAGAAGGCGCAGCTGCAGGCCGCA
>JBIISK010000073.1:0-2873 GCA_044341045.1 Sediminibacterium sp. | reverse complement strand
GAGCAGTACCATTTTAAAAATCCATTTTCTATGGTCACATTGAGTGCAGCAGACTCACCCGCAACTACAATGCCTTTTGTTTTATTGACCGGGTACCAATATTCTTTCCAAGTATCGGTAGCATGAGGTACAAATTCTATATGCTTAAATGGCGTAAAGCTGCTATTTGAAGCATTTTGGTTAAATAGCCTGCCAGACTGTATTTCAGCGTACTGACCATCCGTATCTGTTAATATTTTTTCCCAAATCATACCCTGACGTGATAGTCCCCAAATCCAAATCTTTTTTCCTGCTTTATTATCATAAGGTGCATAGCGGACCATGCCGTAATTGTCATCATGCCAGTAAGCACCAAAAAAATCAGTTTGTTTACCAATTACATGGTATGATTTGTAAGTTCCAAAATCATTTTCTTCATAAAAATTGATACGCTTACCATTGTCTTCATTGATAGGCCATGATGCATATTCACCGCCATGACCAATATAATTTGTTCCAGGATAAATAAATTCGAGATTGCCTTTGGTTTTTATACCAGCGTTCATCCAATGATAGTAGGGTTGACCAATACTCGTATTATTATTCCATATTGAATTTGTGGTAAAGTATGCTTTGTCTTTTGGCAGGTTAATTTCAATTTGCCAATTGGTTCTGGTTAATAAATCTAATACACCAATAAAACAACTCACGCTTCCATCCATATTATTTTTAGTGCTGTAATCGACGGGTGTAGCACAATTGGGCGTATGACCAATAATACCATAGTTAGCTTCGAGTCCACCGCTGGTCCAAGGACCACGCATGGCAATATCTCTAAACTTTACAACCTTGTTGTTGTATAAAAATTCTTTACCTGTGGTTTTATCAATGGCGGTCCAAATTTTTCCGCCAATTTCTGGAAGAATTACAACTTTGATATAGTCATTTTCGAGTTCTACAACCGTCCATTTTTTGTTTATAGGCTTATTGGTAAAGCCATCAAACCTATAATATGGATAAATAGCCGTTTGTGAGGCAATTGGATCCGGATCGGAAAAAGGATACGTGACAAAAGGCTGTTGAGATACTTTAATACTTGAAGGCGCCTGAGCTAAGGATTTGAAACTAGCAGTAGCAGTAAATGATAGCAATAAAAAAAACAATTTCTTCATGGCTTATATTTAATATTAATGAATACTTAAATATAAGCTAATCCTTTAAAAAACTGCTATCCCTTTTCAAGAACTAATTCATTCAAAAGGGCTTTGTTTACTTGTAAGAACCGTTTGAGCAGGTATAAGTAATAATCGCACCTCATTTCAAATTTGTTGGTGTGGATGGTAAAAGTTGGGCTTAATATGGCGGCTTTAAAAGCTGGATTTTTTTTATGATCTTCTAGTACTTGTTGGTGTGTTAGTTTAGCTAAATTTTTAGTCACTTCAGAATTGATGGAATTCCCGATTTGCATATCTGTACGAATGTATTCATTGAGTTCATCATCTAAATTTCTATTGTTATCAGAAAGTTTTACACTGAGTTCTTCATAATATTCGGCAATCAATTGTTTGACAGGTAAAGACTCAATTACACTCAAACTACCTGTAGCAATGGTATTTTTATAAGCCGAATTATTTGAGAAAAAGCTATCTCCAATATTTGATGAATCGTATTGATTGGTTACATAATTAATAAAGTCGGGTTCATTCATTAATTGATTGTGATACTGATACGAAGCGTACTTTAAATTTTCAAATGTTTTAATGGCTTTCGTGTACTCTACAATTCTAAGTTCTAATTGAGCAGAATCTCTTTTTAAATCCTGCACCATGGCTTGTAAATTCTGATTTTTTCTTTCAATGACAATCTGGTGCTCTCTTACATTTTCAGCAAAAAAACCTAATGTTACCGCAAAAAACAACATAAAAAATTCTAGTAAGTATTCTGACCATTTTTTCTTGTGTGCCGGGTGGTGTGCGTGATGTACTTCCATTATTAATGATTGTTGTTTTCTAAAGCACCGTGCTTTATAAGATAGTTTCTTAATAAGTTTAAAAGTTCGTGACACTGAGCTTGTGTTGGCGCTATGTAATTGTTATTGGTCGATTGTCTAATTGTTTGGAGCATGCCTAAAATAGAAATATAATTATCCCAATCTAGCTCATCTTTTTTCATCATTTTTAGATTGGCCGGAATTGGTACTGTAACAATGATTTTATTGCTATCAATTTTAAAGTTGTCACCGGCAGCCCTATGAAAATTAAATTCAAAATTTTTAGTTGAAATAGGATCTAACATTCTATCTATATATCCAAATTCTCGCTGTTCTCTTAATTTAAGACCTGTGCCTAGGCTAGCATAACGCTGAATGGCAGCTTTTAATTCGTCAGACTCTAAAAACTTTAAAGTCCCGGAATTTTTAACTTCATCTAATGCAAGGCTATTCATTTGGTGTAACATTCTTAAGGTCATACAGCCATGGGCAGCATAAACTGCTGGTATTTCTTTGTCAAGCGTATTATTATTATAAAAAGCATTTATGATTTCAAAACAACTGTCTTGTCTACTTCTATTGATTGTATTTCTTGCATATCCAATGGAGTCGTACGTAACATCTACGTATAAATTTTTAGCGCTGATAATTGCCTTTTTAGTTTCTACATAATGTTCTCTAACATTTTCGGCACCATAACCAAGTGTTACCGCAACAAAAATCATTAAGCCTTCTAATAAATATTCTTTCCATGGCTTTGCATGTGTAGGAATATGTGGGTGGTGATGTACTTCCATTTTAATCTATTAATGATGTTCTGATTTTAATAATTTAATTAGTTTGCTATTTTCTTCTTTAGCCAATTTGAGGGCTAGTTGATATACAAATATTTGATTATAATATC
>JBIISK010000027.1:0-31338 GCA_044341045.1 Sediminibacterium sp. | reverse complement strand
ATACTCATTTTCGGGATGTAGCGCAGCCCGGTAGCGCACACGTCTGGGGGGCGTGGGGTCGCAAGTTCAAATCTTGTCATCCCGACCATAAAAAAGGTCACTCTTTGTAGAATGACCTTTTTTTATTGCAAATTGTAAAATTTAGAATCTTTCTAGTTTAGAAAAGAAGAAATCTCCTTCAATCACTGCATTTTCATTGCTATCACTACCATGAACCGCATTTTCACCAATAGAAGCGGCGAAATTCTTACGAATCGTACCTTCTTCTGCTTGAGCTGGGTTGGTTGCACCAATTAATTTTCTAAAATCTTCTACTGCATTGTCTTTTTCCAAAATTGCTGCTACAATAGGGCCGCTGCTCATAAAATCAACTAATTCACCAAAAAACGGTCTTTCTCTATGGATATCATAGAATAAACCAGCTTGCTCGGTAGTTAATTTAGTCCATTTCATTGCTTTTACGGTAAAGCCAGCTTTGATAATTTGGTCTAAAATAGCACCTGTGTAACCTTTACTGGTTGCATCAGGCTTAATCATTGTAAATGTTCTGTTACTCATAGTTTTAAGTATAATTCGGGTGCAAAATTACAAATATACTACCCTTCTAAACGATATTTTGCGTTAATTTTTGTTAAACCCGCTTAAATTGATTTGACAAAACAGGTTAGATGCTGCATTTTTGCCATAATATGCAATCCATTGACCAGTTTTATCCGTTATTAACCAAGCCTAGCAAGGTTGTTATAACAATGCACCAGAAGCCGGATGGTGATGCAATGGGGTCAACCCTTGGATTGTATCATTTTTTAAAGGGACTTGGACATGATGCCGTTGTTATTTCACCTACTAATTGGGCCGATTTTTTAGATTGGATGCCAGGTATCAATACCGTTATTGATTTTGAAAAAAAGAAGGATACTGCACTAGCACTTATTAATGATGCAGACTATTTATTTTGTTTAGATTTTAATACCCTTAGCAGAATCAAAAACATGGAAGCACCGCTTGCAAATGCAAAGGGGGCTAGAATTTTAATTGATCACCACCAACAGCCACAAACCGAGGTTTTTGCCTATGGTGTGAGTGATACTAGTAAAAGTTCTACTTGTGAAATGGTGTATGATTTAATTATGGGTTCGGAAAATGGGGCCCATATATCTATGGATGTGGCAACATGTTTGTATACGGGTTTAATGACAGATACTGGATCATTTAGATTTCCAGCTACTACAGCATCTGTGCACCGCATGATTGCACATTTAAAAGATTTAGGTTTAGATCATACAGTCGTTCATAGTCATATCTTTGATAATTCATTGGAGAATAGACTCAGGTTTATTGGCTATGCTTTACTCAATAGAATGGAAGTTTTGTATGAATGCAATACCGCAATTATGTATATTACAAAGCAAGATTTACAGCGCTTTGACATAAAAACAGGTGATACCGAGGGTTTGGTAAATTACCTACTAGGTATCAAAGGAATGAAATTAGGAGCCATTGTTATTGACAGAGATGAAGAGCGAAAGTGGAGTTTTAGAAGCAAAGGAGCTTTTGATGTAAATGCTTTTGCAAGAAACCATTTTGAAGGAGGTGGACATGTGAATGCAGCAGGAGGTAGAAGTGATGAAAATATTGAAACAACTTTACATACATTTAAAGAGGTCTTAAAAGACTATTATAATCAATTACAATGAAAATGATCAAATCAACACTATCGCTTTTAGCAGCGATTATCATTTTTGCGAGCTGTAATCAGTTCCAAAAATCACCTTCAGGTATGCCTTACAAAATTACTAAAGGCGGCAGTAAAGAACTTTTAAAACATGGACAGTTTGTAAAGTTACATATCGAGTACAAGTTAAAATCTAAAGACACCGTTTTAAATACATCGTATGGTCATATACCGATGTATTTTTATTTGGACTCAGCGAGACTTGGCAAATATACTTTTACAGAAGTAATTACCAAGTGTGCACCTGGCGATAAAATGGAGTTTTCATTGAGCATTGATTCACTCAAAAAAATGGGTATGATTGAGTTCAATGAAGTATTTAAAACAGGGGATATTATCAACGGTAGACTAGAAGTAATTGCTGCATTTGCTAAAGAAGATTTAGTAAAAGTAGATTATGAAAAAGAAGTTGAAAACGAAAAAGGAAAAGAAATTGCTGAAGTAAAAAAATATGCTGAAGGCAAAAAAATGAAGACGGTTTCTACTAAAAGCGGTGCTCTAGTAGAAGTAACAAACCCTGGAGTAGGGCAAAAAGCAGATTCTGGTTATCAAGTATCAGTAATGTACAGAGGTTATTTTGCTGATAAGGATGGCAAAGAATTTGACGCTAATATGGGTAAGGCAGCTCCAGATAACAAACCTATTGATGTTGTTATTGGACAACATGGTGTTATACCAGGTTGGGAAGAAGGATTAACTTTCTTTGCTAAAGGTGGTAAGGGACGTATTGTAGTTCCATCATTTTTAGGTTATGGCCCTCAAGGTCGTCCTCCAGTTATTGCACCGTTTGCTAACTTATGTTTTGATGTAGAAATCGTTGACGTAAAATTAGCGCCACCACCACCTCCAGCTGCCCCAGGCGCTCCAGGTGCACCAGGCCAATAAAATAATTAATAATTGTGAGAGCCTCAACCTTTTGGTTGGGGCTTTTTTATTGTAAGTAACTACAAAGTGTAACTACTTCGTTTGCTTCTTTTACATCATGTACCCTGAGTATAGATGCGCCATTTAAAATAGCAGCAGTGTGTAACACCGTTGATCCGTTTAATGCTTCTGCTGTTGTAACACCAAGTGTTTTATAAATCGTTGATTTTCGGGAAACGCCTATTAATATTGGCTTTTGAAAGCTTGTAAATGAAGCTAAATTTGAAATGAGTTCAAAATTTTGTTCCGGTGTTTTACTAAATCCAAAACCTGGATCTAAAAGTAGTTGATGAATACCTGAATCGTTTGCAGCGACACAAGTTTTTATAAAAAAATCATTCACTACTTGTATTATTCTTGCACTATTGTTAACGTCATGCATTTGATCTTTGTTCTCATTCACATGCATGACAATGTATGGTATATCTAATGCTGCAATGGTAGTAAACATATTAACATCATACTGACCACCGCTAATATCATTGATGATATGAGCACCAATTTTAACCACTTGTTTTGCAACCTCACTATGGTAAGTGTCTACCGAAATAAATGCATCCCCAAAATGCCTCACAACCGCTTCAATAACGGCTCCAATTCTATCCAGTTCTTCATTTGCAGAAATAGCGGACGCACCAGGCCTCGTACTTTGCCCACCAATATCTAAAATGGACGCACCATCTAGGAGCATTTTTCCTGCTATATCAGTAGCTTCGGAAACAGCCATTACCCGGCTCTTTTGGTAAAAAGAATCGGGGGTTACATTTAAAATCCCCATTATGAGGGGTTTTGTGCTATGTAGGGTTTTTCCTTGGCTATTTAGTGTCAACATTCTGATGTTTCAATTATATTGCATTCGCTTCAAAGATATTACCAAAGGATCAAAATTAGACCTATAAAATGAGCAATACCAATCAGGCATATGATGAGGCTATTTTAGCTTGTAGAGACATCTTTATTAAAAAAACCAAAGATTACGGAACCGCATGGCGTGTATTACGTACGATTTCTGTGGTGGATCAAATATTTATTAAGGCCCTTCGCATTAGAACTATACAAGATTTACAAACCCAAAAAGTAGGGGATGATATTAATTCTGAATTTAAGGGGATTGTTAACTATGCAGTTATTGGTTTAATTCAATTAGCGCTTGGTAACCCTCAAGTAGAGGAACTCCCAGTGGATCAAGTAGAAAAACTCTATTTGCAAAATGTAGATTTTGCACGTCAAACGATGCTTGATAAAAACCATGATTATGGTGAAGCGTGGAGAGACATGAGTCAAGAAAGTTTTGCCGATTTGATACTCATGAAGCTAATGCGGATCAAACAAATTTTAGGTAACGATGGTAAAACACTCATTAGTGAAGGGATTGACGCCAACTATGTAGATATTTTAAATTACTCAGTTTTTGCACTTATATTAATTTCCGAAGGAAAACATTAAAACCACCTACATGAAAAAACTAAACACACCCATTAGAATATTTGTAGGCCTGTTGTTTATCTTTTCTGGACTTATTAAAGCCAATGATCCACACGGATTAAGCTATAAAATGCAGGAGTTTTTTGAAGTTTGGGGTTTTGACTTTCTAAACCCTTTTAGTTTGTTTTTATCATTAGGCATGAATGTGCTAGAAGTGTTTGCAGGTATTGCCATTATTGTAAACTGGCAAACCAAAAAAATTACCTGGCTTTTATTTATACTCATTTTATTTTTTACCTACCTAACAGGCTATGCACTCTTTTCAGGTAAAATTAAAACCTGTGGTTGTTTTGGTGATTGCTTACCACTTACGCCGGCCATGTCTTTTACCAAAGACATAGTATTAGGTATTCTTATTGTTATTTTATTAGCAACCAATACCGGCAAAGCCAGCAAAGGTATTTTTGGAAAAATAGTACTCTATACGGTAACCATTGGTACCGCTGTTTTTCAGTGGTATGCACTTACATATTTACCGGTAGTAGATTGTTTGCCTTACAAAAAGGGCAATGATATTGTAGAACAAATGAAAGTTCCTATAGGCGCAGTTGCAGACAGTACGTCTATCGAATTTATATATACCAAAAACGGAAAAGAAGTTCGTTTTGACCAGGCCAATTTCCCTACTGATTTTGACAGCACTTATGTGTATGTTGATCGTAAAGACATTGTGATAAAAAAAGGGAATGGTCTTGTGGCAAAAATTGTTGATTTTAATTTAATGTCAAGATCTGGCACAGATACGACTGCGGTTATATTTGCAAATCAAAAACAATATGTACTTGTATTTGCAAAAGAAATGAAAGGCGCAGAAAGTTGGAAAAATTCATTTGAAACAATTTATAAAAAATTACAAGCGCAAAATATTGATGTGATACTTGTGACACCAGAAGCTGACAGAGCTGCTAGCCTTTTTGGTAAGATTAATATATTGATTTCTGACGCTACTGTTATTAAAACGGCCGCCCGCATAACACCAACTTACTTTTTAATGAAAGGGTCTAGTATTCAAGAAAAGGTTGCAGCACCCTGTATCGACAATCTATTTTTAACTTTAAATAGCAAGTAATGATTCGTTTCATTACTAAAAAATTAAGTTATGGATTACTCGTTTTAATGGGTGTGGTGGTAGTGGTGTTTTTTTTGTTTCAAGGATTTGGTGATCCTGCCCGTTTGGTACTGGGTCAAAGTGGCGATAGTACTACCATCAGCAATATCAAAAAGGAGTTAGCCCTGGATAAACCTACATCCAAACAGTTTTTATTATACTTAAACGATGTGTCGCCTATTGCATTACATAGCGCTTCCGACATTGAATCCAAAAAATTAAAGGGCTATTTTTTTACCGTAGGAGACAAAAAATTAGCTTTTAAAATACCATACCTGCGCCGGTCGTATCAGAGTAAAAAACAAGTGAGTGAGATACTCATGGAAGCTATACCGGGCACACTATTGTTGGCGTTTGCCGCCATGTTTGTGGCTACTTTTTTTGGCATTTTATTAGGTATGTTAGCCGCCATTAAGAAAAATACATGGATGGATAGTAGCGCCGTTTTTAGTAGTGTACTTGGGATATCAGCACCGTCCTTTTTTATGGGTATTATTATCGCCTACTTTTTTGGATTTGTACTTACTCAATATACCGGCCTTCAAATGACGGGTAGTTTATTTAATATCGACCCGTATGCTGGTAAAACATTAGCATTAAAAAACTTAATCTTACCGGCGCTTACACTGGGTTTAAGACCCATGGCTATTATAACGCAACTTACCAGAAGCTCCATGCTAGATGTACTAGATCAAGATTATATAAGAACCGCAAAAGCAAAAGGCTTATCAAATACAAGCATCTATTTTGTACATGCTTTACCCAATGCCTTAAACCCTGTAATTACAGCTGTAACTGGATGGTTTGCCGAACTACTAGCCGGTGCCTTTTTTGTTGAATATATTTTTGGCTGGAAGGGTATTGGAAAAGTAACCGTGGATGCCCTAGAAAAATTAGATTTTCCGGTAGTAATGGGAAGTGTACTTGTAACGGCTACCTTTTTTATGCTCGTAAATATATTAGCAGATATCTTATATGTAGTGGTAGACCCTCGGGTAAAACTTACTGAATAATAACTTCGGAAATAATCTTTTCGCCAAAAGCCTCGTTCACTCTTTCGATGATTTGATTTTTTTGGTACATCAATTCATTTTTAAGCGGCCCGACACTTGTGGTTATAAAAAGCTTTTGATTGACAATTTGAATTTTGTCTGTGTATTGAGCAATGGTTTTACCCATTAATTTTTCCCAAATTTCTTCAATCTGAATGGCGCGCACACCGTTTTTTAAATGGCTGCGTTGTAAAAATTTATGAATGGCTTCGCCAATAGAATATTCAGACATACTACAAAGGTAAGAGTTCAATCATTTGGAAGGGGGTATTAATTGCATGTAGCTGTTGTTCAAGTCTTTGCGGATGTGTATCGGAGATAAAAACCTGACCATCAGAAGCGGTACATACCCATTGGAGTAATTCATACATACGGCTTTCATCAAGTTTTTCAAATACATCATCCAATAACAAAATAGGGGTGAAGCCATTTTTAGATTTAAGTACTTCCCATTCTGCTAATTTGAGTGCAAAAAGTAGGCTCTTACGCTGTCCTTGTGAAGCTTCATTTTTAAATGCTGTTTGATCCATGGTAAAAACAAGATCATCTCTATGTATTCCTTTTGTGGTACGTTGCAAAATACAATCTTTTTGAAAATTTTGTGCTAGTAGTTCACTAAAAGGCATGGATTGTAATGGACTTTCATATGCCAAATGAATATGATCATCGGTGGCTGCAATACGCTTGTAAACCTTTGCAACTAAAGGAAAAAAATCCTTTAAAAATTCGGTACGTTTTTCAAAAATATATTGTCCATTACTAACGAGTTGGCTATTGAGTACTTCAAGTAACGTCGTATCGATGGGAGCATGATCGGCAGCTTTAAATACACTATTGCGCTGTTGCAATACTTTGTTGTACGCAATTAAATGCTGTAAGTAAAGAGCGTCTATTTGAGATAGTAAAGTGTCAAGATATTTTCTTCTTGCTTCACTGGGGCCAATCATTAGTTCAATATCATCGGGCGCAATCATAACTGTAGGATAGCGGCCAATATGATCTGAAAACTTTTTGTATGGTTCGTCGTTTACGGCAAGTTCCTTTTTATTGTTTTCACGAACAATGCAAACCACTTTATGCGGTTTACCAGCAATATCATAATTACCTTCCACCCTTAATCCTTCGGTACCCCTTAAAACATTTTGTGCATCTGGGCGCGAGAAGTAACTTTTGGTAAGACTTAAATAATAAATACTATCTAATAGATTGGTTTTGCCGGTTCCATTATTACCACAAATACCAACAATGCGCTCCGTAAAAACAAAATCTCGGCGGGCGTAATTGCGAAATTGGGTAAGGGATAAATGGGTGAGTAGGAACATCTTGGCAAATTAAAGCACTAGTTTTCAAATTATAGGCACTTTGTTTGAGCTAAACCAATTAATTTTATAAAAAAAACGGTTGAAAACGATATTATCTGAAGCCCAGCTCGCATTAACTGTAAAAAGACTGGCACATCAAATTTTAGAAAACAACCTTCAATTAGCAGATACGGTGTTAATTGGACTCCAACCACGTGGTATATATTTAAGTGACCGCATTGTGCACGAGCTCATGCAATTATTACCTCCTAGTCAAATCGAATACGGTAAACTAGATATCACTTTTTATAGAGATGACGTGCGCAAAAGCCTTCATTTAGCCAATGAAACCGATATTCCGTTTAGTATCGAAAACAAGAAAGTGGTATTAATTGACGACGTTTTATATACTGGCAGAACCATTAGGGCTGCCCTAGACGCTTTATTAGCTTTTGGAAGACCTTCTAAAGTGTCTTTATGTGTGCTTATTGATAGGAGATTTAGCAGAGAATTACCGATTCAGCCAGATTATGCCGGAAAAGCCATAGATACCATTATTACCCAAAAGGTAAAAGTGTGCTGGAAAGAGCGTGATAAGGTAGACGAAGTGGTGTTATTATAAGAGTTCATTTTACCATTCCATTTTTTTACTTTAGCTTTGTTTTTTAATGAAACTATCTACCAAACACTTACTTGGTATTAAAGATCTCAACCGAGACGATATTCAATTAATTCTTACCACTGCAGCCCAGTTCAAAGAAGTTTTACAAAGACCCGTTAAAAAAGTGCCCTCTTTACGAGATGTTACTATCGTAAATTTATTTTACGAGAACTCTACCCGTACCAGAATGTCTTTTGAACTAGCGGAACGACGACTATCTGCAGACACGCTCAATTTTGCAGCCAGCAGTTCATCGGCGGCAAAAGGGGAAACACTTCTTGATACGGTAAATAATATTTTAAGTATGAAAGTGGATTTGGTGGTGATGAGGCATAGTGCTTCTGGCGCTCCGCACTTTTTAGCGCAACATATTCCTGCAGCCATTGTAAATGCAGGTGACGGTATCAATGAACATCCTACACAGGCATTATTAGACGCTTTTTCGATGCAAGAAAAGTTTGGTAAGCTTGAGGGTCTTAAAGTAACCATTGTAGGCGATATCATGCATAGCCGTGTTGCCATGAGTAATATGTATTTACTACAAAAAATGGGTGCCGAAATTACCATTGCTGGGCCACCCACACTGATTCCAAAATATATCCAAGAAGCGTTTAACGTACGCGTCGAATATAACTTACAAAAAGCCCTTGCTTGGTGCGATGTAGCCAATGTGCTCCGTATTCAGTTAGAGCGTCAAAATCAACCCTTATTTTCATCTCTACGTGAATACAATTTGGCCTACGGCATTAGCCGCTCTATGCTGGAAAGTATCAACAAAGAAATTGTTATCATGCACCCAGGCCCCATCAATAGAGGGGTAGAACTTGATAGCGATGTTGCAGATGGGCCACATTCCATTATTTTAGACCAGGTAGAAAATGGGGTTGCCGTAAGAATGGCGGTCTTATATTTACTTTCCAATAGAGACCAATAAGCCTTAATTTTACATCATGCGTATTTGCCTTTTCCCTGGAACTTTTGACCCTGTTACCCTGGGTCACGTCGATATTATTAATCGTGCTCTACCACTTTTTGACAAAATCTATGTAGGTATTGGTATCAATAGTTCTAAATCTCCTATGTTTAGTCCGGAGCAAAGAATGGAATGGTTTAATGAAATATACCAAGACGAGCCAAAAGTAGAAAGTGTTGGTTATGAAGGTCTTACAGTGAATTATTGTAATTTAATTGGAGCTAAATTTATATTAAGAGGCATTAGATACGTGAGTGATTTTGAATACGAAAAAACCATCGCAGACGCTAATCGTACCCTCGATAAGCATATAGAAACCATCTTTTTAACCGGTGAACCAAAATTTACATCGGTAGCATCTACTATTGTAAGAGACATCCTTAAAAACGGGGGAGACGCTTCTCCATTTTTGCCTGACGCAGTTATCAAATCATTAAAGCGTTAATTTCCGTATCTAGGCAATAAAACCATATAAATTAGCTGTACTTTTGTATTTTAATTACAATTAAAACATTCCAATATGTATCCAGCAGAGATTGTCCTTCCTATGAAGGCAGAATTAACAGACGCAGGTTTTGATGAAATGGTTACAGCCGCTGAAGTTTCAGAAACATTAAGTAAAGAAGGAACCACACTTGTGGTGATTAATTCGGTATGTGGTTGTGCAGCAGGCACATGTAGACCAGGTGTATTGATGGCGGTTCAAAACGCCACAAATCGTCCTGATCGTTTAACCACCAGTTTTGCTGGTTTTGACGTTGAAGCGGTAAACGAAGTACGTAAACTTTCGTTGCCTTATCCACCATCTTCTCCAGCTATTGCTTTGTTTAAAGACGGTGTGCTTGTAAACCTAGTAGAAAGACATCAAATTGAAGGTCGTCCGGCGCAAGTTATTGCACAGCATTTGATCTCTATTTTTGATGAACATTGCAATTAATTTATCTTAATTTTGTTTCGATGTGTTAGTAAGTAAGGGCTCCACTAAGTTGGAGCCTTCCTTTTAATCACAAACAAGCCAATACATATATGTATCCCAATTTATACTACGCACTTAAAGACCTTTTTGGTATCGAAATAACAGGCCTTAAACTTATTAACTCATTTGGCTTTTTTGTAGCCATTGCTTTTATAACAGCATCCGCTGTTTTAAGCGCTGAACTCAAAAGAAAAGAAAAAGAAGGGTTACTCATTCATGAGGAAGAAAAAATGATTGTGGGTGCACCAGCATCTATCCAGGAACTGCTCACCAATTTTTTATTGGGTTTTATTTTTGGATACAAAATCATTGGCGCTTTTGTGGTGCCTTCGGCGCTTAACGATCCGCAATCATTTATACTCTCTACAAATGGAAGTGCGCCTGTTGGTATCCTAGTAGGTATCTTCTTTTTAGTTTTAAAATGGTACGAAAAAAACAAAGTTAAACTTCCAAAGCCTGAAGAAAAAACATATAAAATTTGGCCGCACGACAGGGTAGGCGATATTGTATTATACGCTGCAATCTTTGGATTTTTAGGTGCCAAAATATTTCATAACCTCGAAAACTGGGGTGAGTTTGTAAAAGATCCAATAGGTAATTTAATCGCTTTTAGTGGCCTTACTTTTTATGGAGGTCTCATTTGCGCAACCGTTGCTATCATTTACTTTGCGCGCAAACACAAAATAGGTGTAGTGCATTTAGCAGATGCTATGGCGCCAACCATGATGTTTGCATATGCTATGGGCCGTATAGGTTGTCAGGTAAGTGGAGATGGTGATTGGGGTATTGTAAACAATAGCCCAAAACCTTTTGCATGGATGCCCGACGGGTTATGGTCATCGGTGTATGCACACAACGTAATTGGCGAAGGTGTACCTATTAAAGATTGTGTTGGTCAGTATTGTAATCAGCTACCAATACCGGTGTATCCAACCGCTTTATATGAAGTAATCGCTTGCTTACTATTATTTGGCGTTTTATGGTTTTTGAGAACGAGAATAAATGTAGCGGGCAGGTTAGCAGCGGTGTATCTTATGTTTAATGGGATCGAGCGTTTTTCGATCGAACAAATTAGAGTAAATACAAAATATGTTGACCTTCCATTTCAGCCTACTCAAGCAGAAATTATTGCCCTTGTTTTATTTTTAGGGGGTGTATTTTTGTGGTGGAAAGCTGGCAAGTGGAACCTCAAAAAACAATCAAAATAATACAATATGCCATCATTTGACGTAGCTAGTAAGGTAGACTTACAAACCTTAGATAATGCCATTAATACGGTAAAAAAAGAAATTGCTGGACGCTTTGATTTCAGAGATACCCCAGTTTCGATAGAACTCAATAAAAAGGACTATGTAGTTTCGTTGGAAGTAGATTCTGACATGAAAATGAAGCAACTCATAGATGTTTTAATTGGCCGCGCTATCAAGCAAGGGATTGACGGCAATGCTTTTGACTTTTCTAAAGACGCTTACCCGAGTGGCAAAGTGGTTAAAAAGGAAGTACCAGTAACCAATGGCCTTAAGCAAGAAGACGCCAAAAAGATGGTAAAAGCCATCAAAGACAGCGGTTTAAAGGTGCAAGCAGCCATTATGGACGACATTATTAGGGTTACAGCCAAAAAAATCGATGATTTACAGGAAGTTATAGCGCTTTTAAATGGCGGTAACTTTGGTATCCCTTTACAATACACCAACATGAAAAGCTAATAAAATTTGGCATTTTAGCTATTCTAGCCTAATTTTGCAACTCATTAAAAATAAGCGTACGGCCAAATCCGTACCACCTAAAACCCATAATTATGAAACAAGGTATCCATCCAGAAAATTATCGTTTCGTTGTTTTCAAAGACATGTCTAACGGTACAACCTTTTTAAGCAAGTCTACAGCTGCTTCTAAAGAAACAATCACATTTGATGATGGTAACGATTATCCAGTTATCAAATTGGAGATTTCTAACACATCTCACCCTTTCTACACTGGTAAAAACATGCTTGTTGATACTGCTGGTAGAATTGACAAATTCAAAAAGCGTTACGAAAAGAAGAAGTAATTCTTCTCTACATAAGTTTTTAAAAGCTGCTAGTTTATCTAGCGGCTTTTCTTTTTTACAACCCTTACCTTTGCCTTAATTCTAATCCTATGAAACTAGATATTTTAGCTTTTGGTGTTCATCCCGATGATGTTGAACTTGGCTGTGCAGGTACTATTATGGCCGCCATCGACCAAAGTAAAAAAGTGGGTATCGTAGATTTGACAAGAGGAGAGTTAGGTACTAGAGGAACACCCACTACCAGAACACAGGAAGCGACCGCAGCAGCTAAAATTATGGGCGTGGATATTAGAGAAAACCTTGACATGGCGGATGGCTTTTTTGCAAATGATGAAGCGCATCAAAGAAAAATTATTGCACTTATTAGAAAATACCAGCCAGATATTATTTTAGCCAATGCACCAGAAGATCGTCATCCTGATCATGGACGTAGTGCTAAACTCGTTTCTGATGCTGCGTTTTTAAGTGGACTTCGTAAAATTGAAACCATTCATGAGGGCGTTACTCAAAACGCTTGGAGACCTGCCTATACTTTTCATTATATCCAAGACCGTTTTATTCAACCATCTTTTGTTATAGACATTACGGCGTATATGGAAAGAAAAATGGAAGCTGTACTTGCTTATGGAACACAGTTTACTGGAGCTGATACCTCAGAACCGCAAACCTATATTTCTTCACCACAGTTTTTGGAAACTGTAAAAGCGAGAGCACTTATGCTGGGTAAAAGAATTGGTGTTGGTTACGCGGAAGGTTATATCACCGAAAAAATTATTGGCTTTTCAAATTTTGATGCCATTATTAAACATACAACTTAACAATCTTTTTAAATTTTTATTATGTCAAAAGTAAAAGTGGGATTGGTTCAACTGTCTTGCAGTGGAAGCAAAGAAGAAAACTTGCAAAAAGCAATTGCTGGTATTAAAGATGCTGCAGCAAAGGGCGCGCAAATTGTTTGCCTTCAAGAATTATTTACATCCTTATATTTTTGTGATGTAGAAGACTATGAAAATTTTAAGTTAGCGGAAAAAATTCCGGGCGCTACAACTGATACATTAGGACAAGTAGCTGCATCACTTAATGTGGTGGTGATTGCTTCTTTATTTGAAAAAAGAACGCAAGGTATTTACCATAACACTACCGCGGTTATTGATGCAGATGGTACTTACTTAGGCATGTACCGTAAAATGCATATTCCTGACGACCCAGCGTATTACGAAAAATTTTATTTTACTCCAGGTGATTTAGGATATAAAACATTTGATACCAAATTTGCAAAAATTGGGGTACTCATTTGTTGGGATCAGTGGTATCCAGAAGCAGCAAGACTTACTGCTCTTCAAGGTGCCGAAATATTATTTTATCCAACAGCAATTGGCTGGGCTACTTCACAAGATGAGGCCACCAATATTGAGCAGTACAATGCTTGGCAAACTATTCAGCGCAGTCATGCAGTTGCGAATGGCGTGCACGTAGTAAGTGTAAACAGGGTAGGACTTGAACAAAATGGCGCTATGAAATTTTGGGGCGGTTCATTTGTTAGTAATCCATTTGGCACTTTATTATACAAAGGCTCTCACGATAACGAAGAAACAGAAGTGGTAGAAATTGATACAGACGCCACAGACCGCTACCGCACACACTGGCCATTTATGAGAGACAGACGCATTGACTCTTATGAAAATATCACCAAACGATTTATTGACTAGAAATTTTTTGTTTTGAATACACCCAAATCTTTAGGTTATTATTTTCCTGCCGAATTTGAAATGCATGAAGCCACTTGGTTAAGTTGGCCACATAAAGAAGCAAGTTGGCCGGGTAAATTAGATACGATATATCCAAATTATAGTTTGTTTGTAAAATACCTTGCGGCTTCTGAAAAAGTGCGCATCAATGTTGTGGATGCTACCATGCAAGCATCAGCAACTGAACATCTTGTAAAAGCGGGTGTAAATATGGATCAGGTAAGTTTTTATTTGCATCCTACCAATGACGCTTGGTGTCGTGATCATGGCCCTGCATTTTTGATTAACTCAGCTGCTGAGCAAAAAAAAGTTATTGTTGACTGGAATTACAATGCATGGGGTAATAAATATCCGCCTTACGATTTAGACGATGTAATCCCAACTTTAATTGGAAAACATTTTGATATACCGGTTTACCATCCAGGTATAATTATGGAAGGGGGCTCTGTCGAATTTAATGGAACAGGTACTATATTAACGAGCACCAGTTGCCTCTTAAACCCTAACCGAAATAGCCATTTAAATAGAGATCAAATAGAAAATTATTTGTTTGATTATTATGGAGCTAATCAGGTATTGTGGGTAGAAGATGGTATTGTTGGAGATGACACCGATGGTCATATCGATGATACCATCAGATTTGTAAATGAAGACACGGTATTAACGGTGATTGAATCTAATACACAAGATGAAAACTACACCATGCTTCAAGAAAATTTAGCGCAGCTTAAAAAAATGCGTTTGTTAAATGGGAAGCAATTAAACATTGTAGAACTTCCCATGCCTGAAGCGGTAATTTATGAAGATCAGCGTTTACCAGCTTCTTACGCTAATTTTTATATCTCTAATAAATATGTAATTGTTCCAACGTTTAGATCTGCAATGGATGATAAGGCGCTTTCGATTATTGCAGATGCCTATAAAAATAGGGAAGTGGTAGGTATTGATTCTACCGATATAATATGGGGGTTAGGCAGTTTTCATTGCTTGTCTCAACAAGAACCCTTAGTTTAATGTTCAAAATATTTTCAATGAAAAAATCAATCTTTGTTGGCTTTATTATACTATTAAGTTTGCCATTCATTTTTACTGCTTGTTTTAGAAACCCTTACAAGGCTACCAATAAAAAGCATCGTCATCAAATAGATTCTCTAACTGATATTGCGGAACTTCCAAACAATGGTGGTATATTTTCTGACTCAGTAAAACAGCCGCCATTTTGGGTAGGCACTACCAATTTTGGATTACGCAAACCAAATTTTGTAATCATTCATCATACCGCTCAAAACTCTTGTGAAGAAACACTTAGAACATTTACCATACCACGCACTGCTGTTAGTGCACATTATGTAATTTGTAGAGATGGTACCGTTCACCAAATGCTTAACGATTATATGCGTGCGCAACACGCTGGCATTAGCAAATGGGGTAATTTAGTTGATATTAATTCTTCATCTATTGGTATTGAACTTGATAATAATGGATTTGAACCTTTTGATAGTTTGCAAATCAAAAGTTTACTAGTACTACTTAATAGACTCAAACAAAAATATACCATCCCAACTGCTAATTTTATTGGACACGGAGATATTGCCCCTACTAGAAAAAACGATCCAAACTTTAGATTTCCTTGGAAACAATTAGCTACAAATGGCTATGGCCTTTGGTTTGATGATACATTAGTTCCTGCACCAGCTAATTTTAACCCCTACATCGCCCTTCGTATTATAGGTTACGATTTAAAAGATTCTACAGCAGCGGTAAGGTCATTTAAAAGACACTTTTTACAGGATACCACTAAACGTTTAAACGCGGTTGATACGCTGGTACTATCCAATTTACAGCGTAAATATTTTTAAAAATATAGCCTAAAATTATAAATCCTAACAATTGTTAGCTTATTTTTGCCTCAAAATAAAGCTTCTATGGATTTTAATTTAACCGAAGAGCAGCTGATGATTCAAGCTGCAGCACGTGATTTCGCAAAAAATAGTTGTTTGCCAGGCGTTATAGAGAGAGATGAAAAGCAATCATTTCCTAAAGAACAAATTATGCAATTAGCAGAACTTGGCTTTATGGGAATGATGGTAAGCCCTAACTATGGTGGTGCTGGCATGGACACTATTAGCTATGTGCTTGCCATGGAAGAAATTAGTAAGATAGACGCTAGCGTTAGTGTTTGTATGAGCGTTAATAATAGTCTTGTATGTTGGGGCCTAGAGGCATTTGGGAATGAAGCTCAAAAACAAAAATATTTAACCCCACTTGCTAAAGGAATTAAAGACAATGACCTTTACATTGGTGCCTTTTTATTAAGTGAACCTGAAGCAGGGAGTGACGCTACCAGTCAGCAAACAACTGCCGAAGACAAAGGAGATTACTATTTATTAAATGGCACCAAAAACTGGATTACGAATGGTTCTAGCGCATCTGTGTATCTAGTAATTGCACAAACCGATCCTGCAAAAGGAAGTAAAGGTATTAATGCTTTTATTGTAGAAAAAAACAGCCCTGGCGTTACTGTTGGTGCGAAAGAAAATAAATTAGGTATAAGAGGAAGCGATACACACTCTATCATGTTTAACGATGTTAAAGTTTCTAAAGAAAATAGAATTGGTGAAGATGGATTTGGTTTTAAGTTTGCTATGAAAACCCTTGCAGGTGGCCGCATTGGTATTGCAGCTCAAGCTCTTGGTATTGCAAGTGGTGCTTACGAATTAGCACTAGGCTATAGCAAACAACGAAAAGCATTTGGTAAAGAAATCATGCACCATCAAGCTATACAGTTTAAACTTGCGGACATGGCTACAAAAGTGGAAGCAGCCAGACTTTTATGTTTTAAAGCAGCAGCAGATAAAGATGAACATAAAGATTATGGATTCTCTTCTTCCATGGCTAAGGTTTTTGCAAGTGAAGCAGCCATGTGGATATCTACAGAAGCAGTTCAAGTGCATGGTGGCTATGGTTTTGTTAAAGAATACCATGTAGAACGCCTTATGCGTGATGCAAAAATTACCCAGATTTATGAGGGTACTTCAGAAATCCAAAGAATTGTAATTAGCCGTCATATTTTGACAAACTAACATTTTTTAGGATTCCATTTCTAACACTTTTTCAAAAACAGTTTCATACTCTGTATTGAGTGTGGCCAGTTTTTGTTGCACCGTTTTATATTCGGTTTCAAGTGCGGCAAATTTTGCTGGATTGGTGTAGGTATCTGGGTTACCAAGTTCCTGTTCGATATTTTCTTTTTGAACTTTGGTATTATTTATATCCAGTTCTAATGTTTGTAACCTCTTTTTTTGCTTTTGTAATTCCTTTTGAAAATCTTTATCAATAGCCGTGTTTGGTGCTGGTGCTTTTACTTCGGGAGTATTAACTTTTGTCGCTGGGGCAGGCATTGCTGCAGCTATTGAAGTGCCAGATCCTTTATTTTCTTTTTGCTTGGCGGCCATACGTTCGTTCCATTCTACCCACTCGGCATAAGTGCCTTTAAACTCTTTAATTTGATGGTCTACAATCTCCCAAATTTTGTTGGCCGTTTGAGAAATAAAATAACGGTCGTGACTAATTAAAATGTAACTGCCTTCGTACTTATTAAGTGCTCCTGCAAGTAATTCTACTGAGTGCATGTCGAGGTGGTTAGTAGGTTCATCTAATAATAAAAAGTTGGCCTTACTCACCATTGTTTTGGCAAGTGCCACTCTAGCTTTTTCACCACCACTTAATACACGTATTTTTTTATCTACATCATCTCCGCTAAATAAAAATGCACCTAATATACTTCGTAGTTCAACGTCTGTTTTTTTACTACCGCACTGCTGCATTTCTTCCAAAATAGTATGGGTAAGCGTTAGTGCTTCTAGCTGGTGCTGTGCATAAAAACTTTCTTCTACATTATGTCCCCAAACCCTTTCACCGCTAAACTGTTCGTTACCACCTACAATACGAAGGATCGTTGATTTACCTTTACCGTTTGCACCAATGAGGGCAATTTTATCCCCACGTTCAATTTCGGCAGTAGTATTCTTTACAATTGTTAAATCTCCAAATTGTTTCGTAATATTTTTTAAATCAACAAGCACTTTACCCGGCACTTTATCGAGCTGAAAATTAATGCGTAAATCGGGACGCTCTAATTGAACATCATCAATTTTGTCAATTTTATCAAGTCGCTTTTGAATAGACTGTGCTTGTGCTGCTTTACTTGCCTTGGCTTTAAAGCGTTCGATAAATCTTTCTTGCTGACGAATGTAATCCTGCTGATTTTCAAAAGCTTTTTGTTGCATTTCTATACGCAACGCTTTTTCGGTTTCATAATAATTATAATCACCACTATAAATATGTAAAGACTGTTGGTATACTTCTACAATTTTGTTAACCATTCGGTTTAAGAAAAACTTATCATGGCTAACTATAACAACACTACCTTGGTAATGCAATAAATATTTTTCTAACCACTCAATAGAAGGTAAGTCGAGGTGGTTAGTAGGCTCATCCAGTAATAATACATCGGGCTGTTGCAAAATCATTTTAGCAAGTAGCACACGCATGCGCCATCCCCCACTAAATTCTTTGTATGGTCTTTTAATATCCTGACTGCTAAAACCTAGTCCATGTAAAACCTCTTCGGCTTTGTGCTGAATATTATAACCATCTAACACATCAAGTTCATGAAGTGCATCAGTGTATTGTATAAGTAAGTCATTATTTTCCGAATCTTTTTCGAGCGCAATGCCTAATTTTTCAATTTCTTTTTCAACGGCCCTAACTTTTTCAAAAGCGCCAAGGGCTACTTCGGTAATTGATTCACTGGTATCAAAACTTAATAAATCTTGGTGTAAATAACCAATGGTGGTATCCCTGCTTTTTTCTAGGGTTCCTTTAGAAGGTGTGTATTCACCTACCAATACTTTAAGGAGGGTAGACTTACCAGTTCCATTGTAACCAATAAGGCCAATACGATCTCCGGGCTGAATATGCCATGTAGCGTCTTCTACAATAACCCTTGCACCAAATTCGAACGTTACATTTTGTAAACCAATAAGCATCTCTTGACAGTATTTGTGGCCGCAAAGGTAACCCCAAATTTTATAACCTAAACCTACTTATTGGGTTTGTATTCAATAATAATTTTGGCGTTCTTTTTTTCGTCGGAGGTTAAAAATATCTCCTGCCGTTTTTTACCAATGGTAACCACCATAGTAGCTGTGTTTGGTGGGATTTCACCCATATTTTCTGCAACTAGTATAAGTTCATGTGAAAAAGGCTCACTACCACAATTAAAGGTATAACTAAGCGGCTGATAGTTGAGTTTGCCTTTTCTAATTACTTGCTCGTTGTTATGGTATAAACTAACGGTATCATTATCAATGGTTCCATTATCAAAAAGTTCCACTTTAACAATGGGTTCCGAAGTTAAAATTCGCCTGATTAAAAAGTTGTCTCTTTGAACAAGCGCTTTTGGAGAAACATTTGTTATTACTGACTTTTTAACATCGGGGACCGTTGTTATAACAGCAGTTGCCGAATTGTCTGTCTCCGGTTCTCGATGAACAATATCCGAATCTGTATGTGAAGGCTTAACCAATGGCTTTTGCTGTGTAATAGGAGCCGCCGCTTTGGGATGTGCCAAAAAATCCTCTAATTCAAAATCACTTTTTAAAACGCGCTCTAGATAGACTTTTCCGCTGCCACAATCTTTTTTATTTTTAGCATTCGTTGAAATAAAAGAGCCTTGTAATGCTTCCAACTTTCCAATTT
Source organism: Sediminibacterium sp. (assembly GCA_044341045.1). Taxonomy (GTDB): domain Bacteria; phylum Bacteroidota; class Bacteroidia; order Chitinophagales; family Chitinophagaceae; genus Sediminibacterium. The sequence goes on along the minus strand of JBIISK010000027.1, from coordinate 11,562 downwards.
TTACATAATCTAAATAGCATGTCATTAAACAAGGTTCGCTATTGCTTCCAATTTTTAATTCTACGAGTTTTAATTCTTTTAAAATTAAATTTTTGCTACTAGCGGTAAAAATACCTTGCATGGTAGATTTTCCGTAAAACACAGTAGACTTATATGAATAAGTAACCCCTTTTACGCTATTATCAGATTGTTGGTCTATTTGAACCTCATATTTGTACATTTCTTCCCCGATATCATCTCTAAAAATACCAGCAGCGGCACTAAAATAACCACGCCAAATACCCGTAAGCTTCTGAGCCTGTAGGGTAGTATTGAGGATCAATAAAGAAACTAGTGTAAAAATCAATCTCATTACCGCAAATGTAAGCTCTTATAAAAGTATTAAAATCTAAAGAAGCGTTAAAACGAAAAACTCACCGCTTTCCTTTATTTTTGCAAGAGTAACCCATTAGCGGTTAAATAGTTAAGTTAGACCTATGATAAATATAAAATTTCCAGATGGCGCCGTTAGGCAATATGAAGCAGGTATTTCTGCCGATGGTATCGCAAAATCGATTAGTGAAGGACTCGCCAGAAAAGTATTGGCTGCTTCTGTAAACGGAGAAGTATGGGATAGTACTAGACCCATTAATTCAGACGCTTCATTACAATTATTAACCTGGGATGATGACGCTGGAAAAAATACTTTTTGGCACTCATCGGCGCACTTAATGGCAGAAGCCGTTGAAGCCTTATACCCAGGTGTTAAATTTTGGGTAGGTCCAGCACTTGATAAAGGCTTTTATTATGATATTGATTTAGGTGATCGTCATTTAATAGAAGATGATTTAATTGCTATCGAAAGGAAAATGAATGAGCTTGCAAAACAAGCCAACACTTTTACAAGAAAAGAAATTTCTAAAGCGGATGCCGTTGCTTTTTTTTCAGAGCGCAACGATCCGTATAAATTAGATTTATTAGAAGGATTACAAGATGGTAATATCACGCTTTACACACAAGGTAATTTTACCGACTTATGTAGAGGGCCACATATTCCTAATACAGGTGCTATTAAAGCCATCAAACTCACCAATATTGCAGGTGCCTATTGGAAGGGTAATGAAAAAAATAAAATGCTAACACGCTTGTATGGCGTGACTTTCCCGAATCAAAAGGAATTAGATGCATACCTTTTAATGCTTGAAGAAGCTAAAAAAAGAGACCATCGAAAACTAGGTAAGGAACTTGGCATTTATACTATGGATGATGATGTTGGTCAGGGTCTTCCTTTGTGGTTACCTAATGGTACAATTATTATCGAAGAGTTAGAAAAATTAGCAAAAGAAACCGAAGAAGTAGCAGGTTACAAGCGTGTTGTAACACCGCATATTGCAAAAGAAAGTATGTACCTCACCAGTGGTCACTTACCATACTATGCTGATAGTATGTTTCCTCCCATGGAACTTGATGGTACTAAGTATTATTTGAAAGCAATGAACTGTCCGCATCACCATAAAATATTTGATGCAGAACCAAAAAGTTACAAAGACTTACCTTACCGTATTGCAGAATATGGAACTTGTTATAGATACGAACAAAGTGGTGAGTTATTTGGACTGATGCGTGTACGTTGCTTACACATGAATGATGCGCACATCTATTGTAACAAAGAACAATTTGCTGCAGAATTTAGAGCTGTAAATGACATGTATACCAAGTACTTTAAAATATTTGGTATTGATAAATACGTAATGCGATTAAGTTTGCACGAGCCCTCTAAATTAGGCGCTAAATATGTTGATGAACCAGCATTATGGAAAGAAACAGAAGCGATGGTGCGTCAAGTTTTAATTGAATCTGAAATCCCATATATCGAAGTTCCGGACGAAGCTGCGTTTTATGGCCCTAAAATTGATGTTCAAATTTGGAGTGCTATAGGTCGAGAATTTACCCTTGCTACCAACCAAGTAGACTTTAATTCTGGTAATAAATTCAAATTAAGCTACAATAACCAAAACAATCAGCCCGAAGTCCCACTCATTATTCACCGTGCACCACTTGGTACCCACGAGCGTTTTATTGGCTTTTTACTCGAACACTATGCGGGTAAATTCCCGGTTTGGTTAGCCCCTTTACAAGTTAAAATCTTACCTATTTCCGATAAGTTTATGGAGTTTGCCGAATCCGTTAAAAAACAGCTAAAAGCAGCAGGCGTAAGGGTTGAGATAGATGACAGGTCGGAAAAAATTGGTAAAAAAATTAGAGATACCGAACTTCAACGCGTTCCGTACATGCTAGTAGTGGGAGAGAAAGAAACCCTCGAAAACAAGCTTTCTGTTCGCAGACAAGGAAAGGGAGATTTAGGCATGCAGGACACGCAGGTATTTATCGATGCAATTATTCAGGAAATTCATGAACGTAAATCCGGCGAATAGCTTAAATAGCTTTATCTTTATACTTCAAAATATTACTAACAAAACAAGTTTTAATGGCATTACCACCAAGAGGCGGCGGAAGATTTAACCCAAGGTTCCAAAGACAACAAGAACCAGAACACCGAATTAACGACAGAATTAGAGTACCTCAGGTACGTTTAGTAGGCGACAACGTAGAAGTTGGTGTTTATTCTACACAGGAAGCGCTTAAATTTGCTCAAGAACAAGAATTAGACCTCGTTGAAATCTCTCCAACTGCTGATCCTCCGGTTTGTAAAGTAATAGATTATAAAAAGTTCTTATACGAGAAAAAGCGCAAGGAGAAGGAAATGAAAGCCAACTCCAAGCAGTCTGAAATCAAAGAAATCAGGTTTACGCCTAGCACCGACGATCATGACTTTGACTTTAAGGCTAAACACGCCGAAAAATTCTTAAAAGATGGTAATAAGGTTAAAGCTTATGTTCAATTTAAGGGTAGGGCCATTATGTTCCAGGACAGAGGACAATTACTGCTCCTTAAGTTTGCTGAGCGTTTAGCAGAAGCTGGTACACTAGAAAGTATGCCTAAACTAGAAGGTAAGCGTATGTTTGCCATTTTTACACCTAAAACAGGTAAAAAGAAATAGTTGCTCAAATAGGAGATTATCCATAATTTTGCATCCCAATTTCCCAAATGGCTCAACAAGTGTCTCGCCTGTGCAAGACCGCCAGTAGGGTGTAATCTTTAATTAGATTATTAACATGCCAAAGGTAAAAACAAACTCAAGCGCGAAAAAGCGTTTCAAAGTCACTGGTAGTGGTGAAGTAACTTTCCAAAAGCCATTTAAAAGGCACATTTTAACCAAAAAATCAAAAAAGCGTAAAAGAGCCCTAAACAAAAAAGGTTTAGTTGGATCTACAAACAAAGACTTCGTTCTTCGTTTATTACGTCTTAAAGGTTAATTCATTTGGTTAATTTTTAGAAGTACCATTCACAAACAACATTATCAAACGGCAAATACCAATTAGGTAGGCGCTTTCAAACAAATTTATATGCCACGTTCAAAAAATGCAGTAGCATCGAGAGCTAGGAGAAAAAGAATTCTTAAGCAAGCAAAAGGTTTTTATGGTAAACGTAAAAACGTTTATACAGTAGCCAAAAATATCGTTGAAAAAGGTTTAACCTATGCGTATGTAGGTCGTAAACTTAAAAAGCGTGAATATCGTCAATTATGGATTGCACGTATCAACGCAGCGGTTAGACAAGAAGGACTTACTTACAGCCAATTTATTAATAAATTAAGCACTAAGGGTATCGAACTTAACCGTAAAGTATTAGCAGACCTTGCTATGAATGAGCCAGCTAGCTTTAAGGCTTTAGTTGACCAAGTTAAATAAGCTAACTTACTGAAAAAATAATATAAAAAAAACCGAGTAGTATTATACTGTTCGGTTTTTTTATTCGTTATTAGTAGTATTAAAAATAATATTGTCGTTCACCTATTTTAAAGCCAAATTGTAAATGAACAATACGTATACCTCGCTCGTAAACCAAACATTCCACTTCCCTCAACCAGGTTTTGAAGTAAATGACAATGGTTATTTACAATTCAATGATTTAGACTTAAAAAAGATCATTGAAAAGCATGGTACCCCTTTAAAGTTAACGTACTTACCAAAAATTGGTATGCAAATTAACAAAGCGAAAGACATGTTTAAGGCTGCTTTTAAAAAGCACAAATATGAGGGCGAATACTTTTATTGTTATTGTACTAAAAGCTCTCACTTTTCTTTTATTGTTGAAGAAGCATTAAAGCATAACATTCATTTAGAAACATCTTATGCTTACGATATTGAAATTATAAATAGGTTATATCAACGCAGAAAAATAAATAAGGACACATACATTATATGTAATGGCTACAAACAAAAGTCATACACGTCTCGTATTACTAAATTAATCAACTCAGGATTTAAAAATGTTATTCCTATACTAGATAATAAGGAGGAACTCATGGCCTACAAACGTGGCGCTAAGCAACCTTTTAGGGTTGGCATTAGAGTAGCCGCAGAAGAGGAACCTAACTTTCCTTTTTATACTTCAAGACTGGGTATACGTGCAAAAGATATTCTAGAATTTTATGTTGATGATATAGAAGGTTTCGAAGATAAGTTTCAATTAAAAATGTTACATATCTTTTTAAATAAAGGTATTAAAGATGATATTTATTACTGGTCTGAATTAAATAAAATCATCAACCTTTATTGCCAATTAAAAAAGATTTGTCCTGAGTTAGACTCAATTAATATTGGTGGTGGATTTCCTATCAAACACTCGCTAGGTTTTGAATATGACTATCAATTCATCATCAATGAAATTGTAAGCAATATTAAAAAGGCTTGTAAAAAAGCCAAAGTACCGATGCCAAATATTTACACCGAATTTGGTAGCTACACCGTTGGTGAAAGTATGGCGCACATTTATAGTGTATTAGCAGAAAAAAATCAGAACGATAGAGAGTGCTGGTATATGATTGATTCCTCTTTCATTACAACACTACCAGACACCTGGGGTATTGGAGAAAAGTTTTTAATGCTGCCTGTAAATAAATGGGACAATGAATACCACCGAGTTGTATTAGGAGGTATCACTTGTGACAGTCATGATTATTATGACTCCGAAGAACATATCAACGAAGTATTTTTACCAAAACTCAAAACCCAAGATCCTAAAGATCAAGAATCAAATAAAGAACCGTTGTATGTTGGATTTTTCCACACCGGTGCTTATCAAGATCAAATTAGTGGTTATGGTGGTATTAAACACTGCTTAATTCCTTCTCCTAAACACGTTATTGTAGAAAGAGATAGAAACGGTAAACTTATAGAATGGGTATATGCTAAAGAGCAAACCGCGCAGTCTATGCTTAAAATTTTAGGCTACCTCCGTTAAACGCATCAAAAACAGATTGAATAGTAGGGTAGGTTTGAAGTAGATATTGAGGTAGGTTTTCTAAAGCAACCCACTCAATCTTTTCAATATCTTCTTCAGTTTGTGGAATAAGTGTTTCCGTATCTAAAGCTGTTGCTTTCATGCTATACCAGTGCGTTTCCTTTACCACGTCCTTTTGTAACCATGTATCAAAATAGGCATGTGTTGTCAAACAAATAAAAGGCCCTAATGTAAGAGTTCGTAAACCTGTTTCTTCCTGAACTTCTCTTACGGCACATGTAGGAATAGATTCACCCGGATCCAACTTTCCTTTAGGTAAATCCCAAAAGCCACGCCTATAAATGAGTAAAAATGCCCCCTCGTTGTTTTGAACAAGTCCTCCAGCTGCTGTAATGATAGGTAGATCCATTGTGTATCAAATGTCTACTATTTTTTGAATTGTTCATACAATTTATTCTAAAATAGACCCTAAATTTGAAGCATGACAAACGAGATAGCCGTTGCAGAAAAGTTACTACAAGTAGCCGCCGTAAAATTAAGTCCAAACGATCCATTTACTTGGGCGAGCGGTTGGAAGAGTCCTATTTATTGTGATAATAGAAAAGTACTTTCATTCCCGTATGTAAGAGACTTTATAAAAAGTGAAATGTGCAATGTCATCTTCGAAAAATTTGGTGAAGCTGAAACATTAGCAGGTGTAGCAACAGCAGGTATTCCATGGGGTGCCATGGCTGCAGATCAATTAAAACTACCCTATATATACGTGAGACCCAAACCAAAAGAACATGGTTTAGGCAATCAAATTGAAGGTGCATTTACACCTGGACAAAAAGTATTGGTTATAGAAGATTTAATTTCTACCGGTAAAAGTTCGTTACAAGTAGTAGATGTATTGAGAGCAGCAGGCGCAGAGGTAGTAGGCATGGTTGCTATTTTTACCTACGATTTTGCTCAAGCATCTGAAGCATTTAAAGCTGCAAATGTTCCATTCATTTGCTTAACCAATTATCCCTCTTTAATAGCACTAGCCGTAGAAAAAGGTTATGTAACAAAAGAACAAGAAAGTATTTTATTAGATTGGAGAAATAGTCCATCTACATGGACAGGAAAATAGTACCGTTAAATATTGACATGAAAAAAATAATTTTAGCTTTCATCTGCATCATATCTGTAAATGCTGTTTCAGCTCAATCAGCAAAAGCAGAATGGATAATTTTAAAATCTAACAATTTAAAATGTTGGGAATGCAAAGATGTACTTGATAAATACCTAACCAAGGAAAAAGAAAATACAGAAGGTGGTATTGTACAATGGAAAATTAATTTATTACAAGGTGAAATTCGCATTCAGTTTTTACCGGATCGAACAAGTGCCGACGATGTGCGAACCTCTGTTAACAATGCTGGATTTGATACCGACAACGAAAAAGCATTAGACGAAGCCTATAAAAAATTACCACCAAGCTGCAAAAGAGCTGCAGAAGGCGGTGGGCCTCAGTTACGGAAGCCTTGTCATGTCAAACCTTATTTATAAACTAATGGTTTGTCTGGTTTCATAAGTAAAAGGCACCTCAAAAAAAATAGACCCTTTACCAATTTTAGTTTTACCTTTTACTTTTATGAGCACTTCTTTATTCATAAATAAAGAAAATGCATTTTTAAAAACACCACCCATCGAAACACGCATACGAGAAGGGAGTTCAAAATTTTGTTTTTTTGGAATATGCATCAGCGTATCAAGTGCATATTTTCCTAAGTACCTATTATCGATGTAAACATCACAGTCTACCTTTTTTAGGTCTACTTTAAAATTATTAGGATTGAAATACACCAAATTTAAAGATAGATCTAGGTATTCAAATCCTACATTATTGACCTTTACATTGTTTAGACCCTTGTATTCAAAACCTTTTGGAGTTGAACAACTCAATAAAACAACAAAGAGGGTACAATAAAATAGATAAATTCGTTTCAATTGAATTATTTTGCACAAAGATAATTGCATATCCCAACAGTACTAATTATTAGTGTTAAAATTAATGAATGCAACCATTAAGAATTGAATCTCAATATTTTGGATCAATCCATTATATCAATCAAATTGCTTTGGCAAATGCCGCTGTAATTGATATACATGAACCATTCAAAAAAATGAGTTACCGTAATCGAACCACGATTATTAGTGCACAAGGTCCACTTTTACTTACTGTTCCATTACAAAATGGGAGAGACCAAAAAGCGCCTATACAAGACGTGAAAATTTGTTACAGGGAGAACTGGCCAAGTAGGCATATAAAGGCGTTGACTAGTTGTTATAAAAGATCGCCATTTTTTGAATACTATGAACCCGCTTTACAGGAACTAATAACTACAGAGCATCAATACCTTATAGATTTAAACATGAGCCTTTTATATTGGCTTGAAAAAGTGCTCAAAACTCAATTTAACATTTCAAAAACAAATGAGCTCATTGCATTTGCCAACCCTAACTATATAGATGTTAGAGATAATGATAATACTAAAAAAACTACCCAAAATATTGTAAATCAAGTGTATCCACAGGTTTTTATGGATAAAATAGATTTTATACATAATGCGAGTGTCATAGACCTGCTTTTTTGTATGGGGCCTACCTCTAATATTTATTTGAAAGACAGTGATTTATAGAGATTTTGCATCTTAAATTTTAGTAGATTTAGTGATTAAAAAATTAAACCTTTCACCGAGCTAAGTGTCTAAGTGCAATATTATGAATTGTCGTTTATTCAAATTATTTTATATTGTAATATGTTTACTGTTTTTCGGATCCGTATACGGACAAGATTATTCGAATAAAGGAACAGATTTTTGGCTGGGATATGGATACCACGTTAACATGGCAGGAAATCCTTCAGGTGGTGGTACTCAAGACATGATCCTATACTTAACTTCTGATAAAAATGCTAAAGTTACCGTAGAAATTCCTTCAGTTGGTTATTCAATAACTTATAACGTTGCTGCCAACCAAACAACAATTTCAAATCCGCTACCCAAATTTGGAGCACAGGATGCTCGTATCAACAGTCCTGGACTTTTAAAAAGAGGAATACATATTACTTCTGATGTCCCCATAGTTGCCTATTCACATTTATATAATGCAAGCGTTTCAGGAGCTACTTTATTATTTCCAACCAATACCCTTGGAAAAGAATATTATTCAGTTAACTATACCCAGCTATCAAATGCCAATAATTCTAATTCCTTCTTTTTTGTTGTTGCGACCGAGAATAATACCACCATTGAAATAACTCCTTCTGCTGATAATTTAAATGGATTAGCGCCAGGTGTTGCAACTACTATTCCTATTACTTTAAACCAAGGTGATGTTTATAGTGTATTTGGAACAGTAGTTGGAACAAGAGGTACAGATTTGACGGGGTCTAAAATTAGATCGATTAGTTCGGCTGGTTCTGTAGGTTGCAAAAAAATTGCTGTGTTTTCTGGTTCAGGAAAAATAAGTATTGGAGGTACCGGAAATGGTAGTGCCGACAACCTTTTTTCACAATCTTTACCGGCAGTAGCATGGGGCAAAAAATATTTAACTGCCCCCACTGGGTTTCAGCCCAACAATTATTACCGTGTATGTGTAACCAATCCTAACACGGTGGTAAAATTAAACGGAACCATTATTCCAACCAGTAGACTCATCAATGGATTTTATTACCAATTTTTTAATGGAAATTATAATGGTGTAAATGCAACAAACCCTGCAATCCCAAATGTAATTGAAGCGGATATACCAATTATGGTAGCTCAATACGCTACAACGCAAGGTGTTGATGGCAACCCTAATAGCCCAAGTCCTGCTACACTTACAAGCCCAGGTGGAGATCCGGAAATGATTTATTTGAGCCCTGTGGAACAAACTATTAATAATGTTACTTTATACTCAGCTACTAGATTTAGTATTGTACAAAGTTATATAAATGTGATAGTGAAAAAAGGAGGAGAAAATAGTTTTACTTTAGATGGTGTTTCTCAAACAGCCAATTTTTTAACACACCCAGGAGATGCAAATTATAAATATGCGATTTTAAAAGTAAATTCTGGTAATCATAACCTACACTCAGATACCGGCTACAATGCTATTGCTTATGGTTTTGGTTTCGCAGAAAGCTATGGCTACAATGCGGGAACCAACGTAAAAGACTTTTCTCAAACAGCATCCTTTCAAAATCCATTTGGCCGAATAGATTCTGCAGCTACTTGCATCAATACACCCGTTTCATTTTCAGTGCCATTAAATTATACACCAACTAGTATTAAATGGGATTTTAGCGCTGCTAAAAACATTACTCCTTCAGCGGTTATAGGTCCAACAAGTAATCCAACTCCAGATAGTACCATATCAGTAAATGGTCAAAGTATTAAATATTATAGCCCTAAACAATCTTTTTCGTTTACTGCAGCTAATAGTGCAGCATTAAGGGATACTATTAAAATGTATACTACTTCAACAACACCAGATGGTTGTGGAAGCACTGAGCAAGTTATTAATATTCCTGTAATTGTTTATAATAAACCAACTTCAAGCTTTACATTAAAACATGCAGGATGTGTGCAAGATTCTGTTATCATAACAACGCCTGCAACGAATGCAGTTAGATGGTTATGGGATTTAGGAAATGGTTCTAACCTAATTAATTTTAGTAATAAAATAACTCCAGTAAAATATAACTTAGCAAAAACGTATTCTATTAAATTACGCGTAGTTTCAAATATAGGCTGCGTTTCAGATGAGGTGATAAACACTGTAACAATAACCGATAAACCAATTGCTAAGTTTGATGTATCTAATATTACTTGCGTAAATGCACCAGTTAAATACTCAGATGCTTCTACAATTGGAGTAGGCACCATTACAAAATGGATTTGGAATACGGATAATGGTAATGGCGCATACACTATCACTTCAAACATCGATCAAATAGTAACTTATCCCAAATTTGGCAGAAAGAATGTTAGATTGGTAGTGGAGTCCAATACAGGTTGTAAAAGTGATACATTTAAATTAGCAAATCAAGTTTTTATTCATTCACTACCAACACCAGGATTCGTTATTCCAGAAGTTTGTTTAAATGACGCGAATGCTGTTTTTACAGATAGCACATCGTCTGCGGATGGTTCAAGAAATTTTTCATATCAATGGAATTTTAATGCAGGAAATCCTGCCATATCACCAGGGCCAACTTATACACCTGCACAATTAACGGCTAAAAATCCATCCTTAAAATATAATACGTCGGCGGTGTATAGTGTTTCACTTAAAGTTACTTCTTTTGGTTGTGCCGATTCACTAACAAGCAGCTTTACCGTTAACGGGGCTAACCCTACACCTAATTTTGATATTCTTGCACCCGCTAAACTTTGTAGCAACGACTCGGTACGTATTAAAAATTTATCGGTTGTAGATTTTGGTGTTGTAACAAAGCTCGAGATTTATTGGGATGCAAACGACCCTTCGTTAATGACAATTGATGAAGACCCTTACATCGGTAAAGTATACGCCTACCGTTATCCTAATTTCCAATCGCCAGCTACCAAAAATTATACCATTACCTTAAAAGCTTTTTCAGGTAATGCAGCTAGTTGTAGTAAGTCTGTATCAAAAACAGCGATTGTTAATCAAAGTCCTAAAGTAACTTTTACTACAATACCGGGTATCTGTAACGAAGCGAGTACACGTCAAATTACACAAGCCAGTTTTGATACAAATGTACCAGGTAGTTTTACGTATTCAGGTACTGCCGTAAGCGGGGCAGGTGTTTTCAATCCTGCTACCGCAGGTGTTGGCACATACCCAATACAATACATGTATACATCGAGTGTTATTGGTTGTAAAGACTCTGCTACGCGTAGTATTACGGTGTGGCCTTCACCTACTGCCAAATGGGGTTCAGGACTTCCTAGTTGCGAAAAAAATAATGTCGTATTCACAGACAGCTCGGTAGCCAACTATAGCAACATCATTACTTGGGCCTGGGATTTTGGTGATAGTACCAAGTCTTCTAAACCAACAGGGGCAGTTTTTTCAAAAATATTTGATACCACTAAAACATACTCCGTATCTCTAAAAGTAACCACCGATAGTGGTTGTGTATCTGTCCTGAATACACAACTCGTAAAAGTGAACCCACTGCCTAAGCCAGTATTTAGTTTACCAAGCATTTGTTTACCA
>JBIISK010000056.1:0-10033 GCA_044341045.1 Sediminibacterium sp. | reverse complement strand
AATAAAAAAAGGTCATTCTACAAAGAGTGACCTTTTTTATGGTCGGGATGACAAGATTTGAACTTGCGACCCCACGCCCCCCAGACGTGTGCGCTACCGGGCTGCGCTACATCCCGAAAATGAGTATAAAACTCCCTTAAAACGCTGCAAATATAGGGTCAAAGACAAAAATTCAGGTTATATTGCACTAAATTTCCAATCAGCCCATGACGATCCTCCTCAAGCAAGTCACAATTGCCGATCCTCAATCAAAACACAATGGTTTAACAACGGATATTTTTATTGAGAACGGTATTATCGTTTCAATCGAATCAAATAGTTCTAAAAAAGCAGATCAAACCATCGAGTGTAATGGTGCGTATGTGTCAGGTGGATGGGTAGACGTTTTTTCTAATTTTTGCGACCCTGGATTCGAATTCAAAGAAACCTTACAATCCGGTATGGCAGCAGCAGCTGCTGGTGGTTATACCAGGGTACTTGTTATGGGTGATACAAAACCAGTAACTGACAATAAAGCACAAGTTGCATACATTCATGCAGCAGGTAACCATGCGAATGTAACACTTCATCCTATTGGCGCCATTACTAAAAAAATGGAAGGTCAGTCTTTAGCAGAAATGTATGATATGCGTGCTTCAAATGCAGTAGCATTTTCTGATGGTATGCACCCCGTTCAATCTCCGGGTGTATTTTTAAAAGCGCTTCAATATGTAAAGGCTTTTGATGGAGTATTAATTCAAATACCAATAGATAAAACTATTGCGGCCAATGGACTGATGCACGAGGGCATTGTTTCAACACAAATGGGTCTACCTGGTTTACCAGCTGTTGCTGAAGAATTAATGGTAAAAAGAGACATTGATTTATTAAGATATACAGGTTCTAAACTTCATATAACAGGTGTTTCATCTGCAACCACCATCGAACTTATTAGGGCTGCTAAAAAAGAAGGTCTTGCCATATCATGTAGTGTTACACCAACCCATCTTTATTACTGCGATGAAGACATGACTACCTATAACACCAACTTAAAAGTAATTCCGCCGGTAAGAACAAAAGCAGACAGAGATGCGCTTAGAGCTGCTGTTATAGATGGCACTATTGATTGCATTGCTTCGCATCATGCCCCTCAAGACTGGGATCATAAAGTGTGTGAGTTTGAGTATGCCGAATTTGGAAATATAGGATTACAAACAGCTTATGCAACGCTTGAGCAAACAGTTCCTGGATTGAAGCCAGAACAAATTTCAAATTTATTAAGTGGCAATGCTAGAAAAATATTTGGACTTCCTGGTTTTGCAATCGAAGTAGGACAAGGAGCAGAATTAACTATATTTAATAGAACAGGAACTACTACCCTAACTACTCAAAATAATAAGAGCAAGTCAAGTAACTCCGCGTTCATGGATATGACGCTTAAAGGTGCTGTTGTAGCAACCCTCCATAATAATAAAATAACGCAATAATATTTAACTCAAATAAACATCAACTAGTACTCATGGAAAATAATAATATCAAACAAGGCTTAACATATGGTATTATCGGTGGCCTTATTTTTTTATTCCTTTTATTTGGTGTTTGGGCTATAGGAACTGTTGAAAATTTTGTGGCCGTTACAGGTGTCACTACTTTTATTCCATACCTATTTATTATTTTATTGGTAGTAGGTTTTAAGCTACGAAAAGACAATGGTGGACTCTATTCTTTTAAAGAAGCTTTACAATTTACTTTTGTAGCATATGTTGTTTTTGCACTTATTGAAGCATTCGGTAATTATGTTTTATATGCACTTGTTGATCCAGACATGACTGCTAAAGTAATGGAAATTAGTATTGCTAAAACGCTACAAATGATGGAAAAATTTGGTGCCTCGGAGGCTCAAGTTGAAGATACTGTAAAAAGAATGCAGGCCGAACCAAAAGTTACATCCTTTAAGCAAGTATTTTTGGGGCTTGGTTTAGCAATTGTATTCAATTTTGTTAAAGCACTTATATTAGCAATTATCATCAAGAAAAACGAAGAAGTTCCAGAGCAAATTTAATAACATGCAAGTATCCGTTGTAATACCCCTTTTTAATGAAGATGAATCCCTACCAGAATTGTGTAGCTGGATTACACGTGTTATGGATCAAGAACAATTGTCTTATGAGGTAATACTCATCGATGATGGTAGTACCGATAATAGTTGGGAAGTCATTACACAAATAAGTGCATCTAATAATGCTTTTAAAGGGATCCAATTTCAACGCAATTATGGTAAATCTGCCGCATTAAATGAAGGCTTTAAAGCAGCCCAAGGTGAAGTTATTATTACCATGGATGCCGATATGCAAGATTCACCAGATGAAATTCCTGCACTACGTGATATGATCATTAGTGGGGGATTTGACCTTGTTAGTGGCTGGAAGAAAAAAAGATTTGACAACACACTTACTAAAAACCTCCCATCAAAATTATTTAATGCAGTAGCACGTAAAAGTTCTGGTATACAACTCAACGACTTTAATTGTGGACTAAAAGCATACAAAAATAAAGTAGTGAAGAGCATTGAAGTTTATGGCGAAATGCACAGATATATTCCAATTTTGGCAAAAGGCAGTGGATACAAAAAAATTGGCGAAAAAGTGGTTGAACATCGTGCTAGAAAATATGGTGTTACCAAATTTGGATGGCAGCGTTTTGTAAATGGTTTTTTAGATTTAGCTACTATCTTATTTTTAGGAAAGTTTAGTAAACGCCCTATGCAATTTTTTGGATTATTGGGTACCTTGTTTTTTTTAATTGGATTTGTCGCTAGTATATACTTGGTAATTGCAAAATTTGCAAGTCAAGATTTTTCATTAACCAATCGTCCTGCATTCTATATTGCCCTTACCACCATGGTTATTGGTATGCAACTCTTTTTAACGGGTTTTGTAGCCGAGCTAGTGGCACGAAATGCAACGGAAAGAAATGTGTATTTGATCTCCTCAAAGATTGGCTTAGACAAATAGTTCATAATTTATTGTTATGAAAAAAAAAGTAGTCATTATCGGTTCCGCTTGGCCATTAAGAGGCGGAGGTATTGCTACTTTTAATGAGCGTCTTGCTAAGCAATTTATAGATGAAGGTCACGAAGTAATCATATATACCTTTTCACTACAATACCCCTCTTTTTTATTTCCTGGTAAAAGCCAATATGCAACAGAACCTAAACCCCTTCATTTAACCATTAAGGCTGTTGTCAATTCTATAAATCCATTTAACTGGGTTCGTATTGGTAATGAAATTAAAAGAATGGTGCCTGATTTGGTGGTGGTAAGATACTGGATTCCTTTTATGGGGCCTTGCCTTGGAACTATTGCTTCAATTATCAGAAAAAATAAGACTTCTAAAGTCGTTTGTATTGCAGACAATGTAGTGCCGCATGAAAAACGCCCTTTAGATACACTCTTTACCAAATACTTTGTAGGTCAAATAGATGCTTTCATAACACTTAGCGAAAAGGTTCAAAAAGACCTTACCTTATTTACTCAAAAACCATCTGCCACGGTGGTTCATCCACTTTATGATAATTTTGGTGATCCTATTTCAAAATTAGAAGCTAGAAAAAAACTAGAACTAGACGCTTTTGATCCTATTATTTTATTTTTTGGTTTTATTAGAGCTTACAAAGGACTTGATCTTTTATTGATGGCGTTGGGTTATTTAAAAAAGCAAGGTAAAATTATTCCTACCCTGGTTATCGCAGGAGAATTTTACGATAAAAAAGAACCTTATATTCAACTCATACGGGAACAGAATTTAATCAACGATGTGATTGTAAAAAGTGATTTTATTGCAGACATGGAAGTTCGAAATTACTTTTGCGCCACCGATTTTGTGATACAACCATACAAACATGCTACGCAGTCTGGGATTACGCCTCTTTGTTTTCATTTTAATAAACCTATGCTTGTAACGAGTGTGGGCGCCCTAGCAGCAATGGTTCCCAATAATATTGTTGGAGTTGTAACGGAGCCTGATTATGTTTCTATTGCACATGGAATAGAAAAATTGTATGCATTAGGCGAGCCTCATTTTATTGATGCTATACAAAAAGAAAAGAAAAAATATAATTGGAATCAATTAACCCATCAAATCTGGGACTTAATATCATAATACTATGTCAACACAAAAAATACAATCCATCATAGAAAGCTCGATTGCTTTAAAACAACAGTATGTTTCTGATCCTGCTTTCCTAGAAAAAATAAATACGGCTGTAACCCTTGTAGCTAATGCTTTTACAAACGGGCATAAAGTGCAATTTTGTGGCAATGGTGGTAGTGCTGCCGATGCACAACATTTAGCCGCAGAGTTTTCGGGTCGTTTCTACAAGAACCGTAAAGCACTTCCTTCCGATGCACTACACTGTAATAGCTCTTATGTGACGGCAGTAGCCAATGATTATAGCTATGATGAAATTTATAGTAGACTTGTAGAAGGGACTATGTATAAAGGAGATGTTCTTGTCGGTATTAGTACATCCGGTAACTCTGGCAATATTGTAAAGGCTTTTGAAATGGCTAAGTCAATGGGCATTGTTACCATTGGATTTACAGGTACTATGGGAGGCAAAATGAGCGAATTATCAGATGTGCTGATCAACGTTCCAAGCACCGATACGCCCAGAATTCAAGAAAGCCATATTTTAATCGGACATATTATTTGTGAACTGGTAGAAGCTCAATTATTTGCTTAATGGATATTTTAGAAAATATAGATCCTTCTTGGACACTGTTTTTAGACCGTGATGGCGTATTAAATCATGAAAAACATTTAGACTATATCATAAATGTGTCAGAACTAAAACTCTATGATGGTGTGGTAGATGCTATGCGTATTTTTGCAACGCTTTTTTCAAAAATCATCATCGTAACCAACCAAAAAGGGATTGGTAAAGGACTTATGACTGATCAAGATTTAAAGGCTATTCATGACACTTTAAAATTACAAATAGAACTTGGCGGTGGTAATATAGATGCTATTTATTACTGTTCAGATATGGCTGATAATTCTCCTAACCGGAAACCACAATGTGGCATGGCTTATCAGGCACAACAACAATTTCCCGAAATCGATTTTTCAAAAAGTATTATGGTGGGTAATCGGTTAAGTGATATGGGGTTTGCTCGTAACGCTGGCATGCATAGCGTATTTTTAGCCACCACACATCCAGAATTAGAATTTCCACACCCAAGTATTGATTTTAGGTTCAACTCCTTAATTGATTTTGCAAACGCACTATAATAATAACAATGAAAAAAATACTTTTTGTGTTCCTTCTTATTTGCAATCAATTAGTTGCGCAAAATATTACACAACTAGAAGATCAAATAAAAAAAACAGCGTATAGTATTGTTAATGGAGAAACATACGTAGAAAGGGTTGCAGCAGATAGTGCATTTACCAAAGGACTTGTAAGGGCTTTAAAAACACCTTATTCTTTTAACCATAAGTTCGATTCGTTAATAACCATTTCTACCCTATTTTCTCCTGATAGTACTTTTAAAATATTTACTTGGCAGCTACTTTCTGAAGATGAAAAAAGCTACCGTCAAAAAGGTGCGGTTCAAATGCAAACTAAAGATGGCAGTTTACAACTCATTCCATTGTTTGATTGCTCCGAATTCACTGACGCACCCAACGATTCAGTCAGAGACGCCAAACACTGGATTGGCGCTATATATTATAAAGTTATTCCTAAAAAATACAATAATAAAACCTATTATACCTTACTTGGTTTAGATGGTAATGATGCTGTAACGCATAAAAAGTGGATGGAAGTCATGTATTTTGACACTGATAATAAACCCGTTTTTGGAGGTCATTATTTCGTGTATAAGAACGACGACTTTAAACCCAAGCAACCAACGTCTAGGTTTGTATTAGAATATAAAAAGGAATCCATTGTTAAAATGAATTATGATCCTGAACTAGACCTTATCATTTTTGCAACCCTAATTAGTGAAGAAAATATTCCTCAAAAAAAGGAAACATTGGTGCCTTATGGAACCTACGAGGGTTTTAGATGGGATAAAGGCAAATGGGTTCACCTTCCCCGAATTAAAGAATTAGATCCAGATCCTAAAGTAAATCCAGATCAAACCATCAAAAAAAAGAATTAGTCGAGTTTAAGTACCGCTAAAAATGCTTCTTGAGGAACTTCTACGTTTCCAATTTGACGCATACGTTTTTTACCTTCTTTCTGTTTCTCCAACAATTTACGCTTACGACTAATATCACCACCATAACATTTTGCGGTAACATCTTTACGCATGGCACTAATATTTTCTCTGGCAATTACTTTAGCCCCAATTGCTGCTTGGATCGCAATTTGGAATTGTTGTTTAGGCAAAAGTTCTTTTAGCTTTTCGCATAATTTTCTACCAAAATCAGCAGCTCTACTTCTATGGATAAGGGCGCTTAAAGCATCCACTTTTTCATTGTTCAGTAAGATGTCCATTTTAACAATGTCTGCGTCACGGTAACCAATTGGGTTATAATCAAAAGACGCATACCCTCTTGTAGAGCTTTTTAACTTGTCATAGAAATCAAATACGATTTCCGTTAATGGCATTTCAAAAATAAGTTCTACACGCGTAGGTGTTAAATAGCTTTGGTTAATTAGCATCCCTCTTTTGCCTAAACAAAGGGTCATGATATTACCAATATAATCAGGGAGTGTGATAATTTGTGCACGAATAAAAGGCTCTTCGATACGATCAATTTTAACTGGATCCGGCATTTCTGTGGGATTGTTAACCATGATTTTTTCATCTCTAGTTGTGTAAGCAATAAATCCTACGTTGGGAACGGTTGTAATAACAGTTTGGTTAAACTCACGTTCTAGACGCTCCTGTATGATTTCCATGTGCAAGAGGCCTAAAAATCCGCATCTAAAACCAAAACCCAATGCTTGTGAGGTTTCTAGTTCAAAGGTTAAAGAAGCATCGTTTAATTGAAGCTTATCCATACAATCACGGAGTTCTTCAAACTCATCGGTATTAACTGGGAAAATACCCGCAAATACCATTGGTTTTACTTCTTCGAAACCATTGATCATTTTTCCAGGATTGTTTGCAAGTGTTATTGTGTCTCCTACTTTAACTTCTTTTGCATTTTTAATACCTGTAATAATATATCCTACGTCTCCTGCCCTTACTTCAGGCTTTGGCGTCATGTTTAATTTGAGTACACCCACTTCGTCGGCAAAATAATCGTTACCAGAAGCCACAAATTGAATTTTGTCTCCTTTTTTGAGTACCCCATTCATGATGCGGTAATAAACGATAATACCTCTAAAACTATTAAATACGCTATCAAAAATAAGTGCTTGTAATGGTGCTTCAGGATCGCCAGTTGGAGCTGGAATGCGTTCTACAATGGCCATTAAAATTTCTTCGATACCAATTCCAGATTTTCCACTCGCTAATAAAATATCTTCAGCCTTACAACCAATTAAATCAACAATCTGATCTGTTACTTCCGGAATTTTAGCACCATCCATATCAATTTTATTGATGACCGGAATGATTTCTAAATTGTTGTCTATGGCTAAATATAAATTGGAAATAGTTTGTGCTTGAATACCTTGTGAAGCATCTACTAATAACAACGCACCTTCGCAAGCGGCTAATGCCCTACTTACCTCGTAACTAAAATCTACGTGACCTGGAGTATCAATAAGGTTTAAAATGTATTCTGTACCCTTATACATGTAACTTACCTGAATGGCGTGACTTTTAATGGTGATACCTTTTTCACGCTCCAAGTCCATGTCATCCAAAACCTGGTTCATCATGTCTCTTTCACCAATTGTTTTGGTATGTTCCAATAAACGGTCTGCCAGGGTAGATTTACCATGGTCAATATGTGCAATAATGCAAAAATTACGTAGTTGCTTCATAAGTGCGCGAAGATAAGCTTAAAACTACTTTTTTAGCGCATTAA
The DNA here is from genome assembly GCA_044341045.1 of Sediminibacterium sp. Lineage (GTDB taxonomy): Bacteria > Bacteroidota > Bacteroidia > Chitinophagales > Chitinophagaceae > Sediminibacterium. The sequence continues at coordinate 2,059 of JBIISK010000056.1, read as the reverse complement.
TAATGGCCACAAATTCCTCTGCAATAAGCGATGCGCCACCTACTAAACCACCATCTACGTCAGGTTGACTAAAGATTTCAACGGCATTGGCACTTTTAACGCTTCCTCCATATAAAATAGAGATAGAATCTGCTATTGATTGGCCGTATTTACTAGCAATATGACTTCTAATAAAAGCATGCATTTCTTGTGCTTGCTCGCTACTTGCCGTTTTACCGGTACCAATTGCCCAAATGGGCTCATATGCGATTACAACATGCGCAAAGGCTTCTGCTGGTAAATGATACAAAGATTCGATTAATTGTTTAGCAACATACTCATTTTGTGCAGCAGATTCTCTAATTTCTAGCGGTTCGCCACAACAAAATATAGGCGTGGTTTTATTTTCTAAACAAATGTTTACTTTTTGAGCTAACAAATCGTTGCTTTCGTTAAAAAATTCTCTTCTTTCTGAATGTCCAATCACTACATATTTAACACACACGCTTTGAAGCATTGTAACAGAGACCTCACCAGTATAAGCACCAGATAATTTATTGGAACAGTTTTGTGCTGCAACAAACACATTGTTTTTTGCACCCACTTTTGCTTGAGCCATTGAAATGTATGGAAAAGGAACCGCAAAAATTGCTTCTTGATTTGCTGTTAAAGTATGTGGCTGAGCAATTATAGCGTCAAGTAATGCTTCCCCTTCGGTGAGGGTTAAATTCATTTTCCAATTAGCTGCTGCGATTTGCTTTCTCATGATGACTTATTTAATTGCTTAAATTATTAAGATAGTTTCCTTGTTAATGATTCAAAGATAGCTCGGATCATCTGTTTTTCAATATCAGTAAAGGGTTCGTTCTTAAATGCTTTCCAATTAGCTGTATCTTCTATGAGTTTATCAATTTGATAGGTTGCATTATCTATTCCCCAACAAAAATGAGTTACTACGTTTGGGGTAAGACCTGCACAAAAAACATTGGCACCCACGCCAATAGTTGCTCCGGTTGTAATGCTCGTATTGATAGCCGTTTTAACATAGTCTCCCATGCATACGCCCATTTTACTACCTACATAGCGTTTATTGTTTGCTACTTCATCCCAAACACCAATGCTTCCTGCCGTATTTTTTACATTGCTATTAGAAGTGCCAGCACCTAAATTACACCACTCACCAATCACCGAATCACCAAGGTAACCATGGTGTGCTTTATTAGAATAGCCAAACAAAATGCTATTTTTTACTTCCCCGCCTATAATACTTTTTGGCCCAATAGTCGTTGCTCCATATACTACTGTATTCATTTTAACACAGGCGTCATTTAGTAAAACGAATGGGCCTCTGATGCAAGATCCTTCCTGAATTTCTGCACCACTTGCTATATAAATAGGTCCAGTACTCGCATTTAAATGACAATGAGAAAGTTTTGCATTTTCCTCAATAAAAATGTATTCTTTATGGGTAGCCGTACAAGTGTCGGGTATGATTGCCGACGTTTTACCAGCAGTCGCTAATTCAAAATCAAACCTAATTTGTGCATCATTATTTTGGATTAAGTCAGAAGCATATTGTAACCTCTTCTGATCTTCTAACTTTGTTTGAGTTGAATAATCCTCTATATGATTGGTTTCACCAACGCCTGCAATAAATCCGGTGTCATCATATATACATTGACCGGTTTGTAATGCTTTAATTTGGTCAATTATATCGTGGTTTAAAAATAGTAAGGCGTCTATCCATAAAGTATTTGTATCGACCTCCGGTTGTCCGTATAGAGATTGTAACAGATTTGTAGTTTGAATTTGCACTTTATCCCCTGTAATGTGCTCCCACCTTTCTTTGGGCGTAAATATACCTGACCTAATGGTGCCAACAGCTCTTGTATACGTAAATGGATACAGTTGTTGTCTTAAATTATTATCAAATAAAACTATAGGCATGGTTTTCACAAGATAGCAAAAAAAATCCCCTCGCGTAAGCGAAGGGATAGTGCCCCAGGCGGGAATCGAACCCGCACTCGCGTTGCGGCGAACAGGATTTTAAGTCCTGCGTGTCTACCAGTTCCACCACCAG
>JBIISK010000055.1:0-10115 GCA_044341045.1 Sediminibacterium sp. | reverse complement strand
TGTAGCGCTTTTGCAATTGCAGAATCTGTGGTATTGAGTATTTGATAATAACCTTCTGTCCTAAACATTTGACGCGCCATTAATACCTTAATGGTTTGTAGTAAATATGCTTTACCAGATGCAGAAAATTTGTTTGCAACAATATTATCTTTAGCAGCAGCTGCAACAAAAGCATTCCACTCCAAAGTTGCAGGCACAAAACCTTTGTCAAGGGCTGCCGGTGTTTTAAAGCTATTAAAATAATCGCGGTTGTTTTTATACAATTCGTATACAAAATTGGATAGCGTATTTGACAAATAAAGTTGCATGATTAGTGTGTCTTGCAAACTTGCTGTGAGTGGGACAATAATATCTGGTGTAATGCCTCCGCCTCCATATAAAATATGGCCTGCAGGTGTCTTGTATTTCTTTCCTGTTAAATGACTTGAATCGGGCTTATCAAGTAATCCACTATGAAATCGGTCTGTAAGTTCCTGTTCGTATTTTTCTTTTCCAACAGCATAGTTTTTTTGAATATTTCTTCCAAGCGGTGTGTAATACCTAGCAATGGTTAAACGTACAGCACTTCCATCGGTTAAGCCAAACTGCTGTTGCACAAGACCCTTTCCAAATGAACGTCTGCCAATAATAGTAGCCCTATCCCAGTCTTGCAAAGCACCCGCAAGTACTTCACTTGCAGAAGCAGAACTCTCATCTATAAGTACTGTTATTTTACCTGTTTCAAATAAACCAGGTCTTTTACAAACAAAATCGTAACGCTTAGCATTGGCACCTTCTGTGTACACAATTAATTTATTGTCACTCAAAAATTCGTCTGCAATATCAACGGCTTCTTGTAAAAGTCCACCACCATTGCCACGTAAATCAAGTACCAACGATTTCATGCCTGCTTTTTGCAATTTTTCTAAAGAAGCCATGAAGGTCTCATAGGTTCTTTCAGAAAACTTATCAATTTTTATATAACCAGTAGTAGGTTGTATCATGTAAGCTGCATCGATAGGCGAAACAGGAATTACACCCCTTGTAACATTTAATTGGATTTGTTTATTGCTTCGAAGCACCGTCAGTTTTACAGTACTACCCTCTGCCCCTCTAATTTTTGAGCGCACCCAATCGGCATTTATATTTTTACCATAAAGTATTATGGAGTCGTTGGCTTTTAAGAGTTGATCCCCTACTTGTAAACCTGCTTTAAAGGACGGGCCTTCTTTAAAAACATTCATGACATTAACGGTATCATTCATCATTTGAAACTCTATACCAATACCCATAAAACTACCCGCAATATCATCGTTAAATGCTTCTAATTCACTAGCAGGTATATACGCCGAGTGTGGATCCAAATGTGAGAGTAACGCATCCGCAACCAGTTTATTGATACTATCCGAAGCTACCGGATCAACATATTTATTGTTGATGAGTGAAACCAGTTCCTGCACCGAACTGCGTCCAGAAAAACCTAAAAACTTACCTCCCGCGGTATTGTCTCTAAGTTGATACCCAATAGTCATTCCAACAATCATTACAACTGACAATAAAATGGGTAACCAAAGGCTTATTTTCTTTTTTTGATCGTTCATGTTTCTATTAATTCTTAAGTAGAAACAAATATCCTACTTAAAAGCATAAAAATGACTTAAAACCTTAAATATTAACCATATAAAGGTTGTTTTATCGAAGATATTTTCGTACTTCGTAGTATCATTTTTAAATTAAAAAACATGCGAGTAACCTTAATTGCAGACAGTGGTGCTACCAAGTGTGAGTGGTGCTTGCTTGTGGACGGTAAGAAAAAAAAGACCATTATCACCGACGGACTTAGCCCCTATTTTTTAACGGCTGCTCAAATCACATCGCTACTCGAACAGTACTTATTACCCAAAATCAAAAACTTTCCGCCTAAAAACATATTCTTTTATGGCACAGGCCTTGCCAATCCGGCCAACGCTAAAGTCATTAATAGTGTTTTAAAAAGCTTATTTACCAAAGCAAAAATCGAAATCAATAACGATTTAGACGCAGCTGCAAGGGCTTTATGTGGCAAACAAAAAGGGATCGCTTGTATATTAGGAACGGGTGCTAACGCAGGCTATTACAATGGCAAAAAAATTGCTAAAAATAGTCCAGGTCTTGGTTATGTTTTAGGGGATGAAGGAAGTGGCGCTTACCTTGGAAAAAAAGTGGTTCAATATTATTTGTACCAAACATTTGACGAAGAACTAATGGCACGCTTTAACAAGCGCTTCAATACCAGTAAAGACGAAATTTTAAACAATGTGTACAAGCAACCACTAGCCAATAGATACCTTGCTAGTTATGCTATATTTTTAAGTGAAAATAGAGGACATTACATGATTGAAAATATCATTGAAGATGGTTTAAACGATTTCTTTTTTACCCACCTTTATAAATTTAAAGAGAGCTGGAAACTACCCATCAACTTTGTAGGTAGTGTTGCATTTGGTTTTAAAGACGTCTTAAAAGACTTATGCAATACTTACGAATTAGATTTAGGAAAAGTTTTAAAAGCCCCAATGGAAGGTTTAATTACCTACCACAAATAATTATTCATGGCTGCATTTACAAGAATTACAGAACAGGATTCCAATTATAGACAGTTACAAGACATGTCTGTACTTGAAGTACTCACAAATATCAATAAGGAAGATCAAACGGTCCCAGATGCTGTTGCTAGCGCTATCAATGACATAGAAAAAGTAGTAAGTATTGCTATCGAAAAAATGTTAGGCGGTGGACGATTATTTTATATTGGCGCAGGCACGAGCGGTCGTTTAGGTATTGTAGATGCTAGTGAATGTCCACCTACCTATGGTGTTCCTTACGGTCTGGTTATTGGTATTATAGCAGGCGGAAGCCATGCCATTACAAATGCAGTAGAAAACGCAGAAGACAATCCTAATCAAGGCTGGCTTGACTTACAAGCGCATAACATTGGTGTAAATGATATTGTAATTGGCCTTGCAGCCAGTGGTACTACCCCATATGTAATTAGTGCACTTGAAAAATGTAACGAAAACGGCATCACTACGGCAAGTATTTCTTGCAATCCTGGTGCACCATTATCTGCTGCTGCAAAGTTCCCTATAGAAGTAGTGGTAGGCCCCGAATTTGTAACAGGAAGCACTAGAATGAAAAGTGGTACCGCACAAAAGCTGGTGCTTAATATGATTTCTACAGCAGTTATGATTGGACTTGGCCGTGTAGAAGACAACAAGATGGTGAACATGCAACTCACCAACGAAAAACTCGTTGACAGAGGTGTGCACATGCTCATGAAGCAAATTAATAGCGACAATTACGAAGCCGCTAAAGCACTTTTATTACAACATGGTTCTGTAAAAAAAGCAACAGACGCTTATTTAGGCGCTTAACATTTTTGTATGCACCAGATAGAGCCTTTTTTTAATTGGAGACATTTATATACTGCCGAAGAAGATCCAAAATCTCCTTTTTACGGTCGCACCTATTCCGAATTTGAATTTACGCAAGTGGTGTACAATTATTTCATTCATCCACAGTGGGATGATTTTGGAAGCCGCACGCTCTATTTAAAAATTCTATTTACCGATTACGATGAACATTATGCTATCATTGAACTTTTAGGTGAATGGAATGATGCCATCGAAAATGATATCATGGAACTCAAAAGAGAAATCATTGATCATTTATCTAAAAAAGGTATTTGTAAATTTATTTTGATTTGCGAAAACGTATTAAATTTTCATAGTAGCGATAAAGAATATTATCAAGAGTGGTATGATGATGTATCTGAAGAAAACGGATGGATTGTGGCACTCAATATGCCACAGCAAACCCAACAAGATTTCAGACAAAAAAAGCTACACTACTTTATCGAGCTCATGGAAATAGATAACTGGCGTAATTTTAAACCAGGCCATTTATTTGAAAAAATAAATATTGAGTTGTCCAACAGGCTTACTTTATAATAAGTGATACTGAGCATTTTCGCGTAAACGAACGCTATAGGTTTCACCTACTGTAATACTAAGTTCAAAACTAGCTACTTCTAATACTAAGCCATCTATTTGTAACTGGATCATATAATGACTACCCATAAATAATACTTCAGTAACTACACCTTGCAATCCATTACCTGTAGGCTTTTCAAGTAAAAGTTGTGAAGGTCTAATATATAACTGCTGATCCGTATTTGCATGTACAATTAACTGCTGAATACGAGGAAACATAGAAACAGGGATGCAATTACAAGCACCTAACAGTTTTGCTTCATACTCATTTTGCGGCGCATAAAAAATAGTAGCAGGTGCATCATCTCTAATTACGGCGCCTTCTTTAATGAGGAGCATTCGGTTGGCCCAGGGTAATAAATCAGCTGCGTCGTGCGATACTAAAACACAAGTAGTATCAAAATGAGTTGCAATATCTGCTATCACATCTTGCATGATTTGTTTGTGTATTTTATCGAGGTTTGAAAACGGTTCGTCTAGTAATAGTAAAGAGGGCTCTGTGGTTAATAGTTGTGCCAGCACAATACGCTGCTTTTCTCCCCCAGAAATTTGATTGGTTTTACGGGCAAGCAAATGTTCAATTCTACAAATTTGATAAATATGATTGGCCCTTGCAGCAGGAATTTTTCTGGCCATATCAAGTAGTTCTTCTACCCTATAATTGTTTCGGAGTTCAAAATGTTGCGATAAAAAAGCAATTTTTGGATGCCCCGGAATAAGTTGCTCACTGGGCATTAAGATACGCGTACCCTTAAAATGTACCGATCCGGTGGTAGGTTCCATTAAACCCGCCATCATTTTTAATAGTGTTGTTTTGCCTGACCCTGTTTCTCCAGCAATGGCTAATTTTTGCCCCTTGGGGATTTCAAATGAAATGGTACTGGCATAAGTACCGCCAGCATGATTTTTAGCAACACCACAAACCTCTAATAAAAACATAGAATAAAATTAAGCCATTCATCTAATAGCTACCGGTAATTCGTATATTTGGAGATAAATATTTTTAAAATGGCTTTACCCGTAAATAATTCTAAAGCAGGCAAACCAGGTACTAAAAACCAGGCCAACAAAGCACAAGGATCAAAATTTATTGCAAAACCAGGTACCAAAGCGGTAACCGTAGGCAAAAAACCAATTAAAACTGGTGGTTCAAGAGGTAGTTAATTAACCCGAACTAATCTTCTAATTAGTATATTAAGTCTTCGTAGGCAGCTTGTAATTCGGAATATGCATGCTTGTCCCCTGCTATTTTGCAAGCTTCCAATCCTTTTTCATACCAGGTAATGGCTTCTGCTTGTTCACCCATTGTTTCAAGTAGTTTGGCCAAATGGTAATAGGTACCCACATAACTGGGCGTTTCGGTTACAATTGCCGTAAATAAAGCCCTAGCTTCTGCATCATTTCCTACTTTAATGTATTCGAGCGCAAGTGCATGCCTCAAAAAGTTATCTGAGGGCTGGCTAGCTAAAAAATTTAACAATTTTTCTATCCGATCCATAAACCAAAGATAGACGAACTTTGTAATTAAAATGATACCTATATTTGCAAATAGTTGCATAAACAACTATGTAATTCCTAGGTTTAAAAAGAGATTATGAAAATTCTAGTTTGTATTAGTAAAACACCCGACACCACGGCAAAAATTGCCTTTACAGATGGTGCGAAAAAATTTGATGAATCAGGCGTTCAATGGATCATTAATCCATACGATGAGTGGTATGCGCTAGTACGTGCCATTGAGTTAAAAGAAAAAGACCCTGCTACCATTATTCATTTAATTACAGTGGGCGGTGCAGACGCAGAACCTATCATCAGAAAAGCATTGGCACTTGGTGGTGATGAAGCCATTCGTATCAATACAGATAGTGCTGATAGCTTTTCAATTGCAGCTCAAATTGCAGCAGTAGCGGGCACCGAAAAATATGATTTAATTTTTACTGGAAAAGAAACCATCGATTATAATGGTGCTTCTATTGGTGGTATGCTTGCTGCATTAATTGATGCGCCATATATCCCACTTGCTACTTCTTTTAATATCGAAGGAACAACTGCTACGATTACTCGTGAAATTGAAGGTGGTGAAGAAGTAGTAACCGTTAACAACCCGGTGGTGGTGAGTTGTCAAAAAGGAGTTGCAGAACAACGCATTCCAAACATGAGAGGTATTATGGCTGCGCGTACTAAGCCCCTTAGAGTGGTAGAACCCGCTGCAGTAGAGACTTTAACAAGTATCGAAAGTTTTGAATTACCAGCTCCAAAAGCGGGCGTAAAACTAATTAGCCCAGACAATGTAGAAGAACTTGTTCGTTTATTACATGAAGAAGCAAAAGCTATTTAACCCCAATCAATTTTAAATTATGGTACTCGTATATATAGATCATCAAGACAATCAAATTAAAAAAAGTACGCTAGAAGCGGTGTCTTATGGCGCTGCACTTGCAAAACAATTAGGCACCGAAGTGCATGGCCTTTTATTAGGTGCTGTTAACGACGACCTTGCAACACTTGGGGCTTACGAATTAAAAAATGTATATCAAATTAATGATGCCGCACTCGCTCATTTTGATGCACAAGTGTTTGTAAAAACAATTGCAGCTGCTGCAACAAAAGTTGGCGCTACCACCATTGTTTTCTCACACAACCAAACAGGTAAAGCATTGTGCGCTGGTGTATCTGCATTATTAAAAGCAGGACTTGTAACAGGTGCTATTGCATTACCCAATACAAGCGCTGGTTTTGTTGTAAAAAAATCTGTGTTTTCTGGAAAAGCATTTGCCAATGTTTCAATACAAACAGCAATAAAAATAATTGCGATAAGCCCTAATAGTTATAAAGTTGTGGGTGGCGCGTCTGCAGCAGCTACCACTACCCCATTAGATATTGCTGTAACGGCAGGCCATGTAAAAATTACTGCGGTTCATAAAACAAGTGGAGAAATTTCTTTAACAGAAGCCGATATTGTTGTAAGTGGCGGACGTGGATTAAAAGGCCCCGAAAACTGGGGAATTTTACTTGACCTCGCAAAAGAGCTTGGCGCAGCAACGGCTTGTTCTAGACCTGTTGGTGACGCACATTGGCGTCCACACCACGAGCACGTGGGTCAAACAGGTGTTCAGGTTGCCCCTAATTTATACATTGCCATTGGTATTTCTGGCGCTATCCAGCACCTTGCTGGTGTAAACAGAAGTAAAACTATTGTGGTGATTAATAAAGATCCAGAAGCACCGTTTTTTAAAGCTGCCGACTATGGCATTGTAGGTGACGCCTTCGAAGTATTACCTAAATTTACTGATGCGATTAAAAAAATGAAAGCCTCCGCCTAGTTTTTAGCGCCCTTCTGTTGAATTCTATATTTTTTGAATTAATTTCGTGGTGTCTATGAAAAAAATAGAACTCGAAATAGTCGCCCTTTCCCATAGCATCACCCAATCGCATTCTTATGCCGTTGTATTAGGTGAAGCAGGTGGTGGCGCTCGTCGACTTCCCATTGTAATTGGAGGGTTTGAAGCCCAGGCTATTGCTGTTGCGCTAGAGGACATGCACCCTAGCAGACCCCTCACCCACGATTTACTTAAAAATTTCATGACGGCCTTTCATGTAGAGCTGCAAGAAATTATTATCAACGATTTACAAGAAGGCATTTTTTATGCCAAACTGGTTTGCTTTACAGACCATGATACCATCGAAATTGATTCTCGAACTTCTGATGCCCTTGCACTAGCCGTTCGTTTTGGATGTCCTATTTATACCTACGAACATATTTTAGAAAACGCCGGTATTTTAATGGATGAAGGTGGCGTAAGTAAACAAAAAATAGAAGCTGTTGGCGTGGAGCAACCCTTCGAAGAACAAGATGACATTACCAAATTAGACCTCATTGCCCTCGAACAACTCTTACAAGAGGTACTAGAAAGTGAAGATTATATTAGGGCTATTGCCATTCGCGACGAAATCAATAAAAGGAAAACCAAATGATTTGTTTTCCTTCCTGCAAAATCAATCTTGGATTACGTATTACCCAAAAAAGAGCGGATGGATTTCATGCATTAGAAACGGTATTTTTTCCCATTTCAATTAAGGATGCACTTGAAATTATTATTGAACCAGATGTAAATGCGGCACCCATTACATTTACAAGTTCTGGATTAACAATTAACGGCGACCCTTCCGATAATTTATGTTTTAAAGCCTACGGGTTATTAAAAAAAGACTACCCTACTATCCCAAACATAAAAATGCATTTGCATAAACATATCCCAATGGGTGCTGGACTTGGAGGCGGATCTTCGGATGGTGCATTTACACTTGTAGCACTCAACCAATTATTTAATTTACAAATACCAGGAGACAAACTCATGCAGTATGCCTTAATGCTAGGTAGTGATTGTCCATTTTTTAATTTAAATAGCGCTGCATACGCAACAGGAAGAGGAGAAATTTTAAAACCAATAAGCGTAAACCTTGATGGTTACACTATTGTAATTGTAAATCCGGGAATTGCCATTTCTACTAAACTTGCATTTTCATTGATTACGCCAAAAATTCCAGACACCAATTTAGCAGCCATCATTCAACAACCGGTATCCACTTGGAAAGATGTGCTCATCAATGATTTTGAAGCACCTATTTTTAATTCCTTTCCTGAATTAGCAAACATCAAAGAAACACTGTATCAAAAGGGTGCTGTGTACGCATCGATGACAGGCACTGGTAGCACTGTCTATGGAATTTTTCCCACATCGATTATTGATACTTTAGGTTTTAATTTTCCTGCACATTATTTTATTGCGACTGCATCTTAAACATATAAACTATCGTTTGTTTGTTTATTCATGTAACGAATGTTGATATCTCATTGTAGATTTCGTTAAATATTTATTATTTTACGGAAACGATTGCCTGCCATACATTATTTTATTCCTGAACATTAATTGGGTTACATGCTTGTTTCTAAAAACAACCAGGGGTTGTATGATCCCGCTTTTGAACATGATGCATGCGGCATTGGTTTTGTTGCAAACATCAAAGGCATCAAGTCGCATCAAAATATTTCTGATGCACTAACGGTATTAGAAAACATGGAGCACCGTGGCGCTTCTGGTTTCGAAAAAAATACAGGTGATGGCGCAGGTCTCATGATTCAAATTCCACATGAATTTTTCTTTGATGAATGCATTAAACTTGGTGCGCATCTACCCAATTATGGTAAGTATGCAGTGGGCGTTTTATTTTTTCCAAAAGAAAATGCATTAAAAGAAGAATGCCGAGCAATATTTGACAGAGCTGCCGAAAAATTAGGACTCGAAATTATTACCTATCGTAAAGTACCTGTTAACACAAACGGTATTGGCCAAACGGCATTATCGGTAGAACCTAATATGGAACATGTGTTTATCAAATGTCCTGACGATATAATTTCATCTGAAGCTTTTGAACGTAAATTATTTGTACTTAAAAATTACGCGGCGCATACCATTAACAATAGCATTAAAAAAGATGAGATTGGATTTTATATCGCTTCCCTATCTTACAAAACAATTATTTACAAAGGACAGTTAACGAGTTTACAGGTTCGTGATTATTTCACAGACCTCAATGACAAACGCGTAGTGTCTGCATTTGGACTCGTACACTCCAGATTTGCTACCAATACTTTTCCATCTTGGAAATTAGCACAACCCTTCAGGTACATTGCCCACAACGGAGAAATCAATACGCTTCAAGGAAATTTAAACTGGTTACGCACTGGTGAAAAAGGTTTTAGCACCCCCAATTTTTCGAAAGAAGAAATGGACATGTTATTACCCATTGTTTCATCCGGACAATCCGACTCGGCTTGTCTCGATAATATGATTGAGCTTTTATTTATGAGTGGTAGATCATTACCACACGTAATGATGATGCTAATACCTGAAGCCTGGGATGGCAACGAAAGTATGGATGCCACTAAAAAAGCATTTTACGAATACCATGCTTGTTTTATGGAACCATGGGATGGTCCAGCCTCTATTTCATTTACAGATGGAAATATGATTGGTGCCACACTAGACAGAAATGGACTCAGACCATCACGTTACTGTGTTACCAATGATGACCGTGTAATTA